>JADIMG010000084.1 GCA_017694875.1 Candidatus Gallipaludibacter merdavium
GTAGAGCAAAGGACTGAAAATCCTTGTGTCCCCGGTTCGATTCCTGGTGGCACCACAGAAAAGCGAAACTCTCGGGTTTCGCTTTTTTGTATCTCTTTTTTCCTACACTCCACCCCTGCTATCAAAGCAAACTTTTATTCCACCCTACATTAAGCCGCAAATTTTGCGGTTAATTATCTGCAAAACCGCATATTTGCAGAAAACAGTGATGCCTATGTATATACATGAACATAACGAATGACCTTCCCTTTCGTGGAACAAGGAATTAAGACATATTGGAGAAAACACAGAAGGGAAATTGCGAGATTACAGAATGGATCATCTGGTATCTTGACTGTCTGCCCCGTTCCATAGAGCCATCCGATGAAACATGTCGAAGGTTCTTAACAAGGCCATATTCTGGCAAACACATGCCTAAACAGTCCTGGCCGAACGACAACGCGAAGTCTTGAATTTATATTTGGACGGTTATCCCGGCAAACTGACGGCCAAGAACTGGGCAAAACATGTAAAGGTTTCACCGGATACAGCAGCACGCGATATAAAAGATCTGGCAATACAGACTATCAATCAGCATCTTACCCAACAAAGTCAGAAAAAAAATCGTCGATAAAACGCATTGATAAGACAGAGTAAATGCATTTTGTCACACTATTTTATATGCCGAAGAGAATATTTTGTTTAACTTTGCGAGCAAAGTTTGCGATGATTGATGGTGAATGTATCAGTGAAAAGAAACTTTTACCCGATCATTTGCTAAATTTTCGCAAAGTCCTACGCCGACAGTTCTATCTCTAATAGAGAAGAACGGGAGGATGGGACAAGACATAGAGAAAGGCGTTTACTACGCTTTTGTTTTGACGATCTGAAACTTCGCAAATTTCAAATACCTGTCAAGAACAAAGCAACGTGAATGCCCCGTGGGTGTGTTATATACATACCTCAAAATGCCACATAGCCATTGGTATATCCCTACGCCATTGGCCCATAAGGGTATTGAGGTTGTGTTATACATATCGGCGTGGGGCTATGCGTTGCTCGTTTCGACAGGTAGGGCAATGCGAAGGCCTCAGATCGTGAAGCGAGCGACAGTGCAGGGCTTCACGCTTTTTTTATGTCTGAATTTTCCTTCATGCTATAAAATTCAAGGTTGCCGAAGTCCTGAACCTGAAAAACACGCTGTTACCACGTGAGTACAAAATTTTTCAACAATGGACTGGGCAATACGCTTTTCGACAAACTGAAAGGCATTGCATCGGAAATGGCAACCTTCGACCGCTTTCTGGCCGTCGTAGGCTTCTTCCGCTCATCCGGCTATTTCAAGTTGCGCAAAGAACTGGGCGATATATCAGAAATCAAGATATTGGTAGGCATCAATATCGACGATATATTCCGCAAGCACAACAAGGCACTCCTAATGCTGGCCGATGAAGACAAGGCAAAGGAAATCTATCACAAAAGCTTCAAGGAAGACATTGTCAATGCCCAATACACGCCCGAAGTCGAGAAAGGCATTCTGCAAATGTGCGAGGACCTTGCATCCGGACGACTTCAAATGCGCATCCACGCCACCAAAAACCTGCATGCAAAATTCTATCTCTGCCTGCCGCAAAACCACAGCGAGCATAGCGACGGTTGGGTAATTATGGGCTCTTCCAACATTTCCGACGCTGGTTTGGGCATCAAACAACCGCCCCAATACGAACTCAATGTAGCGTTGAAAGACTTCGACGATGTCAAGTATTGTTCCGATGAATTCTGGACCTTGTGGAAAGAGGCCATACCCCTCTCGGCAAGCGATATTGACCATTACAGGCAAAAGACCTATCTGGGCTATCAACCCACCCCTTACGAGCTGTACATCAAAGTGCTCATCGACACCTTTGGCGATCAGGTGGAAGACGATTTCTCCATTCAACTGCCCGACGGTGTCAAGGACTTGAAATACCAAAAGGATGCGGTTATTCAAGGCTACCAGATGTTGATGCAACACAATGGTCTGTTTCTCGCCGATGTCGTCGGTTTGGGAAAAACCATGATAGCCACCATGATAGCCAAGCGCTTTGTGGAAGCCAACGGCAAAAACACCAACATCCTTATCATCTATCCCCCCGCACTGGAAGACAACTGGAAAAACGCCTTCAAATTGTTTGGCATCTACAAGAAGGCACAATTCATTACCAACGGAAGCCTGTCGAAAATTCTGGAAGGCCGTAACCAGTACAAGGACAAAGAGGAGTTTGACCTAATCATCGTAGATGAAGCACACGGATTCCGTAGCGACAGCTCCGGCAAATACGACGAATTGCAGAAAATATGCAAGTCTCCGCGTGCCAATTGGGGCTTGCTCAAGAGCTCACAAAAGAAGGTGATGCTTCTTTCCGCCACTCCGTTGAACAACCGCCCTGATGATTTGCAAAACCAGTTGCTGCTGTTTCAAAACAGCCAGAGTTGCACCATTGACGGAGTGCCCAACCTCAAAGCGTTCTTTGCTCCACTCATTCACGACTACAAGAAACTGATGCGCGAACGCGACCAGCGCGATGTAACCGCCGAAGTGGACAAAATCTACGAACAGATACGCAATAAGGTGATTGACAAGGTAACGGTTCGCCGCACCCGAAACAACATCCTCAACGACCCTGACTACAGGGCCGACATACAGTCGCAAGGCATCATTTTCCCCAACATTCTGCCACCCAATGAATTGGAATATGTGATGGATGCCGATACCAGCAACCGCTTTTACGAAACGCTGAAACAACTGACCGACGGCAAGTCTGACAACAATCCCGAAGGGCAAGGCCTCCATTACGCCCGCTACCGTGCCGTGGAATTTCTGAAGCCGGAACACCGCCACAAATACAGGAATGCTGTCCATATCGGCCAGACACTGGCTGGCATCTATCGTGTGCACATGGTCAAGCGGCTGGAGAGCAGTTTCTACGCCTTCAAAAAGTCACTCCAAACCCTCCTCCGCATCACCACAGATATGATTAAGATGTTCGATGAAAACAAGGTAATCATTGCTCCCGACCTGAAGGTAAAAGACCTACAGGTCAAAAACATGGAGCTTGACGAAATCATCGAATATGCCCTTGCAAAAGGATATGTTGCCGAAGACATACTTTTTACCGCCGATGCCTTCACACCCGACTTCCTCCAGATGCTCCACCACGACCGCATCATTCTGGAACAGCTCAATGCAGAATGGGAACAGGAAACCAAAGACCCCAAATTCGACAAGTTCCGGGAAAACCTGACCCAAAACTTTTTCAACAAGGACATCAATCCCTCAGGCAAACTGGTGCTATTCTCCGAAAGTGTTGACACACTCCACTATCTGTACGAACGGCTGACCCGCGATATAGGGCGTCGTGATGTGCTGATGGTAACAGCCGCCAACAGAAACCGCTTGACGCAAACCATCAAGGAAAATTTCGATGCCAACTTCGGCAGCGCTTCCATGCACTACAACATCATCATCACTTCCGATGTTTTGGCAGAGGGTGTAAACCTCCACCGTTCCAATGTGATTGTCAATTATGATTCGCCTTGGAATGCTACCCGGCTGATGCAGCGCATTGGGCGTGTCAACCGTATCGGCTCCCTCGCTCCCAACATCTACAACTATATGTTCTACCCGTCAAAGCAAGGCGACAAGGAAATCCAGCTCTACAAGAATGCCCTTGTCAAGTTGCAGGGCTTCCATTCCGCATTTGGCGAAGACGCACAAATCTACTCCAGAGAGGAAATAGTAAAAGAGTTTCAGATGTTCGACAGCAACGTAAAGGACAGCATCGACAAGAAGATTGCCCTGTTGCGTGAAGTGCGCGAACTCTACAACCACGACCGCAAGCTCTATCACAAAATCAAGGCTCTGCCTATGAAAAGCCGTGTCATGCGCCACACGGGCAAACACAGCGGCAAGTCCGTCATATTCGTTTCATCTTCCGTAAAGACAGAGTTCTATCTGGCTAATTCTAAAGGCATAGAAGTGATTGATTTCCTTGAGGCGGTCAAATACCTCAAAGCCCAACCCGAAGAACAGCCCGTCCCCTTCAGCAATGAAGAGCAACACTACAGACATGTCAACAGCGCCTTGGCCCGATATACCGCAGAATATGTGGAAGCGGCAGATACCTCCTCCATCAACCGTACCGACCTTGACAAGATTTCACTGGAGGCCAACAAGTTTCTGCGCACCATCAAGCAGATATGCGCCGACAGCGAACTCAAAACGCAATGCGACGTGCTGATAGGATATATCAACGAAGGCATCTATGCCCAGCTCCCCCGCTATCTGAAAACCCTGTCGCGCGAGTACAGGAACAACCGCACCAAAATCAAGCAGGACGAATACCTTTTGCAAAACAAGATATCCGAACTGCTGGATGAATATCAGACCATGAACAGGGAGCAACGCCACGAAGCTCATGACATTTCCAACCCACAAATCATCATTTCCGAATCATTCAAATAGACACCGCTATGGCCACCACATACACATCCGACAGCATGAGACAGCTCTTCCAATCACCCTTCCACCTAACTGATTGGTACTCGTTCCTGCAACACTTTCTCAACGCCACCGAATTGAAAGCCACTCCAGAAAAAATCATTGGCAGCCACACCGACAACGGCTACTATTTAGGATGCATTGACACCACCGACAGCTATCGCATAGGTCTGTTTCATTATCCTATTGCCCATGGCTCTGTTGTCAATAAGCGTGTAGGCCTCCGCAACCTTGTCAAGTCGTTTATCAACCCCACATGGGGTGAATTCGATGCCGCACTGGTAGTGTTCGATAGCGGCGACCATTGGCGCCTGTCGTTTATTTGCGACATCAAAGGCGAAGCCACATCACCCAAACGATATACATACGTTTTCGGTAGTCATGAACTGCTCTACAAAACCCCTATCGAACGTTTCCGTTTCTTGCAGAATAAGGGCATATCATTTGAAAATCTGAAAACCGCCTTCTCAGTCGAAGCCCTCTCCGACGAGTTTTTCGACAAATATCGTGAACAATATGCCGACTTCATCCAATATGTTACGGGGAAACGTTTTGTCAAGGTGGGCAACAAGTGGCAGGAAAAAGTACTCGGAAGTCCCAACGCCTCACTCATGCGTGCATTCGGCCATAACGAGAAAAAGATTCGTGACTATGTAAAGAAGATGATGGGACGCATCACATTCCTCCACTTCCTGCAACGCAAAGGATGGATGTGTGGCGACCTCAACTACATGCAAAACCTATTTGAACACTCCCCCTACCAGCACAATTTTCTTGATGCCGTGCTCGAACCACTGTTTTTCGGCATACTGAACACCCCACCCGCCCAACGTTCAGCCTTGTTTGCCGATTATGGTTGGGACTCCTCCTTGCTTCATGAATGGCAAGATATCCCCTATCTCAATGGCGGTCTGTTTGAGCGTGACGAGGAAGACGAACCCGAAAGCCGTTTTCCTGCCGAATATTTCAAGCGTCTGTTCCAGTTTTTCAGTGAATACAATTTCACCATCGACGAAAACGACCCCAATGACGCAGAAATAGGCGTTGACCCCGAAATGCTAGGTAAAATCTTTGAAAACCTGCTGGAAGACAATAAGGACAAAGGCGCATTCTACACCCCCAAAGAGATAGTGCGCTACATGTGCCAGGAGTCGCTCATTGCCTATCTGGAAACCAACACTTCCATTACCAGCGAGAAACTCAGGAAATTTGTCCTCTCCCCCGAAGATGGAGCCGCCTATATCCCCGACAGCCAGAAAGCCCGTCTGCTTCGCGCACTGGAAGAAGTCAAGATTTGCGACCCAGCCATCGGCTCCGGCGCATTTCCCATGGGCTTGCTGAACGAACTGCTCCATTGTCGTGAAGCGTTGAACGGCGAGCACAACAACCGTGCAGAAATAAAAAAAAGCATCATACAAAACAATATCTATGGAGTTGACATAGAAAAAGGCGCTGTTGACATTGCGCGCCTGCGCTTTTGGCTTTCTATTGTTGTGGACGAAGAAACACCCGCTCCACTGCCCAACTTTGACTATAAGATTATGCAAGGCAATTCGCTTATAGAGAGCTTTAAGGGCGTCGATTTGAGCCAACTCACTTACGAGAAGAGCAGTAAAAAAGACTATCGCCAACCCTTGATTTTTGATGACGAGAAAAACCGCCTGCAAAAAACCGTTTCACATCTGCTGTCCACCTATTATTCCTGCTCAGACCACGACAGAAAGATGAAACTGCAACAGGAAATTGCCAACACCATCAAAAAACAACTGACTGTACAATCCTACGACTCTGCTATTCTACAAGAACTCCAAACCATTAATCTTGCCGAAAACGACCAGTTCTTCCTGTGGCATACTTGGTTCAGTGACGTGTTCAGTCGCGAAGATGGTAAAAATGGCTTTGATATTGTTATCGGGAATCCGCCATATTTCTTATATCAAGAATCTCATATTGGAGAAATTAGTAACCTGCGTCGTGATAAGGACTATACTATTGCATTTGGAGGAAAATTAAATGCATATAAACTTTTTATCGCAAATGCAATTATGAAATTATTAGCTTCAAATGGAATAAATTGCTTTATCTTTCAAAATTCATTTTTGGGAGATCGACAGGCTACTAATTTAAGAAAGTATATTCTTAGAAATAAAAAAATTATCAAGATTGATTCATTCCCTGAACGAGATAGTAAAAAAAAGCGAGTTTTTGAAAGTGTAAAAATGAGTGTGTGCATATCCTTAATACAAAATACCAAAGTAGATAGTAATTATATCTTCCCCATACATATATGGGATGATAAATATAAATCTTCTGGATTAAATACATCTTTTTCTCTAAATGATATTATTGCTATTGATAGTGTTGATTATACGATTCCACGTTTACGCCCAGAATACAAAACTATCGTAATAAAATTGTTGAAAAAGAAAGAAGTCACTCTTAAATGTATTGAGGGAGAATTGAATGTAACCTTCCATAAGAAATATTTTGGTTCCAATGTGGTGAACCCTATCATTCTGAAAGGTGCTTCTATTCAACGATATCATTATACATTTCAAATGAGTCAAGGTCAAATTGACTATCTTGAAGAAGATAAATATTTATCAGAATATGGCACAACTGATAAATCTACCCATCATAAATTTGAAAGAATTGCTATGCAAGGAATGACAGGTGCAAATGACAAAATTAGACTTATAATGTCTATTGTACCTCAAGGATATTATTTGGCAAATTCGTGCAATTATATACTGCCATCACAATCAACAGATCTATATTGTTTATTGGGATTCCTTAACTCTAAAACCATAAATTGGTTTTTTAGATGTTTCAGTACTAATAGTAATGTCAATGGCTATGAGGTTGATAATTTCCCTATTCCACAGTTGTCCCCAAATGCTCAAGCGACGATTTCAGAATTGGTTAAAAAGGTTATTGATGCAAAAACAAACAGCTCAACTGATACTTCTGCAATAGAAAAGCAAATTGATGAGCTTGTTTATCAAGCTTATGAATTATCAAAAGATGATATAAAAATCATTGAACAATAATTTAAATAGTAAAAGAGCGACCTGATTTCTCAAGGTCGCTCTTTCGTTTTAATATGTGTAATCTATGAATCCTATACTAATTAGATAGTCTGCAATATCATTCATATTCCTTTTCTGTAGTTCTTTAATTAAAATATGTGGTGGAGGCCAATTACTCATATATGGGTTACTACATGGACCTGTGTAAAGTCCACCACCGGGACCTGTGTAAAGTCCACCACCGGGACCTGTGTAAAGTCCACCACCGGGACCTGTGTAAAGTCCACCACCGGGACCTGTGTAAAGTCCACCACCGGGACCTGTATAAAGTCCACCACCAGGACCTGTGTAAAGTCCACCACCAGGACCTGTGTAAAGTCCACCACCAGGACCTGTGTAAAGTCCACCACCGGGACCTATGTAAAGTCCACCACCAGGACCTGTGTAAAGTCCACCACCGGGACCTATGTATCTATCTCTTGGCCATTTGTTCATATCCTATCACTTATGAAGTTCTTTTCTATCTATCCAAAAAGCATTATCTGGCTTTATTATTAGAATATCAACAGGACCTCCAACCGTCTTCGTCCGCTGTTGAAATTTCATTGTATCTATAGTGGTTTGAATTGCATATTTTGCAAAATCAATAGCATCTTGTATTGTAAAATGATTAAATGGGATAGGATAATCTGTTAAAGCATTACCACTCTGCGTATACATTGTAGTCAATACTCTACTAAGTACATCTATTTCACCATCCCATATTGCTCCTTGAATATCTGTATCAATAGATTCTATTTTATCTATAGCGGTAAAAATTCTATATAATTTTTGTTCATATGTTTTTCCTGTGTTTATATAACCTCCAATGATAAAATCTGTATCTATTGTTTGGCATAATGCTTTGAAATATGGAATTATTTCATCTTTAATTTCATCAACACATCCATCTTTATGTTCATTGATAAAACTTTCTATATAACCTGCGATGGGTTTGTTGTTGATACTTGCTTGACCACATGCCGAAATACCAACTCCCTTTGGAGTTAGGAATGTCTTATATGAAGAATCACTATAATGAACTCCGTTATTTTGGACTATTGTTCCATCTTGCTTATGAATAGTAGCATTGAATGTTGTTCTACTATCACTGGCCATAACAATACCTTCGCCTAAATGTAAAGCAATAATTAACGACATGCTATTTTAATAATTTATAACTATTAAAAAAATTATCTTTTGTCAATATCAATTTTTGTGATTTCATGCGAATCTACTCTTATACATTTTGCAGAACAATCATCAAACAATACATAATTACGACCTCCTTTATGCAAAGAACTCTCAAAGCTTATTCCATCAGCCCCAACAATCCGTTTACAATATTCACAAATTAACTGAGTCGGGACATATTCTAATTCGGAATCATATCTACGAAGAGGTTTGGAAAGATCTTCACTTATGGCATCTATTATTTTTTTCTTGATGACGATTTCCTTCAGCGATGTAGTATCATCATTATATACCAAGAATAAATTCACATCGTAAATAAAATCAACAAGTTCTAATTCACGTTCTATCCTAAATGTACCAACACTTAATTTATCTAAATAGACTGCACGTACTTCGAAATAAGTCGTTTTTGCTGAATCACTTAAATATAAATAAGGTATTCCTATCGGGTTTGCACGACCTGCTGTTGCCAGTTCTTTAGGAGGGCACCCCATTTTATCACATTTAATTTTCTTTTGACCAACGGGTGTTATACGAGAACGATATAATTTTTGACCAACATGTAAACTCTTACCTGCTGTCAGATAATTATACTGAGCAAATTCATCCATATTGGTGAAGAAGCGGGATTTTTCTTTTACACTAGTTTTAAGTCTATCCCAAACTGCAACACGAATGCAAATATCATCAGTGTAATCTACGAAATCAGCTATTGAGTAATCAAGATTATTTGCCTGAATAACATCAGCTAATAAAACCATTGCAACGTCTTTATCTTTAAAGAAATGCCACTCGTTCTGAATAATGTCAACGATTGTTTTATTACTATTCACTGTTGGAGAATACAATTCCAGTAAGGTAGTAAAAAATCCATAAAACTCAGAAAAATCCATAACTTTTCCTTTTCCTCCACACACTGCACAAACCCCATCACTACTACCATTTACACTAACCTCAGAACGCAATTCCTCATCATGGAAACAATCTTTACAAATATACATACACTACATTGTTATAATGAAAGGATTAATTCCAAATGATTTTTAACTGACAACTTCTTCAAATACCCTAGACCTGGATAACCATCAGGATTTTCCGCTTTTGCTATTATCTCACAAACTGCTGCTGTCTTATCTTTCTCTTTATAAAACAAAACAACCTTTCTTGCAGCTTCTCGAAATTTTCCTCGAATATCACTATTCGTCTCGTTACTATCTGAAACAAAATGATGAACATATAACTGCTCCTCATTCTTTTTATACGAGAGATGAATAACTAAAGCGTACGGCAACATACCTCCTTCTATATATTCAGACGGCAATGTTGTATAATCTGAATAACCATCCAATTTGCCTTCATCTGCATAGAAAAATGGTTCTTCTGAAAACAACTCGTCTTCATTATACGCATAATCAGCATTACGTACCCTTGGTTTAAAACAATCATCCAATCGGATAATCTGTTTTCCTGTTTCCTTCAATTGACTTCTCAATCTTCTTGAAATAGTAGATCCGAAAGAATTGACAATATATTCAACAGACTCATTATTGAGTATTTCCCATGCATCTTCATCATCAATATCTATACAAGTACGAAAAATAATCATAACATGCTCAAGCTCATATTTATCAATCATTGAAGATATCTCATGAGCATTACTTTTAGAATAAAGAAAAGCAGGAATCCAGTCTTCCTTATTTGTCATTAATTTATCGTGTTGATACCATGCATCAAAATGAACTGTAGGATGTTTAAAATCTCCATCTTTCGGATTTAAAATAAGTGCAAATTTCAGTCTATTATGCATCATCTCATCTATCGCTAAAATCAATGCATTAGGTTGTTGTTTTACAGGTTCCAAGATAGGCGTTATAATTTTTTGCTCACTATGTTCTGCTGAGAACTCCCTTAAGGCCTTGAGCTCATATTGTTTTGCACGAAGATATGGATAATACATAATCTACTCTTGATTTATATTAATATTTAGTTGTTCCAATAACTTATTCGCTTTATCAGCTGATAAATTCAAACTCAACATCATTTGTCTAATCGGCATAGGATATTTTCGCAATAAAGATGTATTGTTTTTACGCTTCTTTACTTCACACAAGAAAAGTTCCCTTAACTTACCTGAATCTGCTTGTAAAATAACATTGTAACAGAATTTATACATATCATAGCCATTCACTCCATCCAAAGAAATGCCTAATGATAATACTATATTCTTATATTCATCTGTTCTAAGGCAAGACATTAATGCTCTAGGATCAAAACGTTCATTATGATGCGCAGACCTAACATCTTTAAGCACAATATGGCCATTATTCCAACTCATGGCTATAATACCAATTGTTGAATCTATAATATTGCAATACTCTTCTAATCTATTTTCTGGAACAACAATATAACATTTATCAAAAAAACACTTATAGTTTTCCATTTGTTTATCTAATCTACGAGGAGTATCATACTCGGTTTTTATTTCAAACGCTTTACTTTCACCATTAAACATGACCATGTCAGCAATAGAATTTCCAACTTTGAATTCACTATAAAATACCGAGTTTCTTGTACCATACTTCTTAAGAAGAAGCTTTATCAACTCATTCTTATATACATACTCACATCTATAGTCTTTTGAGATTAAAGAATATGACTTTTTAAGTAAATCAAAATACGTAACACATTTCAATGTGTTATATTTTGATACTAACCAATTAAAATGGGAATAATCATTGTAATTCAGAACATCTACAAATGCACTACGCGAAAAAGCAGAAGATAAATCTCTCAGTCTAATCAACTCACTATTTATATTTGTAGTTGCCATAAACAATACCCCCTATTAATATTGCAAAAGTAATAATATTTTCACACAACATAAAATTTAACAATCATTTAGTCTCTCGATTTCTAGTCCACCTTCGCTCTTTCCTATACACTTAAAAAACATTCCCATCATGTACCCCTTTTAACAACTCCCTCACACAATCCCATTCTTCCCCTAAAAACAATTCCCCTACTCCCATACAACTTATTTATCCACATGGCAAATAGCCTGTCCGTTACAGAGAACACCTTGTTGATTTCCGTGATAAGGTCTTTTTCAAGTAGCTTTTTGGCAGCCGATTGTACCGAACTGGCAGAAGTGAGGCTATGGCGCCTGATAAATTCCGACGAGGTAATACGTTCCGCTTCACCATCCTTGGCAATGGCATAAAGCAATTCTTTTTGCTTTTCGGGAATGTTTGAAAGTATTTCACGGAAAATAGTATCGTTCGATGCTATCATATTATCTATGGCTGTCTGTATGGTCTCCAGCGTGCATTCATCTCCTTCGGGGGTATCAGCAAAAGATTCATTGAACGTCTTTTGAATGTAATAGGTGTGTCCTTGAAAGAGTGCGTAAACCTTTTCCACATCCGATTCAGCTATCGTGCGGTTGCGTTGCTTGAAATGACGGACAACGAAAGGCACATAGATTTCTGCGGGTATGGCTTTCAGTTCCAGCATATCGGCACTATGGTAGAACGGGCGGGCAGACGACACAAACATCTCCTGCATCATGTGACGCTCACTGCCGGCAAAAATAAAATGACTATTATCCAAACGCCGTATATGGGTTCGCAACAATGCCTCAATGTTATTTTCTGGGTATTTGGCAATCTGCTGAAATTCGTCGATAGCAACAATGCAAGGCTTGTCGGCATGCGCCAAGTATTGGAAAATCTCATCAAGCGTATATTCGGGACGCTCAATATCTCCCAATTCAACATTAAAGGTTGGAAGTTGGGTAATGGGGTCAAATCCAAATTTCCCGCTAATGGATTTTATGGTCTGAATAAAGAGTGTCGCCATTTTACGGCTACGGGGCAGGAGTGTTTCGTATATTTCCCGCCCAAGCAAATATGTAAATTCCCGCAGGCTTGACGTATGCAGAATATCTATAAAGAAAGTGTAGTATGCTTTATTGATTTCTGGTTTGTCATAGCAAAACTGAATCAGACCGGTTTTACCCATACGACGAGGGGAAATAATGACCATATTATTTCCGTTGGTAATCGACTTGATAAGCCGTGCAGATTCACTTACACGGTCACAAAAATATTCCGGTGCAATCTTTCCGGTTACTACGAATGGATTTATTGTTTTTGCCATGCGAACATCAGTTTATGCAAAGATGATTATTTTATTTGAATTATGCAAATCGAATGATTTCAAACAAAACAAAGTTCTTCGTTCAAATCACTTGCATGATATTCCCGTTTGGCAACCCCGCTATTGTTGAAAGTATCTGTTTGCCCCTCTCCATCTTATCAGCATCCTCCACCCTTTTCACTACACGTTGCAAACAGAAAAAAGAATTTGCATATCCACCTTGAATTTTCATATCAAACTCATGTTCTTTTAAAGTCTTATTCCTATATTTGCAAATATTTAAACGCAAAGACATTCTATGAGTATCAACAAGCACCACAATTGTATACAAAAAAATCATGTAAAAAACAATAACAGAGGGAGTCACAAGCACGCCCATACTCAGGAATAAAGTTTGCAAGAACGTTTTGGTGATAAAAGTAAGGATATTAACAAACGATAGAAGCAGATTTGGTATATAAAAAGTAATTGAAGCAATGAATAAATATAACAAACAATTAAACAATTGCATACAGACCATTGAGCGTATTAGTAACATGATTAATTTGCAACACATTTCAAGTGAAGAAATTAGTTATAATGAGCTTTATAATGATCTATATCAATTGATATCGCTTATACCACAAGAATATCATATTTTTCGAGATCGACTAAGAGACAATATTTTGCCAAATTTAAAAATACCAGACCAAGTAACAAAAGCCAGAAATGGACAACTATTTGTTACCCCAAGAAATGGTATCAATCCTTATTCATTTGGTGAGGTTATTGCAACTATTGCATATCTAAAAGGTAATGGTAACAACAACTCCCCATCAATTTGGGACAATATCCACCCACAAATTAGCATGGTTGCTAAAAGTCGTTATGATAATGGGCATTATGCTGATGCAGTAGAAGCGGCATTCAAGGAAGTAAACACCCGAGTTAAAAACATATATAAAATTAGAACGTCAATTGAAAAGGATGGTGCCAAATTAATGCAAGCTGCATTTTCAGTTCATAATCCAGTTATTAAGATCGGAGATCTTTCAACAGAAACTGGTATTAACATTCAACAAGGATATATGGAAATGTTTGCAGGAGCAATGATAGGGATTAGAAATCCTAAAGCACATTGCAACCAAACAATCTCAAAAGCAGACGCAACTAGAAAATTACATTTTGCCAGCATGCTAATGTACAAACTAAATGATGAAATTATTTAACCACCTTAATTGAATATCTTCAAAGAAAAAACCACGATTACATCTTTCAATATGACAGAAAACAACCGCATAGAATTTAAAAGAGAACTGACTAACGAACTTGATATAGAAAAAGAGATTGTGGCATTCCTTAATTACAAGGAAGGGGGATATATCTACATTGGCATTGACAATGACGGAAGGACCATAGGAGTAAACGACGTGGATGACTGTATGCTGAAATTGAAAGAACGTATCAAACACAATATATCTCCTTCTGCAATGGGTCTGTTTGATATTGCAGAGGAACAAAAAGACGGACATAGCATTATCAAGGTTACAGTAGCAAGCGGTATTGAGAAACCATATTTCAAAACAAGATATGGAATGACGCCACGAGGTGCATATATGCGGATTGGGACATCGGCTGAACCTATGCCGCAAGAACAGATTGACCGTCTGTTTGCTATGCGGACACGTAATTCCATTGGTCGAATAGTGTCAAACCGACAGGATTTGAGTTTTGAACAGTTGCGTATCTATTACGATGAACGAGGAAAAAGGCTCAACGACAATTTCAAACGAACATTGGAATTGCTTACTGAAGATGGGAAATACAATTATGTAGCCTATCTTCTGGCTGACGAGAACGGAAATTCTATCAAAGTGGCAAAGTATTCAAGTCTAGACCGCTGTGATTTGGTGGAGAACAACGAATACGGATATTGTTCTCTCATAAAAGCGACCAAGAGTGTGTTGGCCAAACTGGATATAGAAAACAAAGTTGCCGCCACCATTACATCTATGGAGCGCATTGAAACCCCTTTGTGGAACAAGGTTGCTTTGCGCGAAGCGGTTATCAATGCGATTGTACATAACGATTACTCCTTTGAAGTGCCACCCAAATTTGAAATATTTCCCGACAGACTGGAGATAACTTCAGCAGGACGTTTGCCGGAATCCCTCTCCAAAGAGGAATTTTTCAATGGTATATCAATTCCACGCAACAAGGAGCTGATGAGAATTTATCGCGATTTGGAACTGGTAGAATCGTTAGGCTCTGGCATCCCTCGTATTCTGAAAGCCTATGGCGAAGAATGCTTCAAATTTACCGACAATTTTATCCGCATTACTTTTCCTATTACTGCTCATGATACTAACAGTGACCATGCAAGTGACCATGCAAGTGACCATGCAAGTGACCATGCAAGCACACAAGTAAGAAAGCTCATTTCTATTCTTGCCGGAGAGAAAGGGCGTTCAGAACTACAAGAATTGTTGTCGATTAAAAATAGAGATTATTTTAGAACTGATTATTTACTCCCTGCAATTAATAACGGCTATATAGAGCCAACTGTGCCTGATAAGCCCAATAGTCAAAACCAGAAATATCGCCTTACTGCAAAAGGTTTAGCATTGAAGGAGAGTTTGAAGAATAGCAAACAGTGATTAAACGAGGAAAACACTATCTTTGCAGCCCAAACGAACATCCGACATGCAACTGACACTATACAGACAACACTACCGCTCGCTGCTGCAACTGGGTTTGCCCATTATGGTGGGACAATTGGGTACTATCATCCTGGGATTTGCCGACACACTTATGGTGGGACACTACGGCACAAACGAACTGGCAGCGGCAAGTTTTGTCAACAACATGTTCAATCTGGTCATCGTGTTTTCCACTGGTTTCTCTTACGGACTCACACCCATTGTCGGACAACTTTACGGACAAAACAAACCCATACAAATCGGGCAAACGCTCAAAAACGGACTGGCGGCCAACTCGGTCATTGCTCTGCTGCTCATGCTCATCATGACGGTTCTATACCTGAACATCCACCGTCTGAACCAACCCGTTGACCTATTGCCGCTCATGCGCCCTTATTATCTTGTGTTGCTGGCATCGCTCATCTTTGTGCTGCTGTTCAACGCTTTCAAACAGTTTGCCGAAGGCATCACCGACACGCAAACGCCCATGTGGATTCTCCTGGGCGGCAATCTGGTCAATATCATTGGCAACTGGCTGCTGATTTTCGGCAAATGGGGTTGCCCTGAACTGGGACTGCTGGGAGCTGGCATCTCAACGCTGCTGTCGAGAATCATCATGGTCATCACCTTCATCATCATTTTTCTGACGGCCAAACGATACAGAACCTACAAGGAAGGATTCTTGCAGGAAAGACTCAATAAAGACAGTTTTACCCAACTCAACCAACTGGGCTGGCCGGTAGGACTGCAAATGGGAATGGAAACGGCTTCTTTCAGCCTTAGCACCATTATGGTGGGCTGGCTGGGAAAAACGGCATTGGCGGCTCATCAGGTGATGCTCACTGTGGGACTGTTCGGATTTATGCTCTATTACGGAATGGCGGCTGCGGTAGCTGTAAGAATCAGCTATTTCAAGGGACAAAACGACTGGAGAAATATAAAGAACACAGCCAGTGCGGGCTTCCACCTTATCCTGCTGCTCGCCATTATGGTATCCGTTCCTTTGTTCCTGCTGCGCCACCAGATAGGCTATCTTTTCTCGTCAGACACCGATGTGGTTCTTCTGGCGGCACAACTGGTATTGCCTTTCATTCTCTACCAATTGGGCGACGGACTGCAATGCAATTTTTCCAATGCACTAAGAGGCATTGCCGATGTGAAACCGGTAATGCTCTTTGCCTTTATTGCCTATTTTGTCATTGCCCTGCCCGTGGGCTATCTGTTTGGATTCATATTTGATTGGGGACTCACGGGTATTTGGCTCTCCTACCCCTTCGGACTCACCAGTGCGGGACTGATGTTTTATGCACGCTTCAAGTCAAAAACGAAAAATGCCCTGACACGTGCCAAAGCACAATGACAGGGCATACAAAACAACGAACTAATCTAAACAGTATATCTTTTTCTAACACTTTCTTCAATTATCCGTACACAACCATCCACTCCAAACTTTCCACTGTCCAAACTCAGGTCGTAGTTCGAAGCATCGTTCCATACGCCACCCGTATAGGTCTTGTAATGGTTGGCACGACCATGGTCCACCCGACTCAAATCTTCTATGGCCTGCTCACGGCTCTCATGATATTCCGTAATGACCCGCTCCAACTTGCTGTCATAATCAGCGTGAACAAAAACCTTAAAGCAATTAGGATAATCACGCAAAACATAATCGGCACAACGGCCTATGATGACACAAGAGCCTTGGGCTGCCAGCTTGCGGACAATCCGGCTCTGCACCACAAACAAGGCATCATCACGCGACAAACTCTTTTCCAAGGGTGCGGTAAAGTCCTGCATCACCATCTCATACAACAAGGAACTTGGAATATTCTGCTCGCGCGATGCCACATAATCCACATCCACCCCAGCATCCTTGGCTGCCATATCAATCAATTCCTTGTCGTAAAAAGGTATATGGAAACGCTCAGCCAAACGCTTGCCTATTTCACGTCCTCCACTACCAAATTCACGGGCAATTGTTACCACAAACGCATTCCCGGCAACTGCTATTGGCTTATCCTCCACAACCTGAGAAGAGGAGTCCACCAAATAACGGTTTATAAAAGACAGTTTCTTATTAAAGAAACGGGCAAACAATCCAACCACAAGAGCAGCAACGATGGTCCCTTCACGCACACCTAAAATCTTTCCAGAAATAATCAAGGAAGATATTACGGCCAATATCATCAAGGAACAATCGAAACAAATCTTGACAATGCCGAACTCTTTCTTGTACTTTACACAAACAGCCTGAACAAAGGCTTCGCCTGCCAGCATCAACACATTGGCAATCACTTCCAAACTAACGCCCAAACCCAATATGCCACAACCTATAAGCAACACCACCAGTTTCATCACATAGCTTTCGGGAGTTATCCATGACAACATCCACATGGAAAAATCTATAAATGCACCAAACAATATTGATATGGGCAATTGCAGCCACTCTCGTTGCTTAAAGTCCTTACCCAGCACTATTTTCTGACCTACAATCATAAAAAAGTTCAAGATGAAGGTAAAGGTTCCCAACGACATAGGGTAACGAAGACTGAAAGTATAAGGCAAGCTGGATATGGGCGATGAACCCAAATCGGCCTTAATGATGAAACATATACCCAACGAATTGATAAACAAGCCTAAAACAAACAACAGATAACGTTTGGACAACTCCTTTATAGCCATATAATCATATTTCTAAAAAACGGCGCAAAGGTACTCCTTCACAACGACCTTTATTTGTCTGTAGAATTCATTCTATATTGTCTGAAAAAGTCAAAAAGCAGAAAATTCATGCTTTTGTTTCCCTTCAAAACAAGGTATTTTCGATGAAAAATCACCTATCTTTGCACCATGAAAGCACCCGAACTACATTCAGAAGCGCCATTTTTCACCGTTTCCTATACCCATACCACTCAAAGGGAATTGTTCGAACGGCATTTTAAAGTCATTAAAATCATATCCGGACATGCGCTTTTTACAGCACAGCAGCACACACTATGCGTAAAGTCAAACGAATATGCCTTTGTTACGCCTGGCGGCTTCTCCAAAATAAAGATGTTTCCTGCCAAAAACCAGGCGTTCAGGCTCATCTGTTTGAACTTTACAGACAAAATCATCAACAAACATGTGCGTTTGCATGGCATAACAGGCTCTCCATCCCACAAAATGGACTGCTTTGAAAAAATCCGCCCGGATGCATGGCTTGATGCGCTTTTTGCGTCATTAAATGCCTATTGCAACAAACAAGATCAGCCTGACAACGATTTGTTGAGAATCAAGCAGGAAGAGTGTCTGTACATTCTCTCACAACGGCATCCCGACCTTTATTTGTCGCTCTATGCCAAACGAAACCACCAACGGCAAGACCTCAACAGTTTCATGGAGAAAAACTACATGTATAACGCCCCTCTGGAGCGTTTTGCGGAGTTGTCGGGCAGAAGTCTTTCTACCTTCCGAAGGGAATGTATGGAACTGAGCGGCATGACTCCCGCCCAATGGATTACGGAGAAAAGGCTGGAGAAAGCCTATCAGAAACTGACACAGGAAAACTGCCAACCAAGCACCATATTCAACGAACTGGGCTTTGAAACATTGGCCCATTTCTCCAGAAAATTCAAGCAGAGATACGGATTTCCTCCCTCAAAAGCCAAACCGACTGCTACAGAAACGCCTGCAAATAATGGGCAAGCGCCTCTTTGTCATAACCGTCACGAGGAATAATCAATATCGTGTCATATCCGGCTATGGTGCCCAGAATCATTTCCGATTCCTGCGCATCTATCTCCATGGCCAAAGCCTGCGCAAGGGCGGGACGGGTCTTGAGCACCCCGAAACGCCCGGAAAACTCCAAAGACAAGGCTTTTCGGGAAGTCTGTTGGGTTGGCCCTTCAGTCAATGTCTCATCTTCCAGCTTCATCGGCAATACATAGCAATCCTTTCCATTGGGTTTGCGCACCTTCCGTACACCCAAATCCTCCAAATCACGCGAAATGGTGGCCTGCGTTACCTTACATCCACGCGAACGCAAAGCATCACACAAGGATTGTTGGTCGGAATACAACCCAGCACGCAGCAATGTGGCCAATAAAGACTGACGGTTTGCTTTTGACATCATAAGGCATCATTGATTTCTGGTTACAAAGATAATACAAGGCGAGTGGAGTGACAAATGAAAAACAAAGTTTTGCAATTTGGCAATCCCGAGCCGATAGTTATCTTCTTTAAAGATAATACAACAAGCCATTCCCTACTACAAGGCATTCCAATAAAATAGCCTATATTTGCAAACCAAAATTATGCGACACTTTTTCATCACCATACTATTGACTACCCTAACGGCCATTGCTGTGTCACAAACACCCGGCGATACGGTTTGGTATTCACTGCATGCACTCGATTCGCTTCAGGAAATCGAGGAGATAACCGTTACCGCCAAACGCAGGGACAAGGAAATCATTACGCCCCAGAAACTGGAAGGAAAAACCCTGCAACGCCTCAACAGCCTTTCCGTGGCCGATGCCATACGCTATTTTGCGGGCGCACAAATCAAGGACTATGGTGGTGTGGGCGGCATCAAGACCATTGACATTAGAAGTATGGGCTCCAACCACATGGGGGTCTATTACAACGGCATCCAGCTGGGCAACGCCCAAAACGGACAGATAGACCTGGGAAAATTTTCACTTGAAAACTTAGAGGAAATCACTTTATACAGCGGTCAGCGAAGCGATATTTTCCAGTCAGCACGTGAATTCGGTTCGGCAGGAAGCGTTTACCTGCAATCAAGAAAGCCGAAATTCCAAAACGGGAAAAACGTCAATGTCAAGGCATCCATGAAAGGTGGCTCCTTCTTTTTGGTCAACCCTTCACTGCTCTTGGAATACAAATTGACAGACCAAATCAGCATGTCCATGAATGCGGAGCTGACCAGCTCTGACGGCAAATACAAGTTTCGCTACAAACGGGTGACGCCTTCCGGCGAGGTGGCCTATGACACCACAGCCATACGCGAAAACGGCGATATCAACGCCATACGTGTGGAAACGGGCATACAGCACTACTATTCATCTACCGGCTATTGGAAACTGCACACCTACCACTACAATTCCGAACGGGGCATCCCCGGTGCCATTGTCAACAATGTATGGCGGCGTGGCGAACGCCTTTGGGACAGGAACAGTTTCCTGCAAGGCAGCTTCGAGGATGAGTTTTTCCGCTTCTGGGGGTTGCGTGTCAATGCAAAATATGCCTATGACTACACACATTACGTGAATAACGACGACAAACTCATCCACACCGACAACCAATACAAACAGCGGGAGTTTTACATTTCAGCTGCCAACAAGTTCGCTTTGTTCAATTGGTGGGATGTTTCCTTGGCCTATGATTTTCAATGGAACAACATGTCGGAATATATCGATGCCACCCGCACCAGCCATTGGTTGGCTGCCGCTACAGCCATGAACTTCTACGACAAACTGAAAATGCAGGCCAGTATTTTAGGCACATTCATTAACGACCACACTGGTAAATCCCATACCAAAGGAAGTTATCGTGCCACACCAGCCATCTTCCTGTCCTACCAGCCTTTTCACGACATAGGATTATCGTTGCGTGCCTTCTACAAGCAGGCTTACCGTTACCCCACTTTCAACGACCTGTATTACACCGACATGGGTAACGCCGAGTTGAAACCGGAGCTGGCCATACAACACAATGTCGGATTACATTACAACCTCAAGCAGGAAAAGAAAATCTTCCACCAGTTCCACATTGGCGTGGATGTCTATTACAACAAGGTGAAAGACAAAATCATTGCCTATCCGAAAGGGCAGCAGTTCCGCTGGACCATGCTCAACCTTGGCCTGGTCAAGATTCATGGAGTGGATGCCGATATGCAAATGACCTTATTACTCCCGGCGGATTGGACGCTGACGGGCAAATTGCAATACACCTACCAGCAAGCCATTGATGTAACTGACCCTGCCGACACCTACTATGGCGACCAGATACCCTACATTCCCTGGCACAGCGGTTCGGCCATTGCCATGCTCACTTGGCGCAACTATGGACTGAACTACAGCTTCATCTATGTGGGCGAACGATACAGCCAGCAGGAAAATATCATCTACAATTACGTGCAGCCTTGGTACACCCACGACCTTTCCATCATGGGCATGTGGAACATCAACAAAGTGCGCCTCAAAGCCACTGTCGAAGTCAACAACCTGCTCAGTCAAGACTACGATGTCATTATCAACTACCCCATGCCTAAACGCAACTACCGCATCGGGTTATCAGTGGAATTCTAAAAAAAGAAGCCCGTCGGCCAAACGGCCAACGGGCGAAATGCATCGTAAAAGCTAAAAGCCTATCTTACAATCCCAACGCCTTGCGCATATCGGCTACCATAGCCGCATATTCCTCGTCCGTCAAATAGACTTCCCCCGGATTCATACGGAATGTGCCACCATAATCAGGACCATCTACATATTTCGGAGCCAAATGGAAATGCAAATGCGACAGCTTGTCGCTATAAGCTCCATAATTGATTTTTTCAGGGTGAAATACATCGTTCATTGCACGCGTAACACGTACCACATCCGCCATAAAGGCATTGCGTTCTTCATCATTCAATTCGTTCAAATCGTTCACATGCTTGTCATAAGCCACCAGGCAACGTCCGTGGTAGGTTTGTTCTTTAAACACAAACGCACGTGATACACTCAAATGGCCAATTTCAATCATCAAGTCATGCAAAGTCTGATTGTTGGTGCAATACAAGCACTCTTTCGGATCACTATACATAATAAGTTGCTTTTAAAGTTTGAGGCAAAGGTACAAAATTGTTTATAAAAAAAGCGCCGCCCTCAAGACGACGCTTTCCTCAGCTATTGTTTTATTATTAATTCTTTTTTACAAAGTAAGCACCCATAACCTCAACCTTGCCATTGTATGATCCGCGGTAGCCGCGAATAGTAATATTGTCACCCTCATTCAAGCCAAGAGAGGCATAAGACTTGTCGTTTTGTCCGCCTGCAGGAATATAAGTAGCAGTCAGACCATATACATAAACAGAACCCGTTTCATCAACCAAATCAAAGTTACCATACGTAGTATTAATACTACCTTCACCGGCACTTATTGTACCTGTCAATTCATAATATACTTCTTCCGATTCTGATGCCTCAATAAATTCTGCTATTGTAACTGGGGTTGCTTCTGGCTCAACTATAGGCTCATCAGGATTCAAACCATATTCAACACCATCAACAACAGCATATGTTGGTGATTTTACACCAGGAACACGGAAATATGCTTCCAAATTACCATAGACCAGAATTTCTTTCTGATACATATCCCCATTTTCAGGGAGGTTCAAAGCATTTCGTAATTCACCGCTTGGCAGTTGTACCGGTACAACATTCTTCACATCAGTTTCATCAATGCTGACAGCAATTAAAATATTTGTATTGTACGTATTTAACTCTCCTGTATTTTGATTTGTTGAAGGTGTCCAAGGCGCAACAAACTCAGAGCCACTATCTAAAGATTGACCAACGACTTGACCAACAATATATCCTTTTACATAGAATGGGCCAACTATAGAATTATTAAGGGAAATTACATCGCTTACTGTGTATGGTTCTTCTTTAGTTCCTTTTCCCGTCAATTCTGTACTTTCTCCTGCAGCTTCCCCTTCTTCCACAGCAACACTCTTCACTTCAATAGTACCTGCTTTCGTATCAGTCGATACATATTTAATAGCAAAACGGATTGTTTTGCCCACATAAGAAGTCAAGCTATATTCAGTGGTTGCAAAGGTATTCCAATCAGTTCCTTCAACCAATGCACTGGCAGGCTTAACTTCCGTCCATTGTGCAGTAGAAGGAGCTCCTTCTGTATAGTTTTCAGAAACCCATACCGTAATATCCGCTGATAAGTTGTCAAAATATTGTGCAACATATTCCATTTTCAGCTTAGCAGCGGTAACATTCTCCAACTTGATTTCTGGAGAAATCAACCAGTCTTCATTGGCGCGATTTTCTTTGGTCGCATTAATATATCCCGTCATCTTGGCTGTCTCGTAATCAATCATCCAAGATTCGTCACCCAAAACATCCTGTGTAGTAAATTCACCAAATGAGGTAGAGAATTCCCAAGAGAATATTCCTTCTGTAGGCTGCTTATCATTTCCTCCGTCATCAATACCCGGACCTGTAATTTCAGGCTCGTTGTTACATGAAGCAAATGCCAGCACAAACAAGGCGGCAAGTGCCATAAATAAATTTTTCTTCTTCATAATGTTCTAATTTTTAGTTAGTTTTATTCCTTCAAAATTAAATGAGGAAGCAAAAATAAGGAATACTTGGCAAAACAACAAATATCCACAAACATTTAATACAATCTTCATAAATTCTGCCATATACGACACAAGGCATCAGCAGCTCATCCATCGCTCCATATAGTTAAATTAATAAAACAATATAAAATAAAAATTCAAAATAGGACGCAACACGGAACATATCATTTTACTTCGTAAAAAAAATCGTACCTTTGCACACCCATAAAGTTTGCTTGCAAACTCTATAGTAAAATGATTATGACACTAGACAACTATAAACTTACATTACTAACTGCTGTTTTTATTTTTATCATACTACCAGCTAGAGGACAAATTAAATTCCCCAGTTACAAACCGGCGGAACAGAATTTCCGTGCAGCAACACAACCGGAAGCACAGACCCAGCAATTTTACTCCATTACATCTGAAGAAGGACAAGCAACCATCCAAATAGAGAAAAAACAGTACAACCCTACGGCCGTACCAAATTCGTTGTATAAAAACGACTACAATTATTCTACCAGCGGCCTACAACTCTCAACTAATAAAACCATTAAGAGCTTTGGTGGAGGGACAGGAACTGTAAGTTCAACGGGAAGAAGAAGCACCAACCAAAAATTAAATACCACAAACAATACTAGTCTCTCATACTCTAGCCTAACATATAGGAAGAACGAAACGGAAACAAAAGAGAACATAATACAACAAGAGACACAAACCATACAAGACTATACTGAGGAAGGGATGTCACGCCTCCCTAGTGAACCGGGTACTAACCCAGATCAGATGCCTATACCTTCGGGTATTTCATTCTTGCTGATATCCGCAGCCCTTTACGCATTTATTTTCAAAAATAAAAAGTAGAACTATCAATCTTAATTTATCCGACCAACTCAATCTTGACTATCATGAGGAAATTCGTTTTTATATTAATTATTATAAGTTGCGCCATTATTAATGTAGCCGCACAAGTAGCTGCCACTTTGAAAAGCGATGCCATATCTGGCAATTGGTCAGATCCAATATGGGAAATAAATTACAATGGGAACTCATACGAAAATTTAATTGATTTGCCTACTAACATCCTAAATGGACAAATACAATTGTATTTTGAAAATTCAGCCCAATTAAACATGGAGGCTTTCTCTGGGAATCCACCTTTTAAAAACATAATTTACAACCAAATTATGTTTGTAAACAATGACGGAAGAACAATCAATGGAACAAGCAAGATAACAGTTAAAACTATTTCAAATTGGTCCTATGGCACCCATACATTCAACGTTCCAGTTGAAATCAAAGAAGTAGGAACATTGGATGTCTATGCACCACTTATATTCAAAAAAGCCTTTACTTCCACAGCAAGTGACATTACTTTAACGGCCAATGAAGGAGCGATTGAGTTACAAGAAGGTCAGAGTTACTATGTTTTTGAAAACACGGTAAATACAAAAATACTCAATATAAACGCAGAAACCATTTTCAACTCCAAACTAACTTGTTCTGGACTAAATATTGCAAAATCATCAAAAAAAGTTACTTTTAAAGATGACGTCCAAGTGAATGGAGATGCTATCGGTAATGGTGTATCCAATTACGAAAAGACACTAAATATTACGGGACATCTTACCACGAATGATACCACAGCCATACAAATGCATACAACAGTTGGTAAAAACTGCTATATCAACGCTCCTCTCTACATACTTGATACATTAAAGGTCAGTGGAGATATTCTAATTACCAGTAACTCCCCTATTGTTATAATGCAAAGTCTCAATGGAACACGCAAAGGATGGTTACAGATGACTGAAGAAAATCATGAAATTCCATTGCTGCACATTTACAATGGAGGAATGGCAAATATATCTAATGGCACTATCTACAAACTTGCTTTCAAAGGAGCATGGAATGCAGGAACAGCCAATGCAACAACAAACGTAATGCTAAAAGATGAAACTATCAATAACCTTTCAATGGTTCGTACTGCCAACGAAAGCAGGAAATTGCCTATAAACGGAACGGGACTCACCATAAACAATACTACAATAGAAATGGATTTTCCCAACCCAAGCCGTTATTATTGTGTAGGTTTCCCGTTTGATGTGACAGTTTCAGGTTCTCCCGAAGAAATTGCAGAATACGATGGTGCAACCAGAAGCAACGGAGGTGCTGGATGGAGATTAGCCACAGGCAATACGCTTAAAGCTGGACAAGGCTATGCTATCATGTCAAGTACACCTGTGACATTCACTGCTACCAATACAGGTGCAAAATTCACACAAACAACTGGTACATTGCCTCTAACATACTACAAAGGAACAAGTACTTACCAAGATAATTACGGATGGAACTTAGTGACTACACCTTTCGCCAATCCCCAACCGTTGAATATAACGAAAGGAATGTTTGTATATAGATACGTGCCTGAATCTGATAACTACACTACCCTAGAAACTGGTGATGCATTTACCCCCCATCCTTTTGAGGCTTTCTTTATCAAAACAGCAGAAGGAACCGAAACTGCAGAATTTGGTGCCACACAAGCATCCATGCCAAGTAGAATAGCAAGGGCGGCACAACCCCGCATCGAATTAAGCCTATTGGCAGATGGATATGAATATGGCACACGTATCAACTATAACGAAAATGCCACTACAGCCTATGATGCACTATATGATGCTCCTTTCTCTGGCGGAATGATGCCAAATGCCACTTGGTTCTACAGTTTCTGTGCAGGTCAAAACGGACAATACGCCATTAATGCTGTACCTGAAGAAATCGAAAGCATCAACCTTGGTTTCCGCCTTATGAACACCAATGGCGGCACATCCTATACCATCACGTGGGAAAACATGGCAGGAATGGACCTTGAACTGTATGACACAGAGATGCAGATTGCAACAGACATGGTCAGCCTGAATTCCTATAGTTTCCTGGTTGCCAATGACGGTATCAATACAGAACGTTTCGTGATACGCAAAAAGAATGCTTCCGGACCAACTACTTCCATAGAAGAGGTTTCCGCAAACAAGAACATCCTTATCCAAGAAGGCACTATCATTATCAACACAGAAAATTCTGCACACATCAGTATATACGATATAATGGGACATGTAATAGCAGAAGGCTATAACAAAGGCCAACAGCAATATAACATTGGACAGCCAGGTATATACGTTGTAAAAATCAATGGAGAAGCAACTAAAGTATTGGTAAAATAGATTTCGTGATATTATAAAGTGAACAAGGAGGGAACGGGTCAAAAGAGTTCTCTCCTTGTTTTTTGTATGCTCCACACACATATTTCCATCAAAAATAAATCACTGTAACTACTCCCTTTTCCATATTCATCCATTTGGATGTATGAGCAAAAAAATGTAACTTTGCACATAAATCACAAGCCTTTACGATTATGTCTGAAATCTTTGGTATTGCCCTTCCCCTAAAGAATCCAACACTTATTTTTGGAGTAGTGATGGCTATCATTCTATTGTCACCACTCATTTTCAAAAAACTCCATATTCCATCCATTATCGGACTGATTTTGGCTGGCGTGATTTTAGGTCCTTACGGATTGAATCTTTTGGCACATGACGAAAGTTTTAACCTGTTCGGACGGGTGGGATTACTATATATTATGTTCCTGTCAGGCATAGAGATAGACATCAACGACTTCAAGAAAAACCGCTATAAGAGCATCATATTCGGTATGTACACCTTCCTGCTCCCCATGGGTTTAGGTATACTCTCGGGAATGTATATACTGAACTTCAGCTTCATCACATCCACTTTGCTGGCCAGCATGTATGCTTCCCATACACTTATGACCTATCCTATTGTCAGCCGCTATGGAGTAGCTAAAAGTCAGGCCGTTAACATTACCATAGGCGGTACCATTGTCACAGTAACGCTTTCACTCATCATTTTGGCTGCCATTGCAGGCATGTACAAAGGAACAGTGAACACCTTTTTCTGGATTCGCTTCATACTGATGACCACCTTGTTCTGCCTGTTCGTTTTACTGGTAATCCCACGAATAGCCAGCTGGTTCTTCAAACGCTTCAGCGACAGTGTACTGCAATATTCATTTGTACTGGCCACAGTGGCACTAGCCTCTTTCCTGGCTGAACTGGTAGGAATGGAAGGCATTTTGGGAGCATTCCTTGTCGGTTTGTCACTCAATAAGCTCATTCCCAACCTTTCTCCTCTTATGAGCAGAATCAATTTTGTGGGAAATGCATTGTTTATCCCTTTCTTCTTGATTAGCGTCGGCATGCTGGTCGATGTGCGCGTTTTCGCCAACGGATACGAAGCCTTGCTGGTTGCCTTTGTCATGACAGCCATAGCCACACTGAGTAAATGGCTGGCTGCATGGGCTGGACAAAAGACATTTGGCATGAACAAAGTGGAACGGGACATGATTTTCGGCCTCAGCAACGCACAGGCAGCTGCCACACTTGCTGCTGTTATGATTGGCTATAACATCATTTTGCCGGACGGCAGTCACTTGCTGAACGAGAATGTACTGAACGGTACTATCGTCATGATTCTTGTTACTTGCCTGATAAGTTCCATTGTAACCGAAAAGGCTGCACAACAACTTTCTGCAACGAAGGAAGTGGATATAGACCAAACCACACCGGAACGCATCCTTATTCCTTTGTCCAACCCCAATACGTGCGACTCCCTCATGGAACTGGCTGTATTGATGAAAGAGCAGAAAGGAAGCAACATATATGCCCTTTCCGTTATACAAAACGAGGAACAGTCAGAACATGCCAAGAACATTCTGGAACGGGCGGTAAAGATTGGAGCGGCAACCGACAATCACGTCGAAATGCTCACCTGCATAGACTTGAACCCTGCCAACGGAATAAGGGAAACAGCCGAATCGAAAAACATTACCGACATTGTCATCGGTTTGCACGAACGCATGAGAAACAATGATTCCGTGTTTGGTGCCATATTCAATACGCTTTTGAAATCCGTTACCCAAAGTATCTACATCTATCACAAAACCCAACCTATCAACACCATCAAACGCATATTGGTGGCTGTTCCAGCGCAAGCCGAACGGGAAAGCGGTTTCCTGGGATGGTATGACAGATTACGCCAATTGTCCATGCAAATGGGTGCCAAGGTATGTTTCTACGCCAATGAAGAAACAACACGGATACTCCGTATGCTGTGCAACCGCAAGCAACGCGGACTGGTGGGCGCACAATTCAATGAATTGAACGATTGGGAAGATTTTCTAGTAATTGCCAAGGCTATCAAATCAAATGACATGCTGGTCGTTATTCAAGCCCGCAAGGCTACAGCATCCTATCATCCTTTGTTTGCACAAATGCCGAAGTTATTGGAGGAGTTCTTCATCAACAATTGTTTTATTGTCATCTATCCGCGACAAGACGGCACACTTGAAGAGAACGGTATCATTTTCAATACAATGGCTCAAAGTCCTAACGGCGATTTCAATTTCATCAGACGATTGCGCATGTACATTGCCAAACGGAAAAAGACCCGTTACGAACGTAAGCAAAATTCATAGGGAGCGGTGTGTAATAATATGCCATCTGCCGCATTGCTATCAGGATGCAGGCTCGGTCATTTACGCCAGTAAACTTCCTGCGCCTTGACCTTATATATTCTGACACGCCTTAAAGGACTTGTATCAAAATGGCTCATTGGGGTACAAGCTTATTCCAGTTCTACGACCGTAATACCGGCCCCGCCAAACTGGACATGCTCGTCATGAAAAGAAGCAACACCGGAAACGGTTGACAGATACTGTCGAATAACCTGACGCAAAGCACCGGTTCCTGTACCATGAAGAATACGCACTGTTCCGGCCCCTACCATAATGGCATCATCAATAAAATACATGACTGCCTGCAAGGCTTCGTCGGCACGCATTCCCCGCAAATCAATGTCATGCTTGAAATGCAGCTTGCGCTGTCTAACTTCATCCGATGTACGCCCGCCTGCAGCTGAGGCTTGTTTCTTCAATTGCGTATTGCTGACATATTCCAACCTTTCCAGCGGAACGTTCGACTTCAATGCACCAATTGCTATCAAAGCGTTTTTTCCCTGTATTTCCAATATGGTACCATTCATGGACTGGCCCTTCAAACGAATAGTATCACCAACGGCAAGCTCGCGTTCTGTGTTTTTTATCTGCGGCTTATTCTTAACCGGCTTGGACTTGGCTGCCTTCAGCTTTGGACTATCGGATATCTGTTGCTTGTATTCCTCCAGCTCCTGACGCACCTTACGTGTAGTTTCCTTATCGGCTTGCGCTTCCTTGATTTTACGGATGGTATTCTCAATCAACGAATTGGATTGCTGCAACAAATCGGCTGCTTCCTGCTTGGCCTTGCTGACAATCTCCTTCTTCGTACGGTTGATATTGTCCATCTCGCTCTGATAGCGCGCAATGGTTTCCTCCAGCTTCTTCTCCTGCTGACGAATTTTCTGCCGCTTGGTCTCCCAATACCTTTTATCGCGTGCTATGTCCTGCAAATGCTTGTCATAATCAACGTGCTCAGCTCCCACCTTATCTACCGCCGCCTGTATGATGTCTTCCGGCAAACCAATCTTACGGGCAATTTCCACAGCAAAGGAGCTACCGGGCCTACCTATTTGCAACAGAAAAAGTGGCTGCATATTATGGCGGTCATAGAGCATCGCACCATTAACAATACCCTCAACGTCTTCTGCAAAATGCTTGAGATTGGTATAATGGGTAGTTATCACCCCGTAAGCCCCGTTCTTGTTCAAGCGGTCAAGAGTGGCTTCAGCAATGGCACCGCCTATTTGAGGCTCCGTACCTCCACCAAACTCATCAATCAGCAATAAGGTTCTATCTTTGGCATAGCGCACAAAATGCTTCATATTACGCAAATGGGAGCTATAAGTGGACAAATCATCTTCAATGGACTGCTCATCACCTATATCAATAAAAATGTCTTGAAAAATGCCCATTTGGGAGGTTTCAGCTACTGGCACCGGCAAACCACACTGCACCATATATTGCAACAAGGCTACTGTTTTCAAACAGACGGATTTTCCCCCTGCATTCGGGCCTGAAATAAGCAGAATACGCTGTTTTTTATTCAGCAGAATATCGAGAGGCACAATGGTTTTTCCCTGTTTTTGAAGCGTAAGAAGAAGCAGAGGATGACGCGCACGTTGCCAATCGACAAGGGGCTCGTCTGTAACAGTTGGACGAATTGCTCCAATTTGCTGCGCAAACAACGCCTTCGCCCGCAGAAAGTCTATATGACCGAGAAACAACTGTGTATTCAGCAAATCAGGAATATGCGGACGGAGTTGATTGGCAAACAGAGTTAGGATGCGTATGATTTCCCTTCTTTGCTCTCCTTCCAGCTCACGAATGCGGTTATTGGCCTCGACCACTTGTGCCGGTTCCACGAAAACCGTTTTTCCTGTAGCAGATTCATCGTGAACGATACCGCCGAGTTTCCGCTTATACATAGGTGGCACTGGAATAACAAGCCTACCTTCACGCATCGTGGGTGATACATCCTTTTCTATATAACCATCGGTCTGAGCTTGTTTCAGAATGGAATTTATCAAACGTGACACACTGGATTGGGCCTGCGAGAGTTCCTTACGTATAGTGGCCAATTCTGGAGAAGCATTATCCTTGATCCGACCAAACTTATCGAGAATCCTATCAATATCGCGCAATATAAGCGACAAGGGCGGCAATTGGGAGGCCATTCCACTCAAGATGGGATATTCATGTTCGGGAAGTGTCTGTATAAACATGCGGAGCTGATGAGTTGCTTCCAAGGTTTTTCTCAGCTGAAACAGTTCATTCTCATCCAAGAACAGACCTTCCACCCTAATCCGGGCCAAATCCTCCCTCAAATCATAAAATCCACCTACGGGCAAATCCAACGAAGCATCTTGCAGAATACGCATAAGCTCATGCGTCTCGTCAAGCATAAGCTCTATCTCTCTCTTGTTGGATGTAAACACAATCCGTTGTACTTCTTCCTTGCCTAACGGGAAAGTACATAAAGCCTCCATCTGCGTTCTTAACACATGGAAATCTATTTTCTGTTCAAAATTCTCCGGAAATATCACGTTTGTAAATTTGATTGACTGGAGGTTAAAACCAGACTGCAAAGATAGCCTTTTTCCTTTAATTGTCTTGAAAATTGTCGGGTAATTGTCGGGTCGTCTTTGCACCCAAAGCCTTAATCTTGTCGGCCGTACGCATCACATTTCCATTGCCGGATGTCAATTTTCGGTAAGCATCACTATAGGCATTGTCGGCTGCATCGAGGCTTTTCTTGATTTTTTCCATATCGGCTGTAAAACCTACCAGTTTGTCGTACAATTGCCCCGCCAAGCGGGCTATCTCCTGTGCATTTCTCGTTTGGTTCTCCTGTTTCCAGATGGAAGCTATCGTACGCAAGGTAGCCAAAAGGGTTGTTGGACTTACAATGACAATGTTTTTCTCCCATGCAAACGAAAAGAGTTCCGTATCGTTCTGTACCGCCAACGCAAAAGCCGCTTCAATCGGCATAAAAAGCAAGACAAAATCAGGTGTATTGATATTGCGGGCATGTTGATAGTTCTTTTCGCTCAAACCTTGAATATGGCTCCGTATGGAATGTATATGCGCCTTAAGCTCCTGTTTCCTTTGTGCTTCATCAGAAGATGATATATAACGCTCGTAAGCAACCAATGAAACTTTGGAATCAATAATGATATGCTTGTTGTCTGGCAAATGCACAATGACATCCGGACGGATTGTTTGCCCATCGTTACCTGTCAAGACCTCTTCCCGCTGGTATTCACTGCCTTGTTTCAAACCGGAACGTTCCAACACACGCTCCAAAATCACTTCACCCCAATTACCCTGCTTTTTGGGGTCACCTTTTAAGGCTGTAGCCAAATTATTGGCTTCACGGCTCATTTGCAGATTGATTTCCGTCAGCTTCTTGACCTCCTCGGTCAATGACAATTTATCACGAAGTTCCTTCTCATAGGTTTCTTCCACCTTTTTCTCGAACGAAGCTATTTTCTCTTTCAAAGGAGAAAGTATTTCCCCCAGATTTTTCTGATTATGCTGGGCGAATTCATCTGTGCGCTGTTTCAATATACGGGTAGCAATGTTCTCAAATTCGGTAGTAAGCCGCTTTTGCATGGCTTCAAGTTCCTGCTTCTGCAACTCCAGCTTCTCGGATAGTGTTTTATTTTCTGACATTTTCAAACCGAGCTGGAGCTCCAAGTCCTGTTTTTGCTCTCTCAACTTTTCAATGGTTGCCTGCTGTTGCTCTGTAAGCTGCAACACTTCATGAAGACGGTTGGAAGCCAATTGGAACTCCGTTTGCAAAGCGGAAAATTTAACCTTTATCTGCTGCGAATCAGCAGTAAGCTGTTCATACGTACGGCCATGAGCTTTCTGTGAACTAAGATGCCATACGAAAGCCACAATAAGCCCAAGACACAACCCTCCTATCAAACCCAAAAACAAGTATACTCCCATAAATATTACATCGGTATTCTATTGAACATATTCCATTCATCCATGTTTTATATATAGCCACAGCTTTCTTATCTTTGCAATGTAGAAAAGAAATGATATGACAGAGGAAATCATCGTTTTCTTTATTGTATTCTGCGCTGTGTTATACGCAGCTATAAAGACATACAAATCACTGCACAACTGCACGAAAGACAAAAAGGGCGGTTGCACCAACTGTCCCCTTAGCGATGCGTGTAAACGCGACGACGTATCACAAAGAAAACCACACCAAAAATAGCCAAGAACAATAAAGGCAATCCCACATTGATCAATTGAAGAGGCAACCGCATATTGGTGGCTATATTTTTATTGATGAGTCTTATTTTCAGCTGTTTGTTACGCAAATTAATCCAACCCTGGTCATCTGTCAGATAGAGCAGTGCATTGATAAAGAAATCCCTATTCCCGAACTGCGTCTGCGTGTAGCGATCATACCCCACAGGAAGAGGCTGCCCATCCTGTATATCGTTGCTGATAAATGAACCTGATGCCATGACTATCTGTTTTGTCGGTACACTTTCCTTTAGTTTGGCAGGCGCATTGGTGATATTCTGAGGCATCAAACGATGTGCAAAAAGCGAAGGGAACACCCCATCCAAGGCAACAGCAACCGGCACATAAGCCAAATTGAAATAATCGGGCGTCAGCTCTATTTCCTCTACATTGATGGCTGCCGGTGCACTGATGATATGTGTAGCATTTGAAGTAGCCAAAAGCACGTCACGGCGCAAATTTTCATTCTCTCCCACCATGTCCAGGCAAGACACGAATGTTCCTGTTACCTGAGGCAAATTACGGGAAACCGGATGATTGGGCGATGTAAGCAAAAGAGGCGCAAAATACCACGGCATTGGTTCAAAATGTGCCGGTTCACCTTCGGAAGCCACATTAACTGGAACAAGCAGACATTGCTGGTCCTGAACAATCATAGGATTTACACGGACACCATAGCGGAAAAGCATGTCTGTCAAATTTACATCCATTGGAATAGTTGGCGACATGCCGGTGGTACTCAAACTGTTCTCGTCCAAACGGACACCATCAATCAACCACAAAACACGACCTCCCCGCATAATGTATTGGTCAATAATATATTTGTCATTTTCTGAAAAAGGCTGGATTGGAGCGGCAATAATGATGGCTTTATAATCGTCAAGCACGGAAGCGTCAGTACCCAAGACACCCCTATCAATCTGAAAATAACGGCTCAATGCCAAACTAATGTCCCATGTATTATAGTCGGAAAGCTCGCCATGACCTTCAATAAAAGCTATTTTCTGTATCTCTTTTTGCGTAAGTAGACGTATAGCATCTGTCAATTGGAACTCCAAAGATTCAATAGAAATATTAAGATTTTCTTCTCCAGAATTTCCTTTGATATTTTTCAGCAAAGACACCCACTGCTGCTTATCGCCATAGCTTATTCTCAACCAAGGAAACAAAAGACGCTGAACGGACTTACCATCCCTGTTGCGCTCGTAAATGGTTGTGGGCGATATTCCATTTTCCGCAAAAAGCTGCATCAACCGCTTCTGTTCCTCCTGTGGCAAGGAGGTCGGATTGGTGAACGAATAGTTTATACCCTCAGGAGCATAAATGCTAAGTTCATCCAACAATTCCGCAACCGAACGCTTCAAACGCAGAAAGCCGGAATTCATTTCTCCATCCAAATAGATTGTTACATCTACCTCCTGATTCAAACCCGCCATCAACTGTTTGGTGGGCTGACTGACACTATGCCGTTTATCCGAAGTAAGGTCTATACGAAAGAATAAGTTGGCTGAGAGAATATTGAGAAGCACAACAATTAAACAACCAATAAGCAAAGAATATTTTTTCAAGAACTTCATGTTGCGGATTTAGTTATTCAACAAATCGTTCCTTAAAAATAAGGAAACCTATATTAAGTCCTACATTCCAACACTTTTCGGGCATGGAATAGTAGTTGACATAAAGATTGGCTGTAGCAATCTTAAAATTATAATTGACCGACAGTTCTGTAATAAAACGCAATGCTGAAAACGGCTTTCCATAATAAGCGGTATTATCAGCCTTTCTCATAATGGTTCGATAGGGCGCAAATGCGTAGGCCTCTGCCCGGATATGCCAACTATCATTTATAACATAAATGGGTTTTACACCTACCGCCAGGAACTGATTGGCCGAGAAATACTCATTAAATATAGCCACACTATGCACTGTTGGCGTAAAACGAGGGGCCTGAATCAAAGTGGCCGTATAATTGTTCAACATACCCCTGTTTGATATGGCCAAATCGGCCGACACGCCTAACGTAAAGTGTCTAAACAATCGTATATACTCATCATATTGAGCTCGGAACTGTACCCACCATCCAAAAACGCCTTCCACATCGTCGGTGGGAAACAATGAAGACTTGAAATATTCATTACCCCCAACTATTTGCAGAGAGCCCAGAAAGCGTCTTCCCGCCGTTGGATACATTCTGCTGTTCAACGAATTTCCATCAATACGGGCAAAAACATTGAACAACGAATAGGAACTTCTATCATCCCCGTTTCTATATTCAATTGCCAACTGCTTGTCTTGGATATACAAATCGCGCAAATAGCCATAGCCTGCCCCACACTCCAAACGTGCTTTCATGGTAACCGGAAAGCCCACTTTCAATTTAGTATAAATCTCGTTTTGCGTAAAAAAAGCCGTCCTATCATCAAAATAGAACAAATGGTCATCCTCAAAATAATTGAAACGATGAATGACAAATTCTGGACGGAAATAAACCTTCTGAGGCAAATCGATGCGAGTTCCCAGATTCATTCCATTGTATGTCCTTCCGAAATGAAAATTAATCCATGCTGTTTGCGCAAAACTGGAGAGATTCTGATAACGGACACCAATAAAAGTCTGATTGGGTGTTGAGGTGGATATATTGCCCCCCACCATCACCTTCAACTGGTCACGCGTTGTTACTTGCAAATCCAAGGTATAAGAGCTGTCTTCCGGAACATATATGGCATGAGGCACAATCTCAGAAATCACATTATCGGATATAAGGTTAAAATATCCCTTTCTAAACTCCTCCATACCGAAGCTTACACCCTTATGATGAAAGCTTTGTTCTATATATTGCTGTTGGGCGGGAGAGATACCCTTAAACTGAATCTCGCTGAACCTTAAAGGTGGTATCTTTTCTTGAAACTCTTTCCGTTTTTGTGAAATCTCTTCTTTGGAAATCCGGCGGTCAATACTGGCTTTTATCTCATCCATGTGTGCCATTGTTGAGTCATAGCCAATCTTTACCAATTCATTTACCTGCTGAAAATCCCACAGGCTCACATCATCCAAAGTAAAACGCAGTAGCAAACCATTATCTATCTGCTGTTCATCACGCTTTACAATCATACTTTCAATCAACTTGAAAATATCACGCTTATCCGGTTTGGTCGGGGCCGACCCGACATCACTTCCAATTATGTATCCGGGTTGGAAAGTGGTGTCCATCACATCAACCGGAAAATTATTGTATATACCTCCGTCATACAAAATCTTTCCGTCGATTTCTACCGGTCGGAACATAAAAGGAAACGACATGGATGAACGTACGGCATCTCCCAAATCACCCTCAGACATGACAGTTGCCTTCTTGGCAAATATATCAGAAGCAACGCAGCGGAAAGGAACCATGAGATTATTGAAATCACGACCGCAGGCAGCTGTAGCAGGAGCGTATAATTCCATCACGGCTATATTCATCTGCTGGGGATTTACAACGTTTGTCGGCAAAAAATAAGATTGTAAAGAAACCTCTTTTCCCCACCTTGCATTCAGTTCGATAATGTTGGGTAATATATCAGCCTGTCTGTAATAATATTGGTCCTTGGAAGCAACCGCACCCGTCTGCCAACTATGAAACTCCTTGGAAGTAATAAGCGCAATCATTTCATCGGTTGTATAACCAATAGCATATAAACTGCCCACAATCGCTCCCATCGAGGTTCCTGCTATATAATCTATAGGAATCTCGTTCTCTTCCAGAGCTTTAATTACACCTATATGCGTCAATCCTCTGGCTGCACCTCCACTTAATACCAAACCAACCTTCTTTGCACAAACAGTTGATATGGAAAAAGCAAACAATAAAAACCACGCAGCCCGCTTCATAAAAAACAGATTTGAAAATCAATTAATCGTCTATTCTGAACGAAAAGCGCCCTATTTGATGTCCGTCTACAAAAAAATCAGCTGTATAATCACCTACTTGCAAAATCTCTTGCACATTCCAATATAAGACATCCGACAATTCTTCACCTGCATATTCAAATTGCTTGCACAAGGAATAAAGCAATTCCGTATCCTCAAACGGGAATAAATTCTTGTCTGATTTTGACATCACTTCACCGTCAGGACGAACAATACGCAAATACAAAGTCTTTATTCCCGGCGTTGCTGTGATATTTTTTGCCAATGTGTAATTGAACTGTAATTTGGCAATCTGTGAATAACGGCGAGTCTTACGCCCTCTGTCATTCAATGTTTGCATAGAAAAGTCTGTCAGCTCCAACATACTGGCTCTTACCACCGTCTGGTGCAATTCTTCCTTTTCCTGCTGTAGCTGTTCCGCTTTATGAGACGCAGTTTCATATTTCCTGCGTACCTCGGTATTTTCTGCAATCAGCTCCTTGTTCATTCTATCCAACGAGTCAATCTGATGCACATATTGAATCATGACAGAGCGTACGGTTGCCAATTCCTTTTTCAAGGCTGCAATACGTCTGGCATTGGTTGCCTTGGTCACCCGCAATTCTTCCAAAAGCTGGGCAACTTTCTGCTTTTCCTTATCCAGCAATTGAACCAAAGAGTCATTCCCAATATTCATCCCATAGCCATCGAACTGCATGGCCAAATCCGTGTATTCCTCTTCCAATTGCTCTTTCTCGAAATTCATCATCTCCACCATCTCACTCATTTCCGCTTTTGTTTCATGGGTTTTATATAAACTCCATGTCAAGGCACCAGCCAATATAACGACGAGAAGAACAATAGAGGCAATAATGACTTTTGTCTGTTTACTCATATGCGAAACTGAATATTATTTGTTTTCCTGAGGTTGTGTTAACTGCAACAAAACTCCGGTTTTGGGATTAAACGTAGCCTCATACGATTCTTTCACAAACAAGGACATAGGCAATGGTATGCTTAGTCCAAATTGTGGCATAGGCAATTCACGTGTCAGATATGTCTGCATACCATCAGACAAAGTAATCATAGCCGAACCCGGAGAATTATAATAGAACACTGTATTCTCCTTGTTTTGAGCCGATTTCTTAGTTTCCGGCAAGAATTCCGGCAGTTTTGCTTGCAATGTCAAATAAACAGGTGCACCACTCAAATCAGAAGAAGGCACGATTCCCCAAAGGGGAGAAACACGGAACAGGACATGATTTTCCACACTTTGATAGGGTGTATATTCCACGACCTGCACTTGTCGTTCTGTGATGGTTTTGCCCACAAAAAGCTCACACAATTCTCTCTCTTCCCTGTCCAGACGTTCCAAAGTAATCTTCAAGGCCTCACCATCAGCAGGCAACACATCAACATCACCCATCAGCAAGCTCAATCTGTTTTCTCTTATTCTATATATTTGCTGCGCTACACCTTCAGCCATCTTAGCGATGGAATTCGCCTGCATCTGTTCCTCACCCAACGGCATCAAATCGTCATCTTTTTCTTTCAAGGGTTTAGGGTGGTCCTTCTTGGAAGGATGTTTTTTAAACGGGTGCTTTTTCACCAAATCCATCTGTTTATTGATGGAACACAAAATGCCATTATCATTTATCTGTATGGATGGCAAATCTTTCATATTCAAAGGAATGACATACTGGCGGGTTGCATCTGCCACTGTCTTAACTTTCATATGAACATTGAGCATCCTATAATTTTCCGTACGTTCAGTAATCACATCGGATGTCCCCAAAAACCTTTTGGCATACAAATAGAAAGGACCTGGTTCCTGTATCTGTTTTTCCACTTCCACTTCAAAAACCAATACGGATTTTGGCATAGAGTAAACAATAGCCGACTGTCCCTCATAAATATTCTGGGCCGACGACAACATAACACAGCATAACAAGCAATATACTGCAATTAGTCTGTTTCTCATAACTCTTTCATTTATTCTTGTTTATTCCAAATTTCCCAAGCCGCTTCTGCCTGGCCACGCAACATGGCATAGCCATTCATCACCTGTGCGCCTCGTTCTTTACCATGACGCAAAAATAATGTTTCTTGCGGATTATACACCAAATCATACAGCAAATGTTTATTTGTTATGTTTTGATAAGGTATATCTACACACGTATCTACATGTGGAAAAGTTCCAAGAGGAGTTGCATTCACCAACAACTGATAGCTCTGAAGCACTTCCGGTGTAATCTGCTCATACGACAGCACAGAATCTTTGGCCTGTCTGGATACCAATTGTACTTCTATACCTAACCGACTCAATACATATTCGACAGCTTTGGATGCTCCTCCCGTTCCAAAAACCAAAGCTCTTTTATGATAAGGCCGAAGCAACGGAACCAATGAGTCATGAAAACCAATCACATCGGAATTATAGCCTTTCAACACGACTTCTCCTGAACGGCGAACAAATTTAATGACATTGACAGCCCCCACTGCCCTTGCCGTTTCATCAAACTCCGACAAATAAGGGAGAACGGACTGCTTGTAAGGAATGGTTACATTCAAACCAGAAAAGGATTTCTGCTGACAAAGCTGTTTTAAATCCTCTATTTTATCCAGCTCATACAATCCATAGGCAGCATCTATGGATTCCTCCTGAAACTTTTGCGTGAAATAGCGTTGAGAGAAGGAATGTACCAAAGGCTTGCCTATCAGTCCGAAATATCTCATGCGTCAGTCTTTGTTTTAAATTTCTTCGACAAAAGTTCAATGGCAAACATCAGCACAACACCCAGCACGATCAAACCGATAGCATAGAAGAACTCTCCATCTATATTGGCTGGTAAAATATTTTCCTGCGCCAAAGGCTGAGCAACCCCATGACGGTCAATATATGTTTCCAAGGTTCTTTTCCAAGGCCATATTTTGTTCAAGGAACCAAACATAAACCCAGTCAAGGCCGCCAGTGTTAGCATCTCATAATGCTTGAACAGCCATGTCAAAAGATTGGAAAAGCTCACAATACCAATTACAGCTCCCAGAATAAAAGTAAGTATTACGGGTATATTCACATCCAGCAGAGCCTGAAGAATATAGGTATATTCACCCAACAACACCAATATGAAACTTCCCGAGATACCTGGCAAAATCATAGCGCAAATGGCTATGACACCGCACAGAAAGATATACCAATAGGCAACACCTTCATGTGTCTTAATTGGCACATTCTCGGGCGATGTGATATAAAAAGACAGAACCGTAAACAGTAAAAAGAAAAGTATCGTTTTCCAATTCCACTTAACATCCCGTGCCACAAAAATAGTAGAAGCAATAATCAGCCCAAAGAAGAAGGACCAAATCAAAACTGGCTGATGCTCGATAAGATAAGTGATAACCTTGGCCAAAGACAAAAAACTAGTAGCTATACCGGCAAAAAGGCACACTAAAAAGTTTCCGTCCAGATTTTTCCAAAACTGCTTGAAATGTCCGGTAAAAAGCAACTTCAAGTTAGTCAGGTTTACACTTTTTATGGCACACAAGAGGCGTTCATAAATGCCTGTGATAAATGCAATCGTTCCTCCGGAAACTCCGGGAACGACATCGGAAGCCCCCATAGCGACTCCTTTCAAAAACAACAAAATCCAAAATTTCATTTCTTACGTTCTATATAATTCTTAACTACTTCAGACAATTCCGGACAAACATTCAAAAAGATATTGATATCCTCCGTGCCTGATGTTACCATTTTCCCTAAACAATCCAACAAGTTCTCGGAATCATTCAAACCATAATAGACAACAGCTAAAAGCAGATACAAACGGGGAGTTTCAGGCTCCATGGCCTTCACCCGCAGCAAAACAGGCAAAGCCTCCGACGGCTTATCCTCATCTATATAAGTCGTTGCCAATGCTATCATAGCATCTATATTCTTGGGATCCAGCTCAATGGCACGCATATAATAGGAAACAGCATCGGCAGGTTGATTCTTGAAATTAAGTACCTCTCCCATGTTAAACCATGCTTCTGATGCTTGTGGACGCAACTTTACTGCGGCCGACAACAAATCTTGTGCTTCATCCAGCTGTTTTTTCTCCATCAGACAACAACCCAGAGCTATCAACGCATCATAGTTGGAAGGTTGTGCTTCCAATACCTTTCTATTATAACGGATTGCCATGTCGCAATCACCTAATTTATCATAACATTCAGCCAAGAACAAATATAACTGCCAATTATCTTTCGTGTCCTTCAGACAATGCTCATAACATTCTATTGCTTCATGAAATTCATCCAAAGAAAAATGTGCATGCCCTTTCTGTAGCCATACCAATGAATCAGAGTCATCTATAGTCAAACACATTTCATAAGCATGCAACGCCTGCCTATAACGATTCTGCCCTAAAAAAACTTGAGCAAGATTAAACCAGGCATCAGCATAGTATGGGTCTATGTCTATTATGTCATTATAAACATCTATGGCTTTATCAACATCACCAACTTTTTCCAAACAAAAAGCTAACTCGGAAAGCAATTCTATATTATTGGAACAATACTGCTTTCCTACCTTCAAATAACTCAGTGCAAGATCATAATGGTCCTGTTCAATGAAAATACTCGAGATGTCCAAACATGTCGAACACATTTCCGTGTCTTCCTCATTCTTCAACAAATTTTCGGCCAACTCGACAGCCTCCGATAAACGGTTCAGTTTAACGAGAGCCTCCATTTTAAGCATGGTTACTTCATAATCATCCACGGAAAGAGTATCCAAGAGTACAGAAGCTTTTCCTATATCGCCTTGCAACAGCAAAAGTTTCGCTTTTTTCACAAGCAATTCACTACTATTGGGATGCAACTTCAAACCATATTCCAATAAGGCAAAAGCATCAGAATCCCGCCTTTGAGCAATATAGTGGTCAACAAGTATTTCCAACTCATCAACATCAAAATAAAGCTCTGAAAAACGGTCACTTAAAAACTTCTCAGCACGCTCTTTCAAGCCGTCTGACAAGTCTTCAAAATCATATGAATTATTTTGCTCCAAAATACATCAATCAATGTAGATTCCAGCCTCCTTATTACATTCCAGCCAAAACCTTCTTTACCATTTCTGCAATCTGTTTGCCTTCCGCCTTACCGGATAATTCTTTGGATGCAACTCCCATCACCTTGCCCATCTCTTGTGGAGACTTAGCACCAACTCTTTCTACAATCCCTTTTACGGCACTTTCCAGTTCCTCTTCTGACATCTGTGCCGGTAAATATTTTTCAATTACGGCAACCTCCATCATTTCTTTTTCAGCCAATTCCGGTCTACCCGCCGCAACATACATATCAGCCGATTCCTTGCGCTGCTTCACCATCTTCTGCAATATTTTCAGTGCCTGGTCATCATGAAGTTCGCCATCAGAACCTTTAGCTGTTTTTGCTTCCAAAAATTCTTTCTTTATACCACGCAATGCATCCAATGTTACTTTATCTTTTGCGAGCATTGCTTTCTTAATGTCTTCGCTAACTGTATCAAAATAGTTCATGTCTTCTTTATTTTTTTAATGTGATTCAATCAAAATAATCCTACGGATAAAATCTGTCATTTAAAATCAATATCATCCAGACTATCCATATCCATTTCCTCTACATCTTCCTCTTCCGTCTTTACTTCCTCTTCAACAGATATCTGTTCCTTTTTCTTAGGAGCCGGTATATCTATGTTCTCATACATATCGGCTATATATTTCTTCCGCATTTCTTCTTTGTCCAGCTCGTCTTCGTCCACCTCCTCTTTTTCTTTCTGCTGATGACCGGTCCACAAAGTCGGGTCTGGTAAGCAATCCATATCAAAGCCTGTGGCAATCAATGTAATCTTAACTTCATCTTCCAGCGAATCATCAAATGTGGCTCCCCAAATCACATCTACCTCTTGACCAATCTTCTTGATAAAAGCATTGATTTCATTGACCTCGTCCATTTTTATTTGCGACTTTTTGGAAGAATAGAAGCTCAACAAGAGTTTCTTGGCACCTTTGATATCATTGGCATTGACAATCGGAGATTTCAGTGCATCTTCTATGGCTTTCGTGATACGGTTTTCACCCGAAGCTTGTCCCGTATTCATGATGGCAACACGACCATCCTTCATCGTGTTGTATACATCCGCAAAGTCAACATTGACATAGCCTGGGATGGTAATGATTTCTGCTATGGATTTTGCCGCGTTAGCCAACACGTCATCGGCAATGGCAAAGGCATCTGACATCTCCAAATCAGGATAAACCAAACGCAACTTTTCATTGTTAATCACCAATATGGCATCCACATGCTTGCTCAACTCGGCAACCCCTTCCAGGGCTTTCTCTATCTTCTTGAAACCTTCAAAAGCAAAAGGAATGGTAACAATGCCAATCGTCAAGATACCCATGTCATGAGCCACCTTGGCTACTATCGGAGAAGCTCCTGTTCCAGTGCCACCACCCATTCCTGCTGTGACAAAAACCATGTGGGTATCCGTTCCCAGTACTTTCTTAATCCTGTCAATGCTTTCTTCGGCTGCTTCTCTTGCTTTTTCAGGACGTCCACCAGCTCCCAATCCTGCCGTAGTATTATCACCCAACTTCACTCTGTTGGGAACAGGAGAATGTTCCAATGCCTGATTGTCTGTATTGCAGACAACAAACGAAACACCCTCAATACCTTTCCTATACATGTGATTTACAGCATTACTACCTCCACCACCTACACCAATTACCTTAATAATGCTATCCTTCGTTTCTTCCACTAACGGAACATTGGGTACCTCACCCCAATTAATTGCTTTATCGTCCATATCTCAGTCAGTATATTAAAGTAAAGTTAATAATCCTCGTTTTCATTGCCAAACAAGTTTGAAAGAAAGCCCTCTACAAACGTTCCGCTTTTTTTAACCATCGTTTTTATTGAGCTTGTCTTAGGCTTGGAATGAACTGCATCCTGCAAACGCTGCCCCCCTAAAACAACTACCCCCATCAAAAGGTTATTGGAAGGAGTGTCACTCAGTTCACCACTGGCAATCCATCTGCTATGCGAACCTTTTCTCACTTCGATTGTCGGCATCAGTTCCTTTATCATCTCCGGCAAGCCCAACAAATTTGCTCCGCTGTTTGTCAATACCACTTTGGTTATTCCTTCTTGCTGTATTTTTGCCAAAATAGGACGCAAAAGCTGACGCAGACGCTTCTCTATGATTTTCGCCAAATCCGTATTTAGAATTCCTACCGTCTCACCTTTAGACGGAGATTCCACTTTGACTAACAATTTTTTGGTTACCAGCTTAGGCATTGCCTTCCCTATCTTCCTTTTCAGCTTCTCCGCATTGGAATAGGAAATTTCAAATGCATTTTCAATGTCTTGGGTTATGTCATTTCCTCCATGCTCAAGATTGCCCAAAAAACATAATTGATGGTCTTTGTATATGGACAAACAAGTGTTATAAGTACCCATATCAATAATGGCACACCCTTCTTCCATCTCTTCATCATCAAGCAAAACACTGGCGTAAGCATCCGGCCTGATGAAATATGCGTTTACCACCACCTTGGAGGATTCAAAATCTGCCAACAAATTCTGTTCTGATTCTTTAGGCAACATCACCAAGGAATAATGGCCCAATATAGTCTTGGCTTTCTTGTTGACCGGCTCACTCTCCAATCGGCCATCCAAATAGATTCCTTCGTTCCTGCAAGCATATACGGTCATTGGAGGGTTATCATGCTCCATACTCTCCTTTAACTCTGCCTCCATTTGTCCAAGCAGCTTTTCCGATACAAAGGTCTGCTTGTCCAATTTAACTTCCTTTTTCCGGATGACCAACCCATCATTTTCAACACAAGTGAAAATAGGAGACTCGCCCAAACTTTTCTGTATTCTATTACCCAATAGATGCAACACTTTCCTGATGGCATAGTCCACCGTAAAATTGCTTTTTACCGATTCGGCATTAGTGACTTTAGAGGCATTGCATTCCACCTCTTCCAAAGCCAATATGTCATAAAGGGCAGCTGCATTTTGGACAGCAGCTATAGCACGAACTTTCTGCTGGCCTATTATCAAGCCAACAATCACATCACTGTTTTTCTCTTGCTTTGCCATACATCATCTTCTTAATATCTACACACCACCTGATTTTTATACTGTACATCTACAACCTTATAATCTTTCCAACCTAATTTTCCAAATCCATCCACATAAAGCAGTTCCAGTTTTTTCAGTTTTGACGGATAGTCTTCCAACGACCCCAACTCTATCAAATAGCTTCCTATACGCGGTATCAACTGAATTTGCCTACTGTTTACTACATTAACCTGTGTAACCTGATTATGCCAGAATTCATCATTTTCAATATAATCGACAAAGTCATACAACTCTCCCTTAGCAAAGTCTTTGTTTACATTACCTGTAACTACAGGTACATAAGCAGCACAACCACTTATTGCCGGCATTATCTTACGTTCAATGTCAACATAATAGTTTCCCTCCGAACTCATTACGTAATAATGCGGTATACGCTGACGCACATCCACCTTCAAAATTCCCTCCTTGGTTTTATAACATTGCACATCCTTAATCAAAGGATGCTTAAGCAAGGCTGACTCCATCTCTACCGTTTTAATATCGGCATAATTCACACCAACGGGATATTTACCACTACGCTGCAACATAGATGATATCTCAGCGGGAGTCACAAAACTACGCTGAAGGCTGTCCTTCAAAGTGATGCGTACTTCTTTACAAACAACTTCACCAGCATCTACATGCAAAAAGAGGACACTGTAAATCAAATAGCTCATCATCAACAACAAGCCAACTGATATGATTATATTTTTCCATATGTTCCTCACTGTGCTTTTTTTATACTCAAATATTCATTCTTCAGCATTTCAGCCACTTTCGGCACTAAAGCATCAATATCACCAGCCCCCAATGTCAAAATGACTTCTCCATCGCGATGAGACAAGACTTGCAACAACTGGTCTTTACTGACCAATTGTTTATGTGGACACACGACCTTATCAAAAATAAGAGAAGAGCTTACTCCCTCAATAGGCCGCTCACGTGCCGGATAAATGGGCAACATAATCAATTCATCCAACAAAGACAAGGATTCTGCGAAACCATCAGCAAAGTCACGTGTCCTACTATACAGATGAGGCTGGAAGACGCCAGTCAATTTCCGATTGGGATACAATTTCCTAACCGACTCTATGCTGGCCCGTAATTCTGCCGGATGATGTGCATAATCGTCAATTAAAACGACATGTTCATTTTTCACCAACACATTAAACCGCCGATAAATACCAGCATATGAACTCAAAGCCGTTCGCATTTCATTATGTGTAATACCATTCAGCCATGCAACTGCCAAGGCTGCAACACTGTTCTCTATATTAATCAACACAGGAACACCCAACTTCAGATCATGCACAGTTTCTGTTGGCGCAACAAAGTCAAATAAGATTTCTCCCTCACTTATTCTAATATTATCTGCATAAAAATCCGCTTTCTCATTTGCCGAATAAGTAAATAGTTTTACGCCTTTTTGCAGACATGGAGTCAGAAGTATGCCTTTCTTCATTACCAATGCGCCACCCGGTTGTATAAGCGAAGTAAAATATTCAAAGCCTTTCCTGTATCCCTCTGCATCGCCATATACATCCAAATGGTCTGGATCAACCGAAGTTACTATGGCCATATATGGATGCAGATAATGGAATGAGCGGTCAAACTCATCAGCTTCTATCACCACAAAATTGCTGTTGGGCGACAATAACAGATTAGTTTCATAGTTATTGCTAATTCCTCCTAAAAATGCATTGCACTCTATGCTTGATTGATATAACAAATGAGCCAAAATAGTAGATGTTGTCGTCTTTCCATGCGTTCCTGCGACACACAATCCCCGCTCATTACGCGTTATTTCTCCAAGAACCTGCGAGCGCTTATACATTTTAAATCCAGTATTCTTAAAAAAATAAAATTCTTTCGAATCTTCCGGAATCGCTGGCGTATAAACAACCATAGTCAAAGCTGGATCCAGGCAAGATGACGGTATTAACGAAAGATTATCTTCATAATGCACATCAAAGCCTTCTCCTTCCAACTCTTCACATATCAAGCCACGCACTCTATCATAACCTGCTACATAAAAACCTTGCGATTTATAATAGCGGGCAATGGCGCTCATGCCAATTCCACCAATACCCAAAAAATAATAATTCATACAAATTATACGACTTCATTTTAAGAGCACAAAGATAGTGAAAGCCGAGCGCAGAACAAAATAATGAAACTTGTTTCAATTATTTTTTATGCAGAGCCGCCTCCTATCTTATTCCAACCAAAGATCTGCTGTTTTTGTTTCATCACTAACATTACCAGTTCCAAACTCGAACATCCAATTCCTGCTCCACACATTCCTCTAAGCTATCAGGTAAAAGAGAAAAGAAATCCATATTGCACACCGTCTCCAGGTCATCAACGCTCATCGCATAAGTTTGCAACGGCTTACTGCCTGCCCTATTAGCAAACAAAAAGCCAATTGATTCAACTTCCTCACCCATGCGCAATACCACTTTAAAAAAAGCGGCAGGAACAACCACCCCAACATCACCTATACGCTGAGGATTATCTGTTACTACCGGACCACAAGCAATATACAATCTTCCCCATTTCTTTGCCCATGAACGACATAGTTCCTCCAAGTCATTCCAATCACCTCTATTCAAATTCGGATTCTGCGGACAAATATTTGTCATCAAAAAGCTGTCGTACATGGCTTGTTGACTCCATTTCACATCTGCAGCAGGAATCATATGTCCCCTATCATAACCGGAATGACTATAAGCACTTGTTTCAACACGCGGAGAAGGAGCATCTTCATCGACCTTAAAATGACCGGCACGCTCTACTTCCCCAAAGGTTTCATCATCAGTCAACTCATAAGCCACCCAATTAGGAATACGCCAGTCGACATTATAATTCACAACAAACCCTGTTTTGTACAACAAATATTCGCTTCTAGCGTCCGTAATCACGGGAAATTCCAGACGCGCCATTTTTTCAGACCCGCCTGCCTTTTCTGGAGAATCAGGACTACGATTGACCCATCCTCCTATTCCCTGACCCACTCTTTCAGACTCTGCATAGCATAAAAGCGCTAACAGTGCCACAAACACAAGCAATATTCTGTTTCTCATTTTTCCGACTAGATTCATTCAATGTACAAAGATAATCATAAATCACGTGAACAGCTATCATGAATGTAAAAAATTGGGGCACATCGCAAAACGACGCACCCCAACTACAAAATTTATCCCTCTAAAATTGAATCCATATTTAGGATCCAACTTTTTCGCTCCTAAAACAAATAGCGTATTCCCAAACCAAAGCTGGACAATCCATATTCATTAAATCCCACATGATCTTTACCGAAGCTAGGACCAATAACCGGGCTCCAGTCCAAAGACAATTGCATTGGGAACCAGAAGTTGTATTCCACGCCTATACGGCCTGCCACGCCGGCAAAACCTACAGGATGATCAAAACCCCACATTCCAACACCACCACCGACACCAGCATACCAGTTCCACGTGCCTTGTTCCTGCCATGAAGTAATTGGAAATATCCAATCATATGTTACTACACCCTCAAGACCAAAGCCATTCAAGAAAGGCAAACCAACCTGAAGGTTAACCATGTTGGACGCACCAACGGAATGCTGATAAGAAAATTCAATACCATGACCTAAACGCCCACCAATAGAACGAGATTGGGCATCTGCTGCTACAACCACCATAAGTAGCAACATCATCGACAATAATAACTTTTTCATTTTTCAAACAATTAAACGTGTTTATAATTATGTTTATACGCCCCATGACAGGGTATTTTATTCACTATTTAGCATAACTTACTGCCCGCGTTTCACGGATTACAGTAATTTTTACCTGACCAGGATAAGTCATCTCATCCTGAATCTTTTTAGCAATATCAAACGACAACAATTCAGCTTCCTTATCATCAATCTTATCAGCGCCCACAATTACACGCAACTCTCTACCTGCTTGAATTGCATAAGTCTTAATAACGCCTGGATAGGATAAGGCAAGATTTTCCAAATCATTCAAACGTTTGAGATAAGCCTCAACGATTTCACGACGGGCACCTGGACGAGCTCCGGAAATCGCATCACAAGCTTGCACAATAGGTGCCAATAGGGTTTCCATTTCCACTTCATCATGGTGCGCACCAATTGCATTGCAAACATCTGGTTTTTCTTTATATTTTTCCGCCAATCGCATACCCAAAATAGCATGTGGCAATTCCGGTTCTTCATCGGGCACTTTTCCAATATCATGAAGCAATCCGGCACGTTTGGCTTTTTTCGGATTCAATCCTAATTCAGAAGCCATTATGGCACAAAGATTCGCCGTTTCGCGTGCGTGCTGCAAAAGGTTCTGACCATAGGAAGAACGGTATTTCATACGCCCTACCATACGAATCAGTTCCGGATGCAAACCATGAATACCCAAATCAATAGTTGTGCGCTTTCCAGTTTCGATAATTTCCTCTTCCACTTGTTTTCTCACCTTGCTCACCACTTCTTCAATACGAGCCGGGTGAATACGTCCATCCGTTACCAATTGGTGCAACGACAGACGGGCTATTTCACGACGCACGGGGTCAAACGCAGACAACACAATAGCTTCAGGAGTATCGTCTACAATAATTTCTACACCTGTAGCTGCCTCCAAAGCACGGATATTACGTCCTTCCCTTCCGATTACACGACCTTTGATTTCATCCGATTCAATATGGAAAACCGTAACGGAGTTCTCTATGGCCGCCTCAGTTGCCACACGCTGAATTGTCTGAACCACAATCTTCTTGGCTTCTTTGTTAGCCGTCATCTTCGCCTCTTCCATAATCTCATTCACATACGACATGGCATCAGTCTTAGCCTCGTCCTTCAAACTTTCCACCAATTGCGCCTTGGCCTCCGCTGCCGACAGACCTGATATCACTTCCAATTGCTCTTGTGCTTGTCGATGCAATTTATCCAACTCCTTACTACGATGTTCAATGACAGACATCTGATTCTCAACAGTTTCTTTCAATTGATTCAACTCGTTTTGTGCACGTTGCAAATCACCTTGACGTTGGTTCAACTGATTTTCACGCTGTTGCAAACGAGATTCCTGCTGTTGCAATTTGCTATTTGCTTGCTGTACTTGTGCTTCATGTTCCGACTTCAGAGCAATAAATTTCTCTTTTGCCTCAATAATCTTGTTCTTCTTTATCAATTCTGCCTCAGCCTCAGCCTCTTTCAAGGTCTGCTTGCTGACATATCGCAGAATCAGAAAACAGCCGCCAGCCCCTAACACTAGAGCTGCAAGCGCTATCAATATAATTGCTATAGTTCCCATACTTTTTATATATATGAATTATTAAAATATCCATTAAAAAAAATGCACCTGCACACTCATTCCCGAGTGTTGCGGTGCGCAATCTATTTACCTTCATCATAAAAGAAACCGACTCCAGCATTAAAAGCCGTTATCTTCCATAAAACGATCGATTTCGTCGATACAATCATTTGCCGTTGAAACTAAAGGAGTTTCAGATGCATCCAACAAGACTTTTCCACATTCTACTGTCATTGCATAAGCCGCTAACATCCACAGCTCTTCCGGCGATTTTCGCGGATAACGCAAAGCCAAATCATCATATACTTCTCCCACATGAATGCCGGCTTCCCGATAAAGACGCTCATCCGTCATATCCACATTTAACACCAAACGATAAGCGCCTACCCCCACATGTATCTTCATCTTCTTTCCCATGCTTAACCAAGCAACAATTGAAGGCATTTGTCAATCTCGCGCACCATCTTGCCAATCTTTTGTCGGGCAAATGCTTTTTCTTCTGACTTGTCATCAAGCATACCATACAAACACCGCAAGCGGTCTGCTTCTTTTTGAAGAGCAACCAATTTTTCACTCTGTTGTGCCATTTCCTTTCTACGCCACTCCAGTTCCTTCTGCAACTCTGCATTTTCATGCTTCAACGCATTAAATTGTTCTAACAATGTTTGAATGCGTTGACTCAGATTTACTCGGACATCTTCGTTTTTATTGGCCATATTTCTCCAAAAAACCACACAAAGATACAACTTACTATTCAGATATGAAAATTTAAATCCATTATTTACTTAAGAATTCACTTTTCAGCTCCTTCCCAACTAAGAATAGGGCCATTATTGTGCTATCAAATTAGTCAAGTTCCTCTCTATTTTATGTCAAAACCCCTCAAGTCACACAGCAAAACCATCAGACTATAAGAACTAGCATTAAATACCCTCACGATTAACCATTTAAGTTCTAATCCCACAAAAACATCGGCAGCCCCTTCCCCATAGCCTGAAAGATGGATTTTCTTGCAAAATCAGGTTGAACTAACTACTTTTGCAATATGAACCGCATACACATAACCAATTTTATTTACAGACGATACGCCCCAATTGTTATCGCCTGCATTTTTATTTGCTTCATATGCATTTCCTGCAATCAAAATGATACGCAAAACATTACATTTACGCCGTGCACTCCTATGCCGGAACAAAGAGCTTCCGCTGCAGTTGCGACATACGACAACAAGGCTTTCATATATGGAGGAAGGGCAAAAACCCATTCCGAGATTAAAGGCGATTTCTGGCAATATGACCCACAAAAAGATTCATGGACAAAACTGAAACAACCACCTCTTAAAGCCAGAACTGGAGCTGTTGCAATCGCAACAGACAGTTTAATATATATTGGGCTGGGTTTTAATGGCCAGGTTTATAACGATTCATCCTATTTAAGGGATTGGTGGCAATACAATCCCTTAACAGAAGAATGGAAACAATTGCAAGATTATCCGACTAACAAAACTGCCGCCCCTTCAGCATTCTTGCATGAAAACTATATATATATAGCTTTTGGCTCTTACGATATATCTACCAATAAATTATATCGGTATAACATTACCCACAATACATGGTCGGAAGTCAATGCTGGCTCATGTGCCAAATTAGTGGAAACCGTAGCCACATCGATCAAAGGAAGATCGTTTGCCGGTACTAACAGATATTGGTACGAATTTAATCATACAAGCTGCCAATGGGAAAGAAGAGGTGACTACAAAAAAGATGGAAATTGGTTATCATCCACTCTTTTACAACACAATGACTACATCTATATTTTAGGAGGTCGGGAATGGACTGCCACTGCCTCCAAATCAGGTATTATCCGTTATAATCTACATTCTGACACTTGGGATTTCATTGGTCATCTTCCTCAAGAAGCGGGCAAGGAAAATGCAATTGGCTTTACCATCAATGGCATAGCATATTATGGCTTGGGCGAAGAAATGGGCAACACATCTGACAAACTTTATAAAATCACTTTCAATTGACATGCCCATGCGAAAATATCTTATATTCTTTTGTCTCATCTGTTTGCACCTTGCATCCCATGCCCAAAGTAACCCAACGTTGCTTCACCGCTCCTTATACGGCTATACGGATTATTCTTGGGAAACCGGACAAAAAGACACTATCAGCTGGGGATTTAATGTTTTTGCCGTTGCTTCTTCCGGCAAATATGCCCCATATTGGCTGTTTACCAACTATGACGGATGCCCCTTCACTCCATACAACGGCTCAACATCAATTGTAATCCAAAAAGCATATACAAACCCTAACCGTTGGATGGATTATTCATTTAAGGTCAATCCCATGCTTACTATCGACAGGAATGGATTCAGTCCTTGCTTTCAGGAACTTTATTTTTCGGCCAGATTGCTTGTTTTTGAAATAACCGTTGGCATGAAGCCAGACAACTATGGATATTATGAGGCGGACGAAGATATCACATCCGGTGGATTATTATTCTCCCATAACGCATCACTCATTCCACGTATTTCCGTTGGAACAACCGATTATATTCCCATTCCATTTACCTTTGGATATGCAGAAATCAAAGGCGGCCTAACTCACGGTTGGTTTGGCAATGACGGCTATGTAAAAAAAGCCTTCTTGCACCACAAATATGCCGGCCTTAAATTAGGTGGGCGGTTACCCGTCAATATCGGTTATGAATTTCATCATGCCGCACAATGGGGAGGAGTATCACCAGTCTATGGAGAATTGGGTTCATCCTTTCATGACTTTCTCAACACTTTTTTCGTAAGGAGTGGTGGGGTAATGGCCAATGACCAAATCAATGCTCAAGGGAATCACATAGGTAGTCAAATTCTTACGGCTGACTTCAAATGGAAAGACTGGAATGTTTCCGCCTATTGGCAAACCTTGTCAGAAGATGGTCCCATCCGTTTTTTGTGGAATGCCATGAATGCTTATGACGGATTATGGGGTATCAAAATCAGCAATACCTCCTTTCCTTACTTGTCAACCATTTTATACGAATTTCTAAATACGACCCAACAATCCGGTGCATTCCATGACAGAGACGGAATCGTCTATGGTGGCGGCGACCATTACTTTACAAACGGCATATACAAAAACGGATGGACGTATGGTGGCTTTACTATAGGTCATCCTCTCATCACCTCCCCTGTTCTATTATCCGGCGAGCAAATTTCTCCGATTTATAATAGAGTAAGAGCCCATCATGTGGGTATAAAAGGAGATATATTCGGCTATAATTACAAGGCCATGACCACGTTCTCCAAATATTACGATGATTATCAAGTACCAAACGGAATAGAAAATTGTGCCATTCTCATCGATGTAAAAAAACAGTTTAAAAAAGCCTGGAACTTGGAGTTTGGTCTTTCACTTGCAGCCGACATCGGTACACAATTCGGAAACTCCTTTGGAGCTATGGTATCAATTGCTAAAAGAGGTATAATATGGGGACAAAAGTAACGACGGTTATTAATCCGACATATCAAGCTATTGCTCCTTTTATCGCATCCATTCCTGACATTTTCCACCGAACAGGAAACACCATTTATAAAGAAAGGAACGAAATCAAGGTAATGAAAACGGGGGACTTGACCGTCAATGTCAAGCAATATAAGAAACCCATTTTCATCAATCGGCTCATATACTCTTTCCTTCGGCCCTCAAAAGCAGAAAGAGCATACAAATATGCATTAAAAATCAGCAAAATAGGAATAGCCACCCCTACTCCAATTGCCTATATTATCATTAACAAAAACGGATTGATTTCTCTTTCATATCTCATTACAGTACAGAGCGATTTGAAAAGAAATTTCTACGAATTTGGCAAAGGCGGCATTGAAGAAAGAAAGAAAATCATTCAAGACTTGGCCGTTTTTACAGCAGATATGCACCAGAAAGGTGTTTACCATAAAGACTTTTCACCTGGCAATATCTTGTTTGACACAACCCCTGACGGACATACACAATTCTCTATAGTCGATATTAATAGAATGCAATTTGGCGAAGTATCCATCAAAAAAGGTTGCGAAAACTTTGCCAGATTATGGGGGAAAAAGGATATGTTTGAATTGTTGGCACAGTCCTATGCCAAAGAACGAAAAGCAGACCCGAAGAAATGCATTGAATGGACATTGAATGCAAGGGAGAAATTCTGGAAAAACAGGAAACATGACTTTTATGAATATGAATAATAATAAAACGTTTAGTGTAGGAGTCATCATCTCTACATATAACAACCCACAATGGCTTGAAAAGACATTGTGGGGCTATCTTGCCCAAACTGTCAAACCGGACGAGATAATCATTGCCGATGATGGCTCTACAGATAAAACAAAAGCATTATTGCTCAAATATCAAGACAGACTGCCCATCAAGCATGTCTGGCACGAAGACAATGGGTTTAGGAAAACGGAAATTCTCAATAAGGCGGTACTTGCCTCTACCGCTGACTATCTGATTTTCACAGACCAAGATTTGATTCCACGTGCCGATTTCGTGGAAACACATTGTCAATTCGCCGAACAAGGATATTTTCTGTCTGGCGGCGCTGTTATGCTTCCAGCAGGAATAAGCCAACAATTGACACAAGAAGACATTATCTCACAAGCAGCATTCTCCATTGACTGGCTATGTAAAAACGGCGTCAAACGTTCCTGGAAACTCATGAAGTTGTGCAAAAACAAAACCATCACCCAATTATTAAACCGCCTTACTACCGCCAAAGCTTCATGGAATGGAGGTAATGCTTCCACATGGAGAAACTTCATCTTAAAGGCCAATGGTTTTGACCAGCGTATGAAATATGGAGCAGAAGACCGCGAATTTGGTGAACGACTATTCAATGCTGGAATCCGTTCCAAACAATTACGTTATTCACTTCCACTGCTCCATTTATATCATACCAGGCCCTATAGGAACAAGGAAGATTGGGATGCCAATCAAGTTATCCGCCGTCAGACTAAAGAAAATAAAAGTACAACAACGCCATTCGGTATCAACCAAAAACCATAAACATGAATACGACACAAACACCTTTAATTACAGTTGTTATACCTGTTTACAACGTTGAAGCTTACGTAGAAAAATGCGTAACATCTGTATGTAACCAACACTATACTAATCTTGACATTATTCTTGTGGATGACGGTTCAACCGATTCATCCGGTAAAATATGTGATGAACTGGCAAAAAAAGACGCTCGCATCAGAGTATTGCATACAGAAAACCATGGTTTGAGTGCTGCCAGAAATGCCGGTATTGACATAGCCAAAGGCTCATTAATTGGGTTTGTGGACAGTGATGACTGGATTGAACCGGACATGTACAGTTTCTTGTATAATCTTATGATAAAACATGATGCTGATGTAACGGTTTGTACTCATTATGTTGACAAAAACGGGAAAAGTAAATGTAAACTTCAAGAGAACCATCCTGTCATATGTAATAGAGACGAAACTATGGAACTTCTGATGATTGACAAACTATTGCACAATTACGCTTGGGACAAATTATACAAGATAGAATTATTTGATGGTCTCCGTTATCCAGAAGGTGTTCTTTATGAAGACATTGCATTTACTTTCAAAGTATTATACCGCGCCAAGAAAACCGTTATATATGCCCAGCCAAAATACCACTACCTGGTTCGTCCTGGAAGTATTGTTTCGCAACGCTACACCGTCAAGAGAAACCTGTCCTATTTCAATTCGGAATATGTTCTCATGACATTTATGGTGGAACATGGATATGCAAATGGAGCGAAACATCTCGTAAGAAGAGGTATACACACATTAAAAAGGCTCATTATGTCCAATGCTCCTGACGAAATTCTAATCGACATCCTTGAACGCCTAAGACCCTACCATTACATCGGAATAAAAGAAATTGGGTGTGCCAATGTATGGCGACGCTACATGATGGAAAACCATTTACAGCTTTACAAAAAAACATATCGTTTCTCAAAAAAAATATTCAAATAAAACATGAATACTCCGTTAGTCAGCGTCATCATACCCAATTATAATTATTTGTGCTATCTTGAACAGCGCATATCTTCTGTTCTTAATCAAACATGCAAGGATATTGAGATTATATTGCTTGACGATGCATCTACTGACGGCAGCCAGGATTATTTGGAAAGTTTGTCAGCCATCCCTCAGGTAACTCACATTATATATAATCAAACGAATACCGGCTCCCCTTTCTCACAATGGGAAAAAGGTCTCGAACTGGCCCGAGGCAAATACATTTGGATTGCCGAGGCCGATGATTTGGCAGATGTCACATTTCTACAGAAATTACTGCCTGCCATGGAATACAACGACCAAATCGTATTATCTTTCAGCGCCTCACAAATGATAGATACTGAAGGACAAGCCATCAACAAAGATTATGACCATCTGGAAAGACGGAAATATACACATACGAGACTCGCCAGCATATATGACGGAACAGCCTTTGTAAAAAAGAACATGTATTGGCGCAATTGGGTCTACAATGCAAGCGGCGTACTTTTTCGGCGTTCGGCCATTACAGAAAAAGCATTGAAAGCATTATCTATGCATTATTCAGGAGATTGGCTGTTTTGGTCGAACATTGCGAATCAAGGGAAAGTAGTGGAATATCATGAACGACTAAACAAATTCCGTTTTCATACCTCAAGCACAACGCACAAAGGAGCATATATGGGTTTTATAGAAGACATTGACATAGTGAAGACATTTAACAGGGATTACTCCATTTCCACACTGAAACGTTGGATTAGAGGTGGACGGTTTTTCCGCCGCATGAGTAAAATGGGTTTTAGTCAAGAGCAAACCAATAAAATCAGACAAAAAATTTCAGAAGATATTTGTCCTGAATTATGTGGGCGATTGGCAGACCTTTTATCTAAGATATGTCCGTGGCTTGCTTCTGAAACACACGACTCTGTTGCAGGTCAGGCTCTCCAATTCCCCCTTCAAGGAATAGAAGCATGCCCAAAGTAATACAGATAGGCTGCATTGCCATTGTGAAACTTTCAAACATTCCTTGAACACAAATCACAAAAAGAAAGAAGAAAATTCCCACTTTACGATATGGAGAAACTATAAAATATGGGTATATCAAAATAAACAGCAACACCAGTAGGCCCAAGATTCCAAAGTCCATTGCTGTTTCTATAAATATATTATGAGGATGCAATAAGATTTTATCATTAGGATCTGGATATATGTGTATAAACCCCTGATCATAATAATTATGGAAATCCTTGTCTGCAAATCCCCGTTCCAACAGAACATAACGGGAATTGCTGACTCCATATCCGGTAAAAGGTTTATCCTTAACCATGTCGATACAAACATCCCAAATCACGGTTCTTGGATCATCAAAAACCTGCGGACTGATTCGCTTATGTTGCCCCAAAGCCCAAAACAGGGCAAAAGCAATAAGTATCATGGATGGAATAACAATTTTGGGAATATACTTGTAGATATTGTATATAGCAAAAAAGGCGAATAGCATAAGAGACGTAAAAAATCCCACTCGTCCTTCCGAGCAAATTAATACGCTTAAAATAAAGCAACACCCCAAGGCAAACAAAATCTTTAAATAAGGCGTCAGACGATCTTTTAAAAGGGAATAAAAAAGAAAAGACAAAGTAATATTAAGGAAAAGATTAAATGTGATGTGACTATTAATATATTTGGTTCGCATGAAAGAAAACAACTCGCTACGATTGTCACATACTATAAAATCTCCAAACCCAATTTTATGTATAATATACAGAACGGACAGCACAGACACCAACAACATGCCTATAGCAACATATTTAATTCTGATTTCTTTATTGATACCCAATAAGCCAATCAAACCTATACCCAAGAAAGGTAACCTATATTCTAATGTTCTTTGAAACCACGGATCGTACCACGAAGCCGTAAATAGTTGCCACATAGGTACCATCAGATAAAAAACAATCATAGCTACATATAGCCATTTTACTGGTCGCCATTTAAAGTTTTGTATCCGCTTTTCCCATATAACATCTATGAAATACGTAGTAAAGAATCCCCATAAAGCAATCCGCTGTACTTCAAAAGGAAGAATCCACGAAGACATCAAGAAAACAGCAAAAAAAACGTGAAGACCCATAAACCATTTGAAAAGTCTCCCCTCTACAGCTCTCATATAACAAATGCACATTTTTCAAATTGTCTGCAAAGATAGAACAATTCGCGCTACAACACAAATATGAAGATAAACAGCATGTTCCGCAGCATATTATCTATATCATAACAATTTATTCCAAAAATAATAATTACCTTTACAGCCTAATTCAACAAAAACACTTTAAATCTCATGTTAGTAATTGGAATTGCAGGAGGGACAGGTTCCGGTAAGACCACAATAGCCCATAAATTGTATAAGATTTTCAAAGAACAGGCAGTCATCATACCACATGACTATTACTACAAACCACATCCGGAACTGTCTTTGGAAGAGAGGAGCAAACAGAATTACGACCACCCGGACGCTCTTGATACAGAGTTGCTCATCGAGCATATCAAACAGTTGAAAGAAGGAAAATCCATCCAGCATCCTACTTATAATTTCTCATTACATCAACGTAATGAAAAATGGGAAACCATGGAAAGTGCAGATATTATTATTGTAGAAGGTATTCTTATTTTCAACAGTCCGGAATTATGCGATTTATGCGATGTCAAGCTTTATGTTGACACTGATGCAGATGTACGCTTTATTCGACGACTCCGCCGAGATGTCAACGAACGAGGCAGAACAATGGATTCTGTCGTAAAGCAATACCTCAGCACAGTCAAACCCATGCACGAACAATTTGTTGAACCAACCAAACGCAAAGCAGACCTTATTGTTCCCGAAGGTGGCAATAATCGCATTGCACTGGAAATCATTACCAAATATCTAGAACATCGTTTCATTAAAAAATAATACGACAAAATGCCTCCATCACTCTCATACGATAAAATCCTGTTTCTTGACGTGGAGACAGTTCCATGTACAAAGCATTTTGACAAACTGTCTGACGAGCTGCAAATGCTTTGGAAAGAAAAATGGGATTCATTGTGTATGAGATCACCCGAGCGCTTCTCGGGCACCTATCCCGAAGGCTTTGAAAGAGAGGCAGGCATTTTTGCTGAATATGGGAAAATTATATGCATATCTGTCGGCTTTTGCTATAAAAATGAACATGACGGACAGTTCCATATTCGTACCCGTTCGTTCTGCGGTGATGATGAGAAGGAAATCTTACATGATTTTTTTGATCTCATTGCCAGATTTGTACATACACCTTATCACTCTTTAGCCGGCCACAACATAAAAGAGTTTGATATACCCTTTATCTGTAGACGCGCTTTAATTAATGGACTCCCACTACCGGAAATATTGCAGATTTCTGGTAAAAAACCATGGGAGATCAATTTTATTGATACCCTTGAGCTATGGAAATTTGGAGATTTCAAGCACTACACTTCACTCAGAACACTTACAGCCTTGTTTGGAATCCCAACCCCCAAAGATGATATTGACGGTTCTGAAGTAGCACAAGTATATTATACAGACCACAATATAAACCGGATTTCTACCTATTGCCAAAAAGATGTAATCGCCACTATCCAGGTTTATTTACGATTGCGTGGAGAGGCAACAGTTCCTAACGATTGTATTGAATGCGTTCTGTGACAAAAGTTATCTTCATATTATGTGCACTTATTGGTTGTTTGTCATGCAATAAGAAAACCACACAAATTCCTGCACAAAGGGATTTGCTGGCAATTGTAGCAAACGATACTCTCCATGTGGGAACTATTTTCGGTCCTACTACCTATTTCTACTATAGAGACGTTCCCATGGGCTATGACTATGACTTGGCCAAAAGTTTTGCTGCATCTATTCATACCCATCTGAAAGTACATACCTACAGCTCGGTTGAAGAACTTTACGACCAGCTTGAAACCGGCGACATAGACTTGATTGCATTCCCCTGCGTACCTACTCGTGAGCGTAAGAAGACTTTCACCTATTTTTCCACACATAAGAATGCACCGCTTCATCTTGTTCAAATAGGTGGCAAAGAAGCCATAAAGAATGCAGCCCAATTACAGGAAAAGCGCATCTATATTCCACGAAACTCACAAGCCTATACCCGTTTAAAACATCTGAACATGGAAATTGGTGGAAATATGCGCATAATTTTAGCACATGACTCGGTAAGCATTGATATGTTAATTGCCGATGTTGTAAATGGCAAGCTTCCTTATACAGCTGCCTATGCACCACTCGCGCAACTCTACCAGCAATATTATCCACAATTAGACATCAGCGTTGCTTTGGGGGTAGAGCAAACACTAGGATGGGTAACACGGAATTCCTCAACAGCTCTAAATGAAACTATCAGTTTATGGCTGGAAAAAATGGATGAAACAGAAATAGAAAAACTATATACGCGCTATTTACGCAAAAACAATACCTTCAAGCCTCATCCTTATTTTGAAACGAGTTCTACTTCTTCCATCTCGCCCTATGACCAATGGTTCAAGGAATATGCCCCCCAAATCAATTGGGACTGGCGGCTATTGGCAGCTGTAGCTTTTCATGAATCCCGTTTTAATCCCAATACTGTTTCACCAATGGGTGCATGTGGTTTGATGCAGCTGATGCCGGTTACCGGCGCAAAATTCGGATTGGATTCATTGAATATGTTCGACCCGGAAGCCAATATTGCAGCAGGCGTACAATACATCAAATACTTGAAAATGGTTTACCATGACATTGAAAACAAAGAAGAAAAAACCAAATTTGTACTTGCCAGCTACAATGCTGGCCCTGCCCATGTTTTAGACGCCATGAAACTGACAGAAAAATATGGGGGTGATCCCCATATATGGTATGGCAATGTAGAATATTACCTACAGAAAAAAAACGACCCGGAATTCTACAATGACCCTGTCGTGCGCTATGGGTATTTTAACAGTGGACCGACACGGTCATATGTACAAAACGTATTAGCAACTTACCACAATTACATCAGCCGAAAACAATGAATAAAGAGAAAAAACACATCAATATAAATTTTATTGATTTCTATGATTCATTTGTTCCTGAACAAAGTTTCATATATAAGCTACTCGAAAAACACTATCATATACACATAACGGACAATCCGGACTACCTGTTTTGTTCCGTGGCTTCAGATGACCATCTTACCAAAAAAGATTGCATTAAAATCCTATGGACCGGTGAAAACCAAACACCAGACTTCAATCTCTATGACTATGCCATGGGATTTGATTATCTCAATTACGGCGACCGCTATTTACGCCTACCATTTTATTATCTCTACAAACAGGATTTTGAGTTAATGTCATGTAAACACCAATTCACAGAAACTGATTTAAAATCCAAGAAAGGTTTCTGCAGTTTTGTTGTTTCAAATAATCATGCATCAGCACACCGCAAAGAGTTCTTCGATTTATTATATGCCTACAAGCCAATTGCCTCTGGCGGTAGGTATATGAACAATATTGGCAAAGCAGTCGATAACAAACTGGATTTTACCAGGCAATACAAATTTGCCATTGCTTTTGAAAACAGCAGCTCACCCGGATATACAACCGAAAAACTTATCCAAGCATTTGCTGCCCAAGCCATACCCATCTATTGGGGAGATCCGACCATAACGGAACACTTCAATCCTAAATCCTTTATCAACTGTAATGATTACGATTCTTTTGATGAAGTAGTAGCCGAAGTAAGACGATTGGACAATGATGACAATGCCTATTTAGAAGTCATGCAAACACCTGCACTAAATGAAGGGGAAATGAACGTGGATGAAATGTTTGCCAAAATAGAGAATTTTCTTATTGCCATCATAGAACAACCCTTGAGTAAAGCCCAGCGATATGACAGAACCTATTGGGGCCGAAAGTACAATCAGAAGCTACTGCGGAGAAAATTGTGCGAAGAAAAAAGCATAAAAGGAGTGATGGAAAAATTGTATCGGAAGGTTTTTCGCTCCGTTATGAACGGAAGCAATAAGAATGTATTCTTATGGAACCTGCACAAGTGGTTAATGCACAAAATGGGACGTTGAAAAAAACGACAGAATTATGAATCTAAACACATCATCCGGATAGCATTATTTCCGCTATCCGGATGATGTGTTTAGATACCTTTTTTAGTTCTTTCTACATTTTCTAATAGAGAAAATTACAGCTGCTATAGCAGTCAGAAACATAATAGCTATGCATATAGAAGCCAACAAATCGCCTTTCTTGATGCTGTCCGGGTCAAAAATGAAATGAACTTCATGTTCTCCTGCAGGAATTCTCAGAGCACGCAACATGTAATTCACACGGAAATGTTCCACCGGCTCTCCATCAATAAACGCTTTCCAACCATACGGATAATAAATTTCAGAGAATACAGCTATTTGCTCTTCATTGGCAGTTGTTTTATAGAATAGTTCTTTCGGTGTACAACTGGTCAAGCGAATGCTTGCCAAAGAATCCATTGACGGTTTCCATCCTTCTACAAAGGGAGCAAAACTCTTGTCTGTAACTGCGGTTGTATGCAAATCAATCTGCATCAAGGCATCCGACTCTTTGTTTGCATTATCCACCACCTTAACATCATTGACAAACCAGGCATTTCCCATAGCATCAGGATTCAATTGCGGAACAACGTTTCCTGCATTGTCTTTCACAATGAAATACTTGGTATTAAGCATATTATATACAGGCATATGCATTTTCGACAAGTGTTCATCTATCAAGTCCTGATAGCGCCTCAATTTTGCTGCCGAATATCCGCCTACAGAATGCAAATAGTAAGACGTCCGTGACTCATTAAACGGATTGACAGTAAGATTTATCACTCTGAAATTAGGATCTGTATCCTGCAAAATATACTCCTCATACGGCAACTTTTCAAAAAACTGCTCCCTCTTCTTTGCATATTCAAAATGGTCAGCATTGAAATAGCGTTTGTCCACCGGCCACATATCAATCAAAACAAAAGCAGCCAACAATAACCCGAAATACATTGTTTTCAGTTTCCCTTGTGCATAGAGCCAAGTCAATGCCGCTCCCACAACAACAAAGAACAACGAACGCCATGCGTCTGCCACCAACATACTTTGGCGTTGAGCAATTATAGCATCATAAGCAAAGTCTGGAATCTGTGAGATAAAATTCGCATCATGGCGTGAAGTAAAACTGAAAAACGCTCCACTAAAAAGAGCCAACAGCAAACAAATACCACCCGTTATTCCTGCTGAATAGTATATGGCTCTAACCACCTTTTCTTTGGACAAGGTACCTTCCGTAATTGTTTTCAACCCCCAGAAAGCCATCAGTGGAATAGTAATTTCCGCCACTATCAAAATAGAAGAAACTGTTCTAAATTTATTGTAAAGCGGAAAGTAATTGTAGAAGAATTCCGTCAACGGCATAAAATGATATCCCCACGACAACAGTATAGAGAAAATGGTTGCAACCAGCAATGCCCATTTATAGGGTCCCTTCAGCAAGAAAAGACTCAACACAAACAGGAAACAGACAATTGCCCCTATATAGACTGGACCTGCTGTAAATGGCTGGTCACCCCAATAAGTAGGTGCAGCAGAGCAGAATGCCTGTGCACTGCTACGGGGAACACCATTACGCACCAATTCCGTATATAACTTTGAATCGTTATCAAGAGGATAACCATTAGCTCCACCCATCAGATTCGGCACCAAAAAAGTAAGGGTTTCATCAATACCATAGCTCCATTGCGTAGCATAGTCCAAATCCAAACCATTGCCTGTATTATTTTGGCTATCTGTCTCTTTTACCAGCTCCGAATGTCCACCACGCATCGTTTCCTTCACATATTCCTGATTGGAAAAAACAGAAGCACCATTTAGACCCAAACCAACAAGAAAAGCACCGGCAAAAATCCCTGTTCCTATCAACAAATCCTTATAGCGCTTTTCCTTGATATGTACATATAATTCTGCACAATAAAGTACTCCCATCAGCATGCAAAGATAGTAGGCCATCTGAGGATGCACGGTAAAGCCCATGGCCATAAAGAACATAATAAACAACGCTCCCCAGCCATATTGCTTTCTGAACACCAGAATAAATCCGACAATCACTAAAGTAGTCCATGCAATCGTAGAACATTTACCATTATGTGAAGCGGCTATGACAATAAAGAAATAAGAAGAAAAAGCTGTTGCAAACGCTCCCGCCAAACTTATCCACTTATCAATCTTAAACGTACGCATCAGCACAAAAAAAGCTATAAAGTAAAAAATCAGGATGGGTATCACATACCTATGCCCCAAACGGAAAAACCAAATAAAAGGATAAAGAATTTTACTGGAGAGCATACCACCTCCACCACCTATCTGGTAATTAGGCATTCCAGAAAACATGGAACTGTTCCACCATGTATAATCTCCCGTTTCTTCATGATACCGAATGCCATCCTCAACAGCCGCACGAGGTTGCAAACTATCTGTAGCCACTATTTTTTTACCTTCCAATTCAGGATAGCAATATATAATCGCGGCAACGATAAAAGCCACGAGAATCAGAAGATTCGGTAAAATCTCCTTTTTAAAATTCAAGTTCTTCATCTTGTTTCTTATTTATTTGTTTCTACGTAGTTTCATTATAATATAATCTATCAAGGTATTAAGCTCCTCAGAAAATTTAAGGCGATATATTATTATAACCGCAAGCAAACTTACAATGCCTGTTCTGAAAATAGCTTCAACAAAACCCCAAAATACGGTCTTAGGCAATATTTGTGATGTGAAATACTCCAAAATAAAATCAACCAAGCCAAAACACAATAACAAACCTAGCACTTGCAACTGTCTGGAGGAGAACGGACACGTCTTTATTTTCAGATAATTCAATCCCAACAATGCTGCATAGTACAACACGGATGACAATAAAGTTGCCAATGCAGCTCCATTCATACCCCACAAAGGTATGAAACTATTGTTGAACACTATGGAAATAATGGTATAGAATGCAGAAAAAATAAGCGAATAATAATAAAAACGGGAATAATTCAAGACGGAAACACCTATGCTACAAACAGAAACAAAAAGCTTTGAGATGGCCAAGATAAAGACTACCCATTTAGCTGTTGCATATTGTTCACCATTAGGCAATATCTTAAACATAAAATCCAGATTCATCCATATTAGCAGAAAGATAAACGCTCCCGCCAACAACTGATGAAAAGATATATTACGGCACAAAGCATTCGCCTCAACAATCTGGTTTTCCTTTATGGCCCTTGACAATTGCGGTTGCGCTATTGCCCCCAAAGAACGGTAGGGAATCTCAATCAATGCTGTGATATAACTTGCAATGGCAAATATTCCCGTATAGGTCAATCCCATTTTTGCACTGATAAAAAAGGAATTTACAAATGGAGCCAACACATTGCTGAGTGTAGCCGTTACCAAAAACAAGGTATAGAACAGATAATTTCTAACTAGCGCAGGAGTCAGGAAAGAACAATCCGGTTTAAAGGAAACGTGTTTCAATGATAACAGATAAATCACATCTACTAAAAGAGCCGCCAGATATACGCCACAAAAAGCAATGATAAATCCATCCAAATCAACTACATGAAACGCATATAGCAAATAAGCCAGCAATGTCAACAAGCGTACCAACACCTCACGTACAAACTTCGGCACAACAATCCTCATCAGTACATTGGCATTGGATTCAAACACAGTCATATACAACAAGGCAAATCCTAAAGGAAATATACACTTGTAATAGGTAACAAACAAATCGCTCTTCTCCGAGAAGGCAGCTCCCACAAAGTCATGTAAGAAGTAGAACAGCAGGCTAAAAAGCAAGAAACCCAATAATGGAATTAACAAAGTCCAAAAGAAAAATCCATGGTCTTCTTTTTCCTCATCCTTGAAATAGGGATAAAATCTTATTATCGAAGAGCTTGTTCCTAACTGAGCCAAATTGGAAAGAAGCATCGCCGCATCCAGCAGGACACGCGTTAATCCGATTTCTTCTGCAGACAGGAAACGGGTAGCAACAAAGAAAGTAGTAAAAAAGCCGATTACTACACCGACATAATTTACTACTGTCCCTTTTATGCTTTGTCTGATGATTACACCCATTCCGGAAGATTACAATTTCTCACCATAAGCCAAATCCCCCGCATCACCCAATCCGGGAACTATGTATGCATGCTCATTCAGACATTCATCTACTACAGCCACCCACAATGTTACATTTTCAGCAGGTAAATGTGCCTGAATATAATCAACCGCCTGCTGGCTGGCAATAATTGCAGCCAAATGTGTGTGTGCTGGTTGTCCTTTTGTCAGCAAAGCGCCATAGGCCAGTTCCATAGAACCTCCAGTAGCCAGCATCGGATCAGACAAAATCAAAATCTTACCTTGCAAACTGGGTGAAGCAATATATTCGATATGAATGTCAAATTTTAACGCATCCTTATATTTCCTATAAGCTGAAACAAAAGCGTTCTCTGCATGGTCAAAACAATCCAGAAAACCTTGATGAAACGGCAAACCGGCACGGAGAATGGTTCCCAGAACCACCTGGTCGGCAACAACCGGCACATCAGCCACTCCCAATGGAGTTGTCACCTTATCATTCTCATAAGCCATACGTTTACTTATTTCATAAGCCATAATACTTCCTATACGGGCTATATTGCGACGAAAGCGCATGGAATCTTTCTGTATATCCACAGAACGCAGTTCCTTTATATACTGATTCAGAATTGAATTATTGGCAGATAAATTTATTACTTCCATTCTTCTTATTTTTGAGATAAATACTCGTGCATAGAACGTGCAGCCTTTCTTCCGTCGCTCATGGCTAAAATAACAGTTGCTCCACCCCGTACAATATCACCTCCTGCAAACAAAACCGGTATGGAGCTTTGCATTGTTTCATCGTTTACCACAATAGTTCCCTTCTTGCTCAATTCCAGCCCTTCTACTGAATTTGGTATCAGCGGATTAGGAGAAACTCCCACACTCACTACCACCTCATCGACATCTATCGTTTTTGTCTCTCCTTCAACGGGAACTGGAGAACGACGCCCTGAAGCATCAGGTTCGCCCAGTTCCATTACCTGCAATACCATTTGACGGACATGCCCTCTCTCATCACCAATATATTCAATCGGATTGTGCAATGTCATGAAATCAACACCCTCTTCCTTTGCATGGTGTACCTCTTCCAAACGGGCCGGCATTTCGGCTTCGCTGCGGCGATATACCAACATCGCATGTTTGGCCCCCATACGCAATGCCGTACGAACAGAATCCATTGCCGTATTGCCACCTCCTATTACAGCTACATTCTTACCTTGCAAGACAGGTGTATCAGCATCTTCACGTCCTGCTCCCATTAGATTTACACGCGTCAGATATTCATTGCTGCTCATAACTCCAATCAAGTTCTCACCCTTGATATTCATAAAACGAGGCAATCCGGCACCACTCCCCACAAAAATACCGGCAAATCCTTCCTCCTCCAAATCTTTCACGGAAATAGTCTTGCCAATGATGGTATTTTTCATGAAATGTACCCCCATTTTCTCCAAATTATGGATTTCCACATCTACAATCTTATTCGGTAAACGGAATTCCGGTATACCATATTTCAATACACCTCCAATTTCATGCAAGGCTTCAAAAACAGTTACATCATATCCATATTTGGCCATGTCTCCAGCAAAAGCCAATCCCGCAGGCCCGGAACCGACTACAGCCACCTTCTTGCCATTGCTTTCAGCTACTTCTGGAATGGAAATTTCTCCGCTTTCACGTTCAAAATCCGCCACAAATCTCTCCAAATATCCAATTGCAACCGGCTGATGTCCCATCTTCAAATGTATACAATGGCTTTCACATTGTTTTTCCTGAGGGCAAACACGTCCACAAACAGCAGGAAGTGTCGAGCTCTGCTTAATCACACGGGCCGCTTCCAGAAAATGTCCCCGCTCAACATTCTTGATAAAACCAGGTATATCAATCTCCACAGGACAACCTTGTGTACAGGTCGGGTTGGCACAGTCCAAACAGCGTTTAGCTTCCACCAATGCCTGATCTTCGGTCAGTCCCTGATTCACCTCATCATTGCAAGTAATACGATAGTCAGCCGGAAGCTCATTCATCTTCACACGAGGCAGCAATGTACGTTCCTTCGGAGTCATGGTTTTACGCAATTCTTTCCGCCATTCAGCATCACGCCCTTGTGGATCCACATGCGATTCAATATGGGGATGTTCAAAACGCTCTTTCGCATCACCCTCTTCTTCCTTATATCCACCCAAACGCATCAGCAATTCGTTAAAATCAACCTGATGAGCATCAAACTCAGGACCGTCTACACATACGAAGCGAGTTTTTCCTCCGACACTAATTCGACATGCGCCACACATACCTGTACCATCAACCATTATGGTATTTAAACTAGCCTCTGTAGGTATATTATATTTACGTGTCAATTCAGCAACGAACTTCATCATGATGGCAGGTCCAATTGTAATGCATTTATCAACCTTTTCCCGTTGGATGACCTTTTCCACCCCATTCGTAACCATTCCTTTTTCACCATAGCTACCATCGTCGGTCATAACTATCAGTTCGTCAGAGAATGAGGCAAGCTGTTTTTCAAGAATGACCAATTCTTTCGTGCGGGCAGCCAAGACAGTAACAATGCGATTGCCCGCCTTCTTCAAAGCCTCCACTATCGGCAACATAGGTGCAGCACCCACTCCACCGCAAGCACAAACGACCGTACCAAACTTCTCTATATGCGTAGCTTTTCCCAATGGACCAACCAAGTCAGTCAATTCATCACCCACATTCAATTGGCACAACTTAGTAGAGGATACACCCATCTGTTGTACAACAAGTGTTATAGTGCCTTTCTGCACATCAGCCGCAGCAATGGTCAGCGGCATGCGCTCCCCTTTTTCACCAACACGTACTATAACAAAATGTCCCGCTTTACGGGAATGCGCAATTAATGGAGCCTCTACCTCCAATTTTACAACTTTCGGAGAAAAATACTCCTTAGCCACAATTTTATTCATGATGCCAGATCTATTTTGAATTAAGTTAGGTGCTGCAAATGTACACAAAAAAAACGGATAGCAGATAAAATGAGGTGTACCTTAAGTTCTAGTACACCTCATTCCTATACTCGCATAATAAAGCTGCTAAAAATAGACTATATCCTTTCCTTCTATTGACGATAACAGTTTATTTGCCAAACGGCTGGCTCCAAAACGGAAACGTTGGTTATTTAGCCATTCTTTCCCTAGGATTTCCTTTACAAGTGTATAATGAACAACAGCCTCCTGTGTAGTTGAAACACCGCCAGCAGGTTTATAACCTACAACAGCTCCCGTTTTCTGATACCATTCCTTTATGGCACCACACATCACATAAGTTGCTTCTGGGGTAGCGGAAACGGTTGTTTTCCCCGTTGAAGTTTTAATAAAATCCGCCCCAGCTGACATAGCTAGAATAGAAGCCTTCTTGATATTTTCAGCAGAACCCAATAAACCAGTCTCCAGAATGACTTTCAAATGCGCCTCTCTTGAAGCAGCACGCAATTCACACAATTCATCGTAAACAGTCTGATAATCTCCTTCCAAAAATTTTCCTATAGAAATAACTACGTCAATCTCTGTAGCCCCTTCCATCACTGCCATAGCCGTCTCAGCAACCTTTATTTCAATAAAAGTCTGTGATGCAGGGAAACCGGCAGATACTGAAGCAATGCCAACAGGAGCTGTCAGATTCTCCTTAACCACAGGAACCATGGCCGGATACACACAGATTGCAGCCACGTTAGGAACATCTGGAAACACAGTCGGGAACTCATTTACTCTTTTGGTCATGGTAGCCACCTTCCCAACCGTATCATCTCCGTTCAATGTAGTAAGGTCAATCTGGTTGAAACATTGCTTATAAACATCAACATTATCATTTTCAGCAAAATGTTCATCAACTATCTTTGCTGTAGCTGCCTTAACAGCTTCATCTTTAAGAGCGCAGTCATATTGCGCAAATAATTCTTCGAACTTATTCATACTATTATTCATTAAGACGTGCTATTATTGTTTCGTTCCCGGTTGTTTTCTCACCCACTGTCACAAAGATTTCCGCATCAAGAGGGAGAAACAAATCAACACGTGAGCCAAACTTGATGAACCCCATGTGTTCATTGATATTACACTTTTTCCCTTCACGCGCATAGGTCACAATACGCCTTGCCAAGGCACCGGCAACCTGCCGAACCAAAACCTCCGTCTTGGCTGGTGTTTCTACCACAACAGTAGAACGTTCATTTTCAATGCTAGACTTTGGCAAGAAGGCAGCCATATGATTACCACTATGATGTATGGACTTCTTAACCGTCCCACCAATAGGATACCAATTGGCATGCACATTAAAAACAGACATAAAAATAGAAACCTGCATACGCTTATCGCCAAAATATTCCGGTTCTTCAACAGGCTCTACTACAACCACGGTTCCATCTGCCGGTGCAACCACCAAGCTAGGGTCATCCACATCAATCACACGAGCAGGATTTCTGAAAAAATAAGCGACAAAAGCCAACAATAAAGCAGATATTACAACATTTATTGCCAAAACCACTCCTGAAAAACGGATATAAACAAGTACGTTAATCATAAAAATGATAAGTACTACAGACAACAATATCAGATATCCTTCCTTATGGATTTTAATTCTTTTCATCTACACAAAACAACTAAGATAATTATTATCACTAGAATAATTTGCAAAGATACAAGAATTGACAACAATAAACAAATTCACAAAGCCACCGCCCAATTCAGACACAAGCAGTTCACACAATGCCCCTTACGCCATCTTCTAACACACAAAAGGAGGCATGCCCATATAAATGACACACCTCCCCGCGCTTTTACAAAAAACTATCTGTATGTAATCTTTATTGAATTTCTATTCTGTTACAGCTGCAGCTTTCTTGTTTATACGTTTCTTCATTGTATCGTATGCCAAAGGAACAGCAATGAACAACGTTGAATAAGTACCCAAGATCACACCCAACAACATTGCAAATACAAATCCGCGGATTGTTTCACCACCGAAGAAGAAGATAGCCAACAATGTAACACCCGTACTCATTGAGGTGCTGAACGTACGGCTCAATGTTGAGTTCAGGGCTTCATTAATAATCATACGGCGGTCTCTCTTTGGATACAAGCCAATATTCTCACGTACGCGGTCAAATACGACCACCGTATCATTTACAGAATAACCAATAATTGTCAATATGGCAGCAATAAATGCCTGGTCAATCTGCAAAGAGAATGGCATGATAGGCCACAATAACGCATAAGCACCCAAAATAATACATACGTCATGAACCAAACCGATTGCAGTTCCCACTGAGAAAGAAATATCACGGAAACGAATCAGAATGTAGATAAACATTGCCAGTACAGCAAACAATATTGACCATACCGCAGATGTCTTAATGTCATCAGCAATAGACGGACCTACTTTCTGAGAGCTTACAATATAATCATTAGAGAATTGGTCTAGGGTTACATTGTCGCCCAACATTGGTTTCAAGTTATTATACAACAGACCAACTATTTCTGCATCAACAGCATCACCTGTCTCTTCGGTCTTGTATTCAGTTGTAATACGCACTTGGTTGTCTGCACCAATTGTGATAACCTGCACACCTGCACCTTCAAATGCATTTTCCAACAACTCACGTACATCATCAGTTTTTACTGATTGGTCAAAGCGTACTACATAGTTACGTCCACCCTTGAAATCCACACCATAATTCAATCCTTGGAAGATGAAAGAGCAAATGGCAATTACAATCAATGCACCAGAGAAGATGTAACCGAATTTACGTTTACCAATGAAGTCAAAACGCAAATTACGGAACCAGTTCTTGGTAAAGTTAGTTGTAAACGGCAACACCTTTGCATTATCACGACGTGCATAGGAATCCAACAGGATTCGGGTAATAAACACTGAAGTGATGAATGAAGTAATGATACCGATAATCAAGGTTACAGCAAAACCTTTGATTGGGCCTGTACCAAATACAGCCAAGATAATACCAGTAATCAAAGTGGTTACGTTAGCATCGACGATAGCTGAAATGGCATTTGAGAAACCGTCAACAATTGCCTTACGCATATTCTTTCCGGCAGCCATTTCTTCACGCACACGTTCATAAATAAGCACGTTACCATCGACGGCCATACCCAGCGTCAACACGATACCTGCGATACCAGGCAAAGTCAGCACAGCCGAGAAAGAAGCAAGGATACCCATCAGGAAGAATACGTTGATGAAAAGAGCAGCATCAGCTATTAATCCAGGAATGAGTCCATAGTAGAATATCATGTAAAGCAATACCAAAACGAATGCGATAACAAATGAAATCAAACCGCTCTGGATAGCTTCCTTACCCAATGAAGGACCAACCACGTCTTCTTGTACAATACGTGCAGGGGCAGGCATTTTACCTGATTTCAATGTATTGGCCAAGTCTTTTGCTTCTTCTACGGTAAAGTTACCAGTAATAGAAGAGTTTCCTCCTGTGATTTCGCCTTGTACAGTTGGGAAAGAATAGATATATCCATCAAGAGCAATAGCAATAGACTTTCCGATATTGTCTTTAGTCAAGCGAGCCCAAGTTTTGGCACCTTCCGCATTCATACTCATGCTTACCTCTGCATAAACAGAACTTTGAGAGAAGTCAGCGCGTGCATCAGTGATAACACCACCTTCTAGTGGAGCACGTCCGTCACGATTAGAAACCTTGATAGCTACCAATTGGAAGTAATATCCTGCTTCGTCAATGGCTTTCACCGTCCAGCGGAACTGCAAATCACGTGGCAACAATTCACGCACCTTGGTCATTGACAAATAGCTGTTGACAGTAGCAGTATCAGAATAATGGGCGATACCTACAACAGGGCCACGCATTGGTTGACCAGCGGCATCAACACTCGGCTGTAACACAGCAAACAAAGGATTATTTTTCTTATATTCTTCCAATGCAGCTGCATTGTCTTCCTGAGCAGCGATTTCATCATCTGCAGCCAATTGAGCAGCCAAGCTGTCTGTCATACTCAAAGTAGAATCAACTTCGGCAACTACCGGTGTCTCTTCAGTTTCTTCCGCTACTTCCTGTACTGGAGCATTTGCATTTTCCAAAGTAGCAATCAACTGATTGGCTCTCATCAAATAGTTAATCACTTCAGCACATTCGAAAGTTTCCCAGAATTCCAAGTTTGCAGAACCTTGAAGAAGTTTTTTTACACGTTCGGGTTCTTTGATACCTGGAAGTTCAATCAAGATACGTCCTTGTTGATCCAATTTCTGGATATTTGGCTGAACAACGCCAAAGCGGTCGATACGTGTACGCAAAACGTTGAATGAATTGTCAACTGCATCTTCCACTTCTGAACGCAAAACGCTTTCCACTTCTGCATTTGTAGATGTAGAAGAAATCTTATCTTTCAACTCAAAAGTGCTAAATACCGCAGATAGTTTCGCATTTGGGTCTATCTCGTTATATGCCTGAACGAACAAAGTCAAATAATCGGTCTGGGTAGTTTTCTGACGTTCAGAAGCCATAGCCAAGGCTTTATTGAAGTTTTCTGTAGTGTTATATCCAGACAAAGCACGAAGAATGTCGGCAACAGACACCTCCATGGTGATATTCATACCACCCTTCAAGTCAAGACCAAGATTAATTTCTTTTTCGCGGCACTCCTTCAGTGTATATCCCAACCACACCTTTTCTGCGCCTACAGAGTCCAAATAATAGTACTCTTTAGCAGGATCTCCAGCTGCATACGCTTTAGCTTTCTTGTTATAACTACCTGTTACAAAGCTAAATGAAAGGTAGAATATACACACAAGAGCCAACAATCCCGCAAAAATTCTAACAAGTCCTTTGTTTTGCATTTGTGTTTATTTTTGATTATACTAAAATTGATTCACATTATTACTTACATAAAATGCGTGCAAATATAAGGCTTTTTTATCACACAGCCATACATATATATAAAAAAAATGGAATGCAGGCATTTGTACATAACAAGTTCATAACAAGAATATGAACAGAGTCTTTACAGAAGATAGGAGGTGGTTCGGCAAAGTCAAAATGTAAAACTTTGTTTCCCATTTTGACTCTGCACTCACCTTTTGCTATCTCTGGATAAGATAAGAGCCGGCTTGGCAAAACCAAATTACAAAACTGTGTTTTGCATTTGCTTCTGCGCTCGCCTTTCGCTATCTTTGCAGCAAAACAAACAAGCATGTCAATCAGCATTACCGGTTTATATAAAAACTTTGGCTCTAACAGTATTCTCAAAAACATCCATTTCCAAGCAGGTGCAGGCGAGATAGTCGGCTTGCTGGGTCCTAATGGCGCAGGAAAAACCACCATGATGAAAATCATTACCGGTGCATTGTCCTATGACAAAGGGAGTGTACAAGTATGCGGAATGGAGGTGAAAGAAGCCCGTCAGGAAATAGCCAAAAGAATCGGATACTTACCGGAACACAATGCTTTATATGACGACATGTACGTACGCGAATACCTGCTCTATTGCGCAGGATTGCGTAATGTCAAACAAGCCAAAGAGCGTGTAGAGGTATTAATCCAAGAAGTGGGGTTACAACCGGAATCACATAAAAAAATCGGTGCCCTTTCCAAAGGCTACAAGCAAAGGGTTGGCTTGGCTCAAGCATTGATGGCCAACCCGGAAGTATTGATATTGGACGAACCGACTACCGGTCTTGACCCCAACCAACTGGACGAAATCCGTTCCCTTATCAAGCGTATTGGCAGCAACAGAACGGTTTTATTGAGCACACATATTTTGCAGGAAGTGAAAATCATGTGCACACGAGCCGTTGTCATCAACCATGGCTCTTTGGTGACCGACCTTACTGACCTGCAACAAACAGAAAGAACAACGGGAGAATTGCTATTGGATATTGAGTTGACACATCCTATTTCCATGGAAAAATGGTCCAGCATAGAACATGTAATCAAAGCTGAAGCCATTAGCGAAAAAAGGGTGCGATTGACAATTGACGATGATATTCGCAACGACCTGTTTCAAATGGCAGTTGCCGACAACAACCCCATCCTGCATTTACAACTGCACGGACACACGCTGGAAGAAATATTCCGCAAATACACCCAAGCATCTGAATAAGTTATGGATACATTTAACATACGCACACAGCAAACAGAAAGAGAAAAGGATGTGGAAAATGCTCTGCGTCCTCTAACCTTTTCCGATTTCAGCGGGCAAGCCAAAATCGTAGAAAATCTGCGTATATTCGTTCAAGCTGCACGCTTGCGTGGCGAAAGCCTTGACCACACGTTACTGCATGGGCCTCCCGGCCTTGGCAAAACCACTTTGTCAAACATCATTGCCAATGAACTTGGTGTCGGTTTCAAAGTAACTTCCGGGCCAGTCCTCGACAAACCTGGCGATTTGGCGGGATTACTTACTTCATTGGAAACGAATGATGTACTTTTTATTGACGAGATACACCGCTTAAGTCCTATCGTGGAAGAATATTTGTATTCGGCCATGGAGGACTATCGTATTGACATCATGATAGACAAAGGCCCGAGTGCCCGTTCTATTCAGATTGACTTAAACCCGTTTACACTGATTGGAGCAACAACCCGTAGCGGTCTGCTGACCAGCCCACTGCGTGCCCGTTTCGGTATCAACTGCCACCTGGAATATTACGACACAAGCATTTTGAGCACTATCGTAAAACGTTCCGCAGGCCTGCTTAATCTGGAAATAGACAACAAGGCAGCCCAAGAAATTGCAGGGCGCAGTCGCGGAACGCCCCGTGTAGCCAACGCACTGCTCCGCCGAGTACGGGATTTTGCCCAAGTAAAAGGAAGCGGAAAAATTGATTTAGAGATTGCCCGCTATGCATTGGAAGCCCTAAATATTGACACACATGGGTTGGATGAGATTGACAACAAAATACTCAATACCATCATTGACAAATTTAAAGGAGGGCCGGTTGGATTGACTACCATTGCCACCGCACTTGGAGAAGACCCTGGAACACTGGAAGAAGTTTACGAACCATTCCTCATCAAAGAAGGTTTCTTGAAACGTACTCCCCGTGGACGCGAAGTAACGGAATTAGCCTACAGACATTTAGGCAAAACCCATTATACGGATTTAGGCACACTGTTTTAAACAAAATCAGAGAGAGCTGTGCTCTTTCTGATTTTATTTCCCCCTACAGTAACCGTTTCTTCTAAAGCTCACTCACAATTTTCATTCAAATAATTGATTGCGGCCTGTAATTGTTCATCCACTCCATGCTTTAGCCCTTCAGCTGAAGGTTCCACTAACATATCGATTTTCACTCCATTACGTTGGGCGTTCGTTCCATCCGGATAACATATTCCAGCACCTGTGATATTAAATGATGCATATGGAAGTTGGATTCTTGTCACGTCACCATCTGCACCCGCTGTCTGACTACCTAATGTTACCACCTCTGAATTTGTCTGCAGAAACATAGTAAAATATTCTGCCATTGATTGTGTACAAGCATTAACCAAAAGCACAATTTGACCCTTAAAAAGTTTATTCGGATTAGATGTCTTTCTTGTTTTCATCTCAAGCCATTTAAAAGTACCAGGCCTTTCTGCCTGTGGTATCTGTATTCTTGCAGCAACTCGTTCTTCGGAGAAAAAATAATCCGGCAATAATTTATGGATAACATCAAACTCAGCTGGATAGCCTCGCAAATCTATAATTAACCGGTTATATTGATATAACACCTCTTCCATTTCCCTTTCATCTGCACGTGTCAAAGCACTAATAGGAATGTAAACTATACCATCTGCCACTTCTTCAAAGCATGCCCTTTTAAGCAAATATCGACTATCATAAATTCTTCCCACAAACTTCTCTGCCTCAACAGAAAGAAGAGAATCCGTATAAATATTCCCATCACGCAGATATTTTATCTGTACCTCATCTTTCCTGGTCAATAAAGTCGCCAAAGAAACATCACGCAATAACACAGCCGAATTTGAATGCGGCATATATGGCTCAAGTTCTTTTAGTCTATCTATCGGCCGAACCGAATCTATAGAAATAATTTCATCTCCGATTTGCAAATCATTACCCACTAGTGAACAAGTATCACTAACAAACAAACGTTCCTCTGCAAAACGGCATAAAAGTGGTACTATTCGCCCTCCAAAAATCGGAATAAACCATGAATTCACATGAGTATCACACAATTCGGAAACCATTTTGGAATACAGGGAGGAGAATCCAACTGAACGATCAAATGCCAATGCTATATATTCTGCAAGTACATCATCCCACGGACGGTCTGTGAGATTACGGTTAGGTGAATAGCTATCAACAGCATTCCAGAATTTGGCAACACCAAGAAGACGATATGCCACATCATCTTGTGGAATGTCCAAATATTGTGTCTCTATATATGAAAGATTGACAGGAGTCTGTTTTACATATCTGTTTCTTTTGGGGTCTGCATCTCTGAGTTTCATAAGACTCTCACTCAAGGATTTGCCTAATAACAAAGAATCTGAAATCCAGTTGAACTCATTGAAAATTTCTATGTTTCCATCGCCTTCTTTATCACGTATAGCATAAGAGCCCAATTCCGATATCCATTTTGAGCAAATGTCATTTCTCATGGAATCGGGGACCTGAAGGATATCATTCAATAAACAAAAATATTCTGCATCCGCATTGATAGAACGAGAAGCGAAAGCCGGATGATGATACTTGACAAAGCCCCAAATACGTGAAACCAGGACTATGGATTTAATTTGCAAACTGTCAGGTTCTTCTGGCAATTCTAATTTAGCGTGCGCTTGTTCAATAGATTGTGATCCATTTCCTTCGCTACAACTAAAAAAAGTCAGACTTCCAATGATAAAAATGACTTGCAATAATAAGGACTTTCGTTTCATCCATCTTAAATTTTTAAGTAGCACAAGAATTGTTTTATATATGCCCGATTCGGTATTATTTTAAACTAAGGTCCAAAACAAATAAACAAAAAGATTGATTATAAAGTGAAACTGAAGTTGCGAATCCGTGCTTGATTCTCACATAACTGAACATCAATGGAGATTTTGAAATCCGATATCAAGTCATCCTTTGGAAATACAACAAACTGTGCCATGTCACGTAACATGCTACTTTTTCTATAAGACAAATAAATAAGTGCGACAAAGCAGATTGTAACAAAAACAAGACATAGAATAAATCCGATATAAAATAAAGGTTGTTTCATGGTATTTCCCCATTAGGTAGTTTATTCTATTTTCTAGAGAGACCTATTCTATAATTTAGGAGTGGAATGGTCTACAATTAACTACAAACAGTTCAAACACACGTTTTCTACTGCATCTAAACTTTTTATCATTCAATCCATCCCGCATAATGGATATGGATTTTTTGGGGGTCATAATACAAATCCTCCAAAACGGGTAATTTGATGGTATAAAGTGTTCCTTTGGGATTTTTCAAAGAGCGGTCTCTCAGCCATGGATTGAAATATTTAAGTTGAGCATAGGTAATACCTTTCGTTTTGGCCCATGACGCCCAATCTGCTACTGCCGTATTCACCACGGTTTCCGTCGTACGTATAGTATGATAGAAAGTCTCTTTCGTCAGATGAAAACCAAAATCCTGCGGACGTTCCAAAAAGCGCTTTGCTGCCAAAATCCGGAACACATAACGGCTGGTTTCGCTTACAAGCAACATATCAAATGCCTGCTGAACCTGTTGCTTGGTCTGCTCAGACATTATACGTCCAGACCCAGCATTATAGGCCGCAGCAGCATTTGTCCAACTTTTATGTTTCTGATAAGCATCTTTTAAATATTGACATGCCGCTACAGTGGCTTTCTCTACATGATAACGCTCGTCCACTTCGTCATTAACCTCCAATCCATATTCACGTGCCGTAGAAGCCATAAACTGCCATATTCCTGCAGCTCGAGCCGGAGAAACAGCCAATGGATTCAAATTGCTTTCAATAACAGCCAGATACTTAAAGTCATCAGGTACGCCGTTCTTTTTCAAAATTGGCTCAATAATAGGGAAATATTTATTGGCACGTTTAATAATCTGTATACTGTTGGAGTGCATATACATGAAGGCCAATTGCTCACGGTCAAAACGCTCGCGCATATCATAACGCCTCAAATCAATCCGTTCACCTGCAAAATACATCTCTTGAGGGATTGTAGGAGCGACAGCATTCTGTTGGGCAACAGCCGTTAACGTAAAACACAACAATAGCCCTACCAGGATATTTTTCATATTCAATTTATATTTATTTGGATTTAATTTCAAGAGGATGTTTTTCATACCACCTACACCATGGCTTGAGTCCACATTGCTCACATTTGGGTTTTCTGGCCAAGCACATATATCTTCCATGTAGAATAAGCCAATGATGCGCCTTTGGAATCATGGCTTGAGGTATATGCTTCACCAGTGTCCGCTCTGTCTGTAATGGATTCTTACTATTAGTTGTCAGGCCAATCCGCTCAGACACCCGAAAAACATGCGTATCGACCGCCATGGCAGGCTTATTATAAATGACCGAAGCTATGACATTTGCCGTCTTCCGACCCACACCCGGCATCTTTACCAATTGTTCCACCGTATCGGGGACAACTCCATTAAATTCATTTATCAGCATCTGTGCCATACCGACCAAGTGCTTTGCCTTATTGTTCGGATAAGAAACACTTTTAATGGAGTCAAACACCGTCTCCACAGAGGCGACGGCAAGCACCTCTGGCGAAGGATAGCGTTCAAAGAAAGCTGGGGTTATCATATTAACCCTCTTATCCGTACATTGCGCAGATAAGATTACCGCAACCAATAATTCATATGGGTTGCGGTAGTGTAATTCTGTCTGCGGTTGAGGAACATTCTCCTCAAACCATTGCAAAATTCCTTTATAACGCTCTTCCAGACGCATTGCTTAATTGCTTATTCAATTGAAGTTTCTCCTTCATCCAAATCTTCCGGCTTTACAATAGGGGTAGCAAATTTAAGCATGCCCGGACTGAATTTAGAATCAGAAGTAAGCGTAAATTCAAGTTTAGGATTTTCGTCTTCCTGCAAAGCCAAATAATAGAATTGGAGACGAACACCAATAATACCCTCATCCAAAAGGAACTCTCCATTATCTATATCTGATTCCGGCAAAAAAAGCGAATCCAATTTCTCACGCTCCATATAACCCAATTCTACGCTTGCTGTATCATGCTTAATTGAAATAGACTGCATATTGTTGGCGTAGGTATTGAAAGTCACATCGAAGAAAACCGTATCACCCACAAAAATAGTATCCATTACAAGACCATCTTCACTACGATAGATGAACAATGTATCATGTGCATGTGTATCATAATGAGATCTAACAATAGGACTGATGACACGTATTTCAGGAGTAAAATGGGCTTCGTCCTCAAATTTACATGCAGTAAACAACAATGCCGTCAAGACAAATGTACAACACAAAATTTTTGTCAGTTTCATTTCCGTTCGTTATTAATTAGGCTTGCAAAGATAATGTGTTCATGCAGAAATGACAAATAGCCCCATATCCAGAACGCCAAGTTTCATATATGTAGTAGAAAATTAAGAAAGATTGAATTGACAGAGAGGCATATAAGTCGTCTTTGCGAACAAAGATACCAAGCCCTTTCTTCTGCATGCTATTTCAAAACCATTCATCTTCAGCCCTTTTTAGCCCCACTTACAGAGACTCATAGAACGACACAGGAGATACCCCTGTTGCTTTTTGAAATATTTACCAAAATCAGACTGACTTTTAAAACTAAGCAATTCACTTATATGCCGTATTCATACTTAACATAAACAACAGCGCTGCCTATTGTCATCCACAGAAAGTTACTTTCGGACTGGGATATCGTTTCAAATAAGTTTTTGTCCTACCAATCAGTTTAACCTAAACCCTAACAAAAAATGGTCGGAGAATCTCCGACCATTTTACTACATATTTGCGTTCACACTATTATTTCTTGAAATAACGGTTGAACAAGCCTTGGAAGCCTTGTCCGTGACGAGCTTCGTCTTTTGCCATTTCATGAACAGTATCGTGAATAGCATCAAGGTTCAATTCTTTTGCACGTTTAGCAATACGCATCTTATCAGCGCAAGCACCGCTTTCGGCCATCATACGTTTTTCCAAGTTAGTTTTGGTATCCCAAACAACATCACCCAGCAATTCTGCAAATTTAGCACAATGTTCTGCTTCTTCCCATGCATAGCGTTTGAAAGCTTCTGCCACTTCAGGATATCCTTCACGGTCAGCCTGACGGCTCATGGCCAAATACATACCCACTTCAGTAGCTTCGCCCATGAAATGTGCGTTAAGGTCTTTAATCATTTCTTCGTCGCAACCTTTAGCTACGCCAATTACATGTTCTGTTACAAATGAGAGTCCTTCCTCCTTCAATTCGTGGAATTTTTCTCTTGGTTGTTTACATTGTGGGCAAAATTCCGGTGGTTCCGGACCTTCGTGTACGTATCCGCACACACTGCAAATCCATCTCTTTACCATAGTAGTTCAGTTTTTTAAGTTAATAATTAATTAATCAGTGTATTTTGTTTGTTAGGTTCGATTAAATGGCTGAATATTTTATTTTGTACAATTGTCACAAAGTCCGAAATAAGAAACCTCAACCTGATTCACTTTCATTTTCGGTAATTGTGGCAGTTTCCAAAACATGTCATTATCAATAAACACATCCTCTATATGGCCGCAACGGCTACAGATACAATGCGCATGTGGCCTGACAGTTCCGTCATAATGTACATGCTTTCCATCTAATGTCAAACATAATGCCAAACCTGCTTCAGACAAGGAACGTAGTGTATTGTAAACTGTCGTTTTGGACAATGTTGGTATTTTCTTACTCAATGCATCATAAATCTCTTCTATCGTGGGATGCGTATAATGTTGGTTTATGTATTCCAATATCGCAACCCGCTGTATAGAAGGACGCAATCCAGCCTGCTGTAACTGTGTAATTGCGACCTGACGCATATCCACTTCACATTTTGTATTCATTACAAATTTGATTTCAGTGCAAAGTAAACGCTTTTTTCTTTATAGAGAAAATTTATTTGCAATAATTAGCAAATCATTATTCCATCAGGAGATAACATATTAATTATCAGCCATCACATATAATCTTTAAGCGCACTGTCACACCACTCCATGCTACATACGATTTTCCAAACAGCCCACTTACTCAGAGAAATTGGAGCAATCATCCTATAGTAAAAACAAAGACTCTTCAGCAAATACACACCCCGAAGTGCATTTGTTACAAATCTGATATTCTTTGTACATTTTGTTATAGCTATTTTGGTGACTAGCATGTATTTTTGCAGCGTTGAAAATTTCCAAATCAATTAAGTGCTTAACCATTCAATTTAATAAAATGAGAAACAAGAAATCAATTATCTCTATTTTATCCCTTGTTCTTCTGCTTGCCACGATTGCAGTTCAAGCCGCTGAACCCAAATTGTCAATACGTTCTTTGGGTGATAGCCATTCATTGGTGCAAATAGAAAATCCCAGTAAATACATCTTATTGCCAATTCAGGAAAGTGCCAAGGAAGCACGTATCTATTATGTGGTAAACAATGATGTCAAAGGGAATTTCAATGTTCGCTTGGCCATTGACAGCATTGATTATTATGTTCCTATGGAACTAGGCACGTACAGCAACCAAAGTATCACTTTAAGTATCCAGTGGGTTGACGACCAGGCCATCTGTTGGGACAACATTCAATTATCAGAAACATTTGATACTACCAATAGAGAATCCCTACGCCCAGCCTACCATTTTGCTCCTAAATATGGCTGGATGAACGACCCCAACGGAATGTTCTACAAAGATGGTGTGTGGCATTTATACTATCAATATAATCCCTATGGTTCAATGTGGGGAAACATGCATTGGGGACATGCCAGTTCCACAGACCTGATTCATTGGGAACACCATCCCATTGCATTGCAACCGGATGCGCTTGGCGCCATTTTTAGCGGAAGTTGCATTGTGGACAGCAACAACACAGCCGGATTCGGAAAAGATGCCATCATAGCCTTCTATACATCGGCAAGTGACAGACAAATGCAAAGCATGGCATACAGCACGGATAACGGTATGAGTTTCAATAAATATGACGCCAATCCTATTGTAACATCTTCCTTACGCGATTTTCGTGACCCGAAAGTCATTTGGCACGAGGAAAGCAAAAAATGGATAATGGTATTGGCAGCCGGCCAAGAAATGCAATTCTACTCTTCCACCAATTTGAAAGAATGGACATACGAAAGTTCTTTCGGACAAAGGCATGGTTCTCACGATGGAGTATGGGAATGCCCAGACCTGCTGAAACTGCCCATAGAAGGAACCAATGAACACCGCTGGGTACTACTGTGCAACATCAATCCAGGGGGTCCTTTTGGTGGTTCGGCAACCCAATATTTTACAGGAAATTTTGACGGGAAGCAGTTTGTTTGCGAATCGGACAAAGATGTCATCAAATGGATGGACTTCGGCAAAGACCACTACGCCACCGTAAGTTTTTCCAATGCTCCATCCGGACGTCATACGGTCATGGCATGGATGAGCAACTGGCAATATGCCAATGTGGTACCTACCACACAATTCAGAAGCCCCAACTCTGTGCCGCGCGACTTATCTCTTTTCAAATACAACGGAGAAGTGTACTTGCGTTCATGCCCGGTAAAGGAACTGAATGCACTACGTACAGAGACCAAACGAAGCCATAAAGCTTTGCGACTGACCTCCAAACCCCACGAATGGAAGACCTTCAACACATACAACAACGGCATATATGAACTAGACTTTGTCATCAAAAACCAAGATGCCGAAACCGTTAAGATTACCCTCTCCAATGATAAAGGGGAGTCTATCTGCTGGATATATGATTTTGTCAGCCAAATGGTTAGTTTTGACAGGACAAAAAGCGGTAACGTTGATTTTCATCCAGACTTTCCAGCAATTACCAGCTGTCAGCTGTTCAGCGAGAGCGACGAAACCCGTCTCCGCATATATGTTGACAAATGCAGCGTTGAATCATTTGGCGATGGCGGCCGGTGGTGTATGACCAACCTTGTGTTCCCTTCAGAACCATATTCTCATATAAATTATGAAGCACAAGGTGGCAAGGCCAGTATTTCCGCAGAATATTACCCTATAGACATGAAATAACAAATTGTTGAACCATAAAATCACAAATACATGAACTACAAAAAAATCCTCCCCATCCTACTTTGCTTCTTCGCAATGGGATTTGTTGACCTGGTAGGCATTGCTACCAACTACGTAAAAGCCGACCTGCAATTAAGCGACACTGCCGCCAATATTTTTCCCTCACTGGTATTTTTCTGGTTTCTGATTTGTTCAGTTCCTACAGGCGTCTTAATGAACAAAATTGGACGCAAGAATACCGTATTAATCAGTTTGGTTGTCACATTTGCTTCATTAATGCTCCCTGTTTTTGGTGAAGGCTATTGGTTGATGCTGATTTCATTCTCATTGTTGGGGATTGGCAATGCACTCATGCAAGTCTCATTAAATCCATTGGTGTCCAATGTAATTACCGGAGACAAACTGGCCAGTTCACTCACGTTAGGACAATTTGTCAAAGCCATTGCCTCATTCATTGCTCCACTCATTGCCGCATGGGGCGCCGCATCATTTGGCTATTGGAGAATCCTGTTCCCCATATTCGGTGTTATCTCGCTCCTGGCCATTATCATATTGTGGGGTACATCCATCACCCGTGAACATGTGGACAGCAACAATTCGGGATTCAAAGCCTGTTTTGCCCTTTTGGGTGATATGTCCATTCTCTTGGCATTTCTTGGCATCATGTGTCACGTAGGCATCGATGTAGGCACCAATGTAACTGCACCCAAACTACTGATTGAACGTCTTGGCATGACCCTGGAAGAAGCCGGATTTGCCACCAGCGTATATTTCCTATTCCGTACCATCGGTTGTTTGTCTGGTACATTCATTCTCGCCAAAACATCCGCGAAGGGATTTTTTGCTGTCAGCACCTTGCTCATGCTCGCCGGTATGTGCGGACTATTTTTTGCAGATACACTCATTCTTATCTATATTTGCGTTGCATTGATAGGATTTGGCAACTCCAACATCTTCCCTATCATCTTGTCGCAGGCCATGATGCACAAACCCGAAAAGAAAAACGAAGTTTCCGGACTTATGATTATGGGTCTGTTTGGAGGAACACTTTTCCCATTAGCCATGGGTATGGCCTCTGATGCTATCGCTTCACAAGTTGGTGCCGTAACAGTCATGATGGTAGGTGTTGTTTATCTGTGTCTGATGACATTTCGCATTAAAAAATCAGTCTAAAAAAGAAGCATATGAAACAGAATCAATTAGGCTACATACATGCAACAGCCTACAACGAACAAACAGAATACATAGTCGGCATCGGTGAAGCATTATGGGACATGCTGCCTGCTGGCAAACAAATTGGGGGTGCACCCGCTAACTTTGCGTACCACGTTTCACAACTAGGATTGAAAAGCTGTGTTGTAAGTGCCATTGGCTGCGACGAATTGGGTGATGAAATTATTTCCAATTTCGAGAGCAAGAATCTTACTTATCTTTTGGCCAGAACCGACAAGCCAACAGGGACGGTACAGGTAACACTTACTGGCGAAGGAATCCCATGTTATGAAATAATGGAAGGTGTTGCATGGGACAATATCCCATTCTCTAAAGAATTGGAAAATCTTGCACACCATACACGTGCCGTATGCTTTGGTTCGCTCGCCCAAAGGCAAAAAGTCAGCGCCACCAGCATCAACCGTTTTCTGGACCTTATACCCAATGACGGCAAACATCTGAAGATATTTGACATCAACCTGCGCCAGTCTTTTTATAACAAGGAAACAATCGAAAACTCCCTACGCAAATGCAATATTCTTAAAATCAACGATGATGAAATAATTAGCATTGCTCATTTATTCGGTTATCAGGAAACAGACATGCAAAGCATTGCCCGCGTATTGAAAAAAGAATATGATTTGCAAATGCTCATTCTTACCTGTGGCGTCAATGGCAGTTATGTATTCCACGAAGGTGGCATGTCATTTTTGGAAACTCCCAAAGTAAAAGTTGCTGATACGGTAGGTGCCGGCGATTCATTTACTGCTGCTTTTGTTGCTACTTTGCTTAAAGGGCATGATGTATGTGATGCCCACAAACAAGCAGTAGAATTGTCAGCCTTCGTATGCACCCAAAAAGGAGCAATGCCCGACTATAAATGATTCAGACAGAATAAAGTTGAACGTTGTTTTAATTGACATAGAACCTGCATTGGCGTTTGTCACTATGATTGTCTAAAAAACGCTATTACATGCACGTTTACAAAAGGAGAGCCGGGCATTCAGTCCGGCTCTTCTCGTTAAGTATCTTAAAACACACTCTACTTTACAATCTCCTTGAAAAGGTTTCGCATGCTTATTTTTTCCTCGATCATCTTCTGCAGGTCAGCAATAGCAACACGTTCTTGCTGCATTGTGTCACGGTCACGCACTGTAACACAATTGTCGTTGAGCGTATCATGGTCAACAGTAATGCAAAACGGTGTACCAATCGCATCCTGACGGCGATAGCGTTTACCAATGGAATCTTTTTCATCATATGCACAATGGAAATGGAACTTAAGCTCATCCATGATTTCACGCGCCTTCTCTGGCAGTCCATCTTTCTTCACCAACGGCATGATGCAAGCTTTAACCGGAGCCAATACAGGAGGAATCCGCAGTACAACACGGCTGTCACCACCCTCCAGCTGTTCTTCCGTATAGGCAGCCGCCATAACAGAAAGGAACATACGGTCAACGCCAATAGAAGTCTCAATAACATAAGGAGTGTAGGACTTATTCAATTCTGGATCAAAATATTCAATTTTTTTACCTGAATATTTGGCATGCTGGCTAAGGTCAAAATCAGTACGGCTGTGTATGCCCTCCACTTCTTTAAAACCAAATGGCATTTCAAACTCAATATCAGTAGCAGCATTTGCATAATGCGCCAACTTCTCATGGTCATGAAAACGGTACTTTTTCTCCCCGAAACCAAGTGCCTGATGCCAACGCATGCGGAATTGTTTCCAATGTTCAAACCATTTGAATTCCTCGCCAGGGCGCACAAAGAACTGCATCTCCATCTGTTCGAACTCCCGCATACGAAAAATAAACTGACGTGCCACAATTTCATTGCGGAAAGCCTTTCCAATCTGAGCAATACCAAAAGGCACCTTCATACGACCTGTTTTCTGCACATTGAGAAAATTGACAAAGATACCTTGCGCTGTTTCCGGACGGAGATATACTTTCATTGCACCTTCTGTTGTAGATCCCATTTCTGTACTAAACATCAAGTTGAACTGACGGACGTCCGTCCAGTTCTTAGTTCCTGAAATGGGGCACACCACGTCATAATCAAGAATAATCTGTTTCAATTCCACCAAATCATTATTATTCATAGCTTTGGCAAAACGCTCGTGAATTTCATCACGCTTCTTTGCATGTTCGAGTACACGTGGATTAGTCTGTTTAAAAAGCTCAGCATCAAAACTATCACCAAATCGCTTAGCCGCCTTTTCCACTTCCTTGTTTATCTTTTCATCATATTTAGCAATCAGGTCTTCGATAAGCACATCCGCGCGGTAACGTTTTTTACTGTCTCTGTTGTCAATAAGCGGATCATTGAATGCATCAACATGACCGGAAGCCTTCCAAGTAGTTGGATGCATGAAGATAGCAGCATCTATTCCCACTACATTTTCATGTAACAGGGTCATGCTATCCCACCAATACTTCTTTATATTATTTTTCAGTTCAACACCATTTTGTCCGTAATCATAAACAGCTCCTAATCCATCATATATTTCGCTGGATGGGAACACGAAACCATATTCCTTGCAATGAGCTACCAATTTTTTAAATACATCTTCCTGTGAAGCCATATATCAATTATTTTTACAGTTTTTCGTCTTGCAAAGATACAGCTTTTTACGGAAAAACATACTTTAGATGGAGAAAGGAAATTGTTGACCGGGAAAAAAGGCAAAAAAAGGGCATACACCTACACTAGTGCATGCCCTCATATAGTAGGAAACATCTGTTATCAGATTAAATACTGTTCACTGATGGAACGTTGCTCCTGAATACGCGATATTGTATCGGCAAACATATCTGCAATAGACAAGATACGTACCTTCGGACATTTGGCTGTATCAAAAGGAATTGAATCAGAGAATACAATTTCATTCAATGCAGATTCCATAATGTTTTTACCGGCATTTCCTGACATGACGCCATGAGTCACAATAGCTCTAACACTTTTGGCACCATTTTGCATCATAATATTTGCCGCCTTGCACAATGTACCGGCAGTATCTACCATATCATCTACAATTATTACATTCTTGTCCTTTACGTCACCGATAATGCGCATATCTGCCACCACATTGGCCTTTTCACGTGTTTTATGGCACAACACCATAGGCACATCCAAATATTTGGAATAAGTACCGGCACGTTTTGATCCACCCACATCAGGAGAAGCAATAACCAGATTTTCAAGATTGAGCGACTTGATATAAGGTAAGAAGATGGTAGATCCATACAAGTGGTCAACAGGCACATTGAAGAAGCCTTGTATTTGATCGGCATGCAAATCCATTGTCAACACACGGTCAACGCCAGCCACCTGGAGCATATCGGCCACCAATTTTGCACCAATAGAAACACGTGGTTTGTCTTTTCTGTCTTGTCTTGCCCAGCCGAAATAAGGGATAACGGCTGCTATCTTATAGGCAGACGCACGTTTTGCAGCATCAATCATGAGGAGCAACTCCATCATATTGTCAGAGTTAGGGAATGTGGACTGAACGATATAGACATGTTGTCCACGGATTGACTCTTCATAAGACACGGCAAATTCGCCATCGGAAAAACGCACTGTGTTCATTTTGCCCAATTCACATCCGAGACTATCACAGATTTTTTGAGCGAGATACCTGCTGTTGGTACCGGAAAAGATTTTGTAAGGATGAATTATATCAACTGACATTGGGAAATAAAATGAAAGGGTTAATATGCCGGCAAAGGTATAAAAAAGAAATGAGCGCACCAATGAAAAAGGCAACAAGTTTATGGACAAAAGCGAGAAAGAACAGCTTATTCCAAAAGGCAAGCAATTCACATTTAACGCAAATTGATATCATGTACCACCCGTACACCCAATTTTTCGTTAATCTGTTTAATCAATTTGTCTCGCGACATAAACAACTCATGGCGCAAAGGCGCAGAAATGAGCCGCAGATAAAGCGTTCCGTTTTTGACAACAGCCTCCTTAATATAAACTGATATCGCATCTCCCAATATTTCATAGCATGCTGCAACCGCATGCATTTCATCCAGTCCCTGGCCAATCTTTGTTCCAACCAATACCTGTTGCAACAAATCGCACATTTGCTCCGGCTGCTTTCTCATCTCAATCGCAATGATTGGCCAACCTTTACACCTTGCTTGTATGACATATCATTAAGATCATAAAGCTTTTTAAGTCGAATGCCATAACGTTGTGAAATATCACGCGCTGTATCACCCGCCTTTACCTGATAATAGGAATTTCCTTTAGGCGCTTTCGCTTTTTTCGGAGCCAAATATACCTTTTCACCCTGTTCCAGTTGCTGAACAGAATTCAAATCATTGAAACGCAGAAGATCACTTTCCTGCAAATCGAATTCATCTGCAATGCTGGCATAAGTATCACCCGCCTGAGCTACCACACAGCGCACTCCATTCGTGCGTTCAACCTCATGTTGCCTATAGGCAGGAACGAAGCCCATGGAGGTTGCAGCATTGCGCCGATTCTTACGGACATTTCTTTTCCTATTTTTATCTGCTTTCTCCTTGAGATTCACTTTCTCATCATTTCCTTTATTATCTGCCATCACCTGATACCCGCTACCAAGTGAGCCCTGCGTATCAAGCTGATGCAATCCATAATCTTCAATTATCTTGATCAGTTTATTGGCATAATTCGGGTCAGTCGCATAACCAGCCTTCTTTAATCCATGCGCCCACCCTTTATAGTCGGTGGCTTTAAGAGAAAACAAATCCGCATAGCGCGGCCGTGAAGTAAGGAACAAGGAATGATCATCATATGATTCAGACACATTCTTATATTTTCTAAAACATTCCTGATCTGCATCGTCATCATAATAGGTCCGCTCTCCAGTCCATCCTGTATGACACTTAATGCCAAAGTGATTATTGGATGTCATGGCCAATTCACTCTTGCCTGCACCCGATTCCAAAAGTCCCTGTGCTAGTGTAATACTGGCAGGAATACCAAACTTTGCCTGCTCAGACACCGCAATTGGTGCATATTTCTGTATATAATCGACATAAGCCTGATTCCTTTGTTGTGCAAACAATGAAAAACCATTTCCCATAAGGGCGACAAGCACAATAAAAACATTTTTCTGATACCCATTCATAAGCCAATAATATGATTTCGATAAAAGTGGCTACAAATATAGCGTTTTTTTAATAAACCAGCACATAGATTATCCAACAAACAAACCTGCGTTATTTTCTTTAGCATACCCACCTTCCGTTCTATCTGAAATGCCTTGAAGTAGTTACAAATATATTATTTCAGGCAAAAGACAATTACTATTTGAATAAATTTTATCTATTTTGACTCTCAAATTTGCATACTCAATTGATTATTTCTATATTTGCGATTGAGCACTTCTCATTGAATTATATATTATATAAAGTGTACCATGAATAAAATAACAATCAGCACAGAGGTAATCGTATATACTTATGAAGAATTGCCTCCCAGATATAAAGAACTAATTGATGCCGCCAAGGCGCAGACCGCCAATGCATACGCCCCATATTCCCAGTTCAAGGTAGGGGCCGCCGCTTTATTATCCAACAACGAGATCATATGCGGCTCCAACCAGGAGAATGCCGCATATCCATCGGGCACATGCGCCGAACGAACAACTTTATTTTATGCCAATGCCCGCTATCCTCAGAGCTCTGTATGTGCTTTGGCTGTGGCAGCCTACCAATCAGGAGATTTCTTGGAAGAACCCATCTCGCCTTGTGGTGCATGTCGACAAGTCATTTTAGAGTCAGAAGAACGCTTTGGCTCTCCGATTGACATATTGCTGTATGGGAAAAGGAACATTTATCTGATCAAAGGTGCACGTGCCTTGTTGCCATTTTGCTTTGTAGGGGAAACTATGGGCTATACCATTCAAACTGAGAAGAACACAGCTTATGGGAAGAACACAGTTTAAACAAGAATATCCGTTGAAACAAGCTTCTATCAGTGCCTTATGGCGTATGATCAGCACTCCGGCTGGACTATGTACCTGGTTTTGTGACAGTATGTCGGTTGCCGGACGGACTTATTCGTTTTCATGGGAAGGACACACCCAGGATGCAACGCTTATTGCACAATCAGAATATGAATTTATCCGTTTCCGCTGGCGTGAGGATGCCGGCAGCAATTCCTATTTTGAATTCAGAATAACAACACTGGAACTGACAGGAACCGTTGCGTTGGTTGTAACCGACACCGCCCCAGATGATGAAATTGAAGACGCCCGCTTATTGTGGGACAATGAAGTAGAAGAACTGAAACGCCGATTGGGACTGAATTGACAATTGGCATGCAGAGCCATTTTTCAGCATAGGACCGCCCCAAAGGAAAGGTTACGATATTTTTTACGACCTTTGCACACAGAAATTTAATCCTCGCTATTGAAAAAAGGCTCTACATATATCCTAATCTTTATGGTATTTGCAATACCATTCATTTTGTGCGCCAACGAGAAACGCTCCACCCTGAGCCTAAGCGAGTATTGGAAGCGCCATTCTTTCTATATTATACCAACAGCTTCCTACTCACCAGAAACTGATTGGTCGTTTGGTCTGGCAGGAAGCCATTATTTCAAGCTGCCCAACTCCTATCATAGCAGTTCTGTCAGCTATCAAGCAGATTATTCCTTGCTACAACAGTTCAGAATTCACGGAAATACTCGCCTGTATATACAGGAAAACAACCTGATTTATTGCAATTTGCAAATAGAACGTTATCCGGAGAAATATTATGGTCGCGGCAATCAAGAAGCACAGCTGTTGAATACCCCAATACAATATATTCCATGGCGTGTAAAACTGGTTGTGCAGCCTTTATGGCGGCTTGCCCCTCATTGGTATATTGGTCCGCACCTTTCCATTTGGATGGAAAAAAGCTCACTTAACGAGGAAACAGGTCTGAAGAGTTTCTTTATTTGGGGTCCGGGATTTGTATTAAACTTCGACAACCGCGACAATGTATATTACCCTACACATGGTTGCTTTTTCAAATCAAGCTTCTACTACAGCGACCCTTATCTAGGTTCCAGTGCACGCATGCTTTCGTGGCAGAATGACCTGCGCGGTTTTATACACTTGGGCAAAGGCGTCATAATCGGCGGTCAGCTCGTCACCAATATGGTTTACGGCACTTCAGACATACCTGTACAGATTCTACCCTGCATCGGCGGTAGTGATTTAATGAGAGGTATCCGTTATGGAATTTGGCGTGACAATCTAGCCATTTCCCTTCAGTCAGAACTACGTTTCCCTATATGGAAGCTATTAAGCGGAGCCACTTTTATATCTGCCGGTGATGTATATAATCTATACAATTGGCAATGGAGTCTCCCCAAAATCGGCTATGGTGGAGGTATCCGCATTCAATTCAATGACTCTAAAGTCAACTTACGCTTTGATGTAGCACGCGAAAATTACGGAAATTGGCATAACTTTGCGGATATAAATACATGGCGCTTTTATTTCACGGCCACAGAAGCATTTTAAAACAAACATAAATTCATGAAAGGTCTAGTAATCAAGAATACGGGGAGCGGCTATAAAGTCCGTACAGAAAACGGAACTATATACGATTGTAAAATCAAGGGTAATTTCCGCATTAAGGGCATCAAAAGCACCAATCCCATTGCCGTAGGAGATTGGGTTGAATTTAATGATGCCTCTTTGATCAGCCAGATTTATGACAGGAAAAACTATATTGTGCGCAAACCCGCCAATCTGTCCAAGCAATCACATATTATAGCGGCCAATATCGACCAGGTCCTGCTGGTCGTAACACTTAAGAATCCAGAAACCCCCCTAGCATTTATCGACCGTTTCTTAGTATCGGCTGAAGCATACAATGTACCAACTGTCATTCTCATCAACAAAACAGATTTGCTAAATGAGCCCTATGAACAGGAGTATCTGAAGGCATTTATCTATCTATATGAATCAATTGGTTATACCTGCATTAGTGCCACCCTTGTCCAAGATATCCCGGAACAACTTTTAACGATATTACGTGGTAAGAACACTTTGTTGTCGGGCAATTCCGGTGTTGGAAAATCAACCTTAATCAATGCACTGATTCCGGACGCGCAAGCAAAAGTCGCTGAAATTTCATCAGCACATCACAAAGGTATGCATACCACCACATTTTCAGAAATGTATGACATAGACGCCAACAGCCATTTAATTGATACGCCGGGAATCAAAGGTTTTGGACTGATAGACATGAAAATGAATGAAGTCAGTCATTATTTCAGGGAAATATTCAAGAAATCAGCATCTTGCAAATATTACAATTGTACTCACAGAAATGAGCCCGGTTGTGCAGTCAAGGCAGCAGTAACAGCTCATGAAATAGCCGAATCACGTTATCAAAACTATTTAAGCATTCTTGAAGACCTGAATGAAGGCAAGTATCGATAAGGTATCATAAACGTCAATCAAACAGCATCTAGCAACAAAAAAATAACATTTCACGAAAAAAAAACGTCTTTTCATGTAAGGGTATTAGAAAAATGTAGTAATTTTGGAGCGAAAAAAATCAATTTATTTTCTAATACTATGGGACAACAATTAAATCATTTAGACAAGAAGATCTTGCGTTTGATTGCTCGCAATGCCCGAATTCCTTATTTGGAGGTTGCACGCGAGTGTAACGTTTCGGGTGCAGCTATTCACCAACGAATTCAAAAACTGCTGGATGCAGGTATTTTAAAAGGTTCAGAATTTATTATAGACACATACAAAATAGGCTACCAGACATGCGCCTATATTGGCATTAAATTATCTGATATTAAAAAATTCAATTCAGTTGTTGAAGCTATCAGGGCTGTTCCGGAGATTGTCGAATGTCACTCAACGACAGGAAAATATTCCATCTTCGTTAAAATGTATGCACATGACAACAAACATCTACTTCAGCTCATATTGGATCATCTGACCACTATTGACGGCGTTGCCTCAACAGAAACATTCCAATTGTCATTAGATGAAATCTTTCATCGCCAATTGAATGTATTTGATGAAGATTGATAATATCTGTACTTCAAATTGCCTAATAAGAAAGTTTGTACCACTTTATTACATGAAAAAACTCTCCGTTACACGGAGGGCACTGAAAAAGTCCTTTCATAGGACAACCGACTGATATAATCGGCATATACCCAATAAATATTTTGGATATATGCCGATTTTTGGGTATCTTTATCTTTATAAAACAGATAAAGATGCTACCCAC
>JADIMG010000085.1 GCA_017694875.1 Candidatus Gallipaludibacter merdavium
GCTTGTGTTGGCCTTAAAGTGAAACACGTATTCAGCGAGCGTACCGACCCATACATGGAAACAAGCTTTGCGCTGAAAGTGGCTACTAAGATATGCGACTATGCCGATTATGGCGTATTTCAGACTGAAGGCGCACAACATTATTATAAGAGGTTGAGTCAGGGACGAAGTACAATCATCCCTAATCCTATCTTTTTGAACAAAGATATCGAATTGGTGCCTTATAATGAGAGGAGAAACGAGATCGCTTTTGTTGGCAGATGTTTCTTGAAACAAAAAAGGCAGGACATTATGCTCAAGGCGTTTAAAATCGTGCTGGAATCGCACCCGGAAATGAGGCTTGTGTTTTACGGCGGCGATTTCGACATCGAAAAAATAAAGCAAATGGCAATTGATATGGGGCTTCAAGGATATGTAACGTTTGCAGGTTCGGTGGATGATGTGCTAAATAAGATAAAGCATGCACGTGTGCTGGCATTAAGTTCCGATTACGAAGGAATACCGAATGTGTTGCTTGAAGCCATGTCAGTAGGAGTACCCGTAGTCAGTACGGATACAAGTCCTGGCGGAGTACGGGTGATAATAGAAAATGGTGTAAATGGTTTTATAGTACCACGAGGCGATTACCACAAGCTTGCAGAAAATATAGTGAAGGTATTAAATGATAAAAACATAGCAGAACAATTCATTCAAAATGGGTTGGAAAATGTCAAAAGGTTTAATCCTGAGGTAATTTTTGAGAAGTGGAACAATTTTATGAAAACTACTGTAAAATAAATATCACCATGCATACAAAAGAAGATAAATATATACGCTTTATCCGTCTTTATTGTAAACTATTTTCATGGAGGGTAACCAAACCGATTGCTAAGACTCTATATTGGCTCAACAGACTGGTATTCTCTTGCGACATTCCTTGTAGCGTGAAAATAGGAAAGAACCTGCATCTTCCTCATTTTGGATTAGGAGTAGTCGTACATCCACGTACGATTATAGGCAATAATGTAAAGATATACCAACAAGTCACCATTGGTGTAAGGAAGCCCGGTATTTCCTCCACCATATCTATAGGAAACGACGTTATTCTCGGTGCTGGATGCAAAATTTTAGGTTGCGGTGAAATGAGTATAGGAAACAATGTTAAGGTCGGGGCCAACAGTGTTGTCCTACACTCTGTACCAGACAATGTAACCGTAACGGGTATTCCCGCAAAAATAGTTGAAAAATAGCAAATAGAATATTCTTTAATAATAAAAGTATGAAAATCTGTATCGTCTGTACTCTTTATCCTCCATATATATTAGGAGGTGCTGAAATATCAACAGCCTTATTAGCTCAAGGACTTGTGCGGAGTGGACATGAAGTCACTGTCATAACAACGGGTCAGACAGACAGCAAAGAAATCATAGAAGGAGTAATGGTGTATAGGCTGAAAAATAAAAATATTTATTGGCGGTATCCTCAAAGAGACAAACCCTTAGCCAAGAAAATGTTATGGCACTTCTTTGACATATATAATATGGGATACCAAAAGAGCCTACAAAGCCTACTATCCATGTTAAAACCTGACATCATACATACCGGCAATTTATGTGGACTGTCATGTGTTGTTTGGGACGTTGCCAACCAACAGCATATCCCCATTATACATACACTTCGAGACTATTATCTACTTTGCCCGCAACAAACAATGATAAAAGGCACTCAATCTTGCCAATCACAATGCTTGGTATGCAAAAGTTATTCTGTGATAAAAAAAATCATGTCACAAAAAGTGGATGCCGTTGTAGGCATCAGCCATTTCATATTGAACCACCATCTTAAATTCGGATATTTCAAAAATGCCAGATTGACTTGTGTCATACCTAACAGCATAAAACCACACAATATGCTACAACAAACTCTTGGCATAAAGGACATAGGGTATATAGGCCGTTTGTCACCGGAAAAGGGCATAGAATTGATGATTGAAGCTTTTATTAACAGCAATAAAGGAGCAAATAAGTTAAGAATAGCAGGAACAGGCAATAAGAAATATGTTAACTTTCTGCAAAAGAAATACAACAACAAGAACATCGTTTTCTGTGGCAAATGCAATCCCACAGATTTCTTCCAAACCATAGGTCTACTCATTGTTCCTTCTTTATGGAACGAACCCTTTGGGCGTGTTGTGATTGAGGCATACAGTGCCTGTATACCTGTCTTGATGGCAAGCAATGGAGGATTGGCTGAATTAGCAGAACAAGGCATCAGTGAAATTTTCTCTACTGACTCTACAATCCAGTTGACAAATTTATTGGACAAATACTTTAATGGTACATTGCAGTTTGACTATACTCGTTTTCAACAGGTCATAATGCAATATTCAGAGAGTAATGTTACAAAATCATACATTGAATTATATAAAAAAATAATTGACTCTTATCGTTATGAATAAATACCTCCACTCCTTTTTTCTCCTCATACATCTAAGCAAATAAATATGCGAATATCCATACTTCAAAGTACAGTGGAAAATATCTGCAAGAATTTGATGGAAGGGATGCTGTAAGCTGTTGTCTCCTCAGCAATGCAACATATTTCTCCTTCAATCCT
>JADIMG010000086.1 GCA_017694875.1 Candidatus Gallipaludibacter merdavium
GCCCCGGAGTGTCAATAATGTTGATTTTGTAGCCTTTGTATTGGATAGAAACGTTTTTGGCCAGAATGGTTATACCTCGTTCCCGTTCCAAATCGTTGTTATCCATTATCAACTCGCCGGCATTTTCATTCTCCCGAAAAAGATGCCCGGCCATTAACATTTTGTCAACCAAGGTTGTTTTTCCGTGGTCAACATGCGCAATAATTGCAATGTTTCTAATGTTCTGCTGCATAGAATTTAGTTTATTTCTTTCTCTTCACAAAATAAATCAAGGGAAAGTCGGAATAAGACCTTACACGTAGGCTTCATTTTCTTCATTCGTGAATGAGGACGTCTAAAAATAGCGTGCAAAGGTACAAAAAATCTACGGAAACGACGAACGGAAGTCAGAGAAATGAAAAAAAGTAGACTCTACCAATAATTTCATTTTTTTACTACCTAACGCATAACCCGCGGAAATCCATTTCTTCAAACCTATTTCATCTAACGTAGCTGAAAAATAATTGCGCCATTCGGAACAATCACAAGGGGGGTAGTACTATTCTGACTCTGAACGCGTTTGAGTTACATTCGAGACAAACATTCATTCCTACTCTATGCCATGGAATTTCTATAGGACTCATCGTGCATATCATTCTCACAAATGGAGTTATTCCATTTGAACACATGCTACTTATAACCCTGAAATATCAACTTTATAAAAGGTCGGAGCCTCCATTATTCTTTTCTAAGAACATCGCCATATAGATAGAGGCATAGATAATTTTGCCTGCTACACGCAGATTATCGTTATTGAATACAACGGCTTTAGGAAAGTCATATTCTCGGCAATCCATTATGTTGGATAAAGCGCGGTGTGTCTCGTAATCCTTACCAGATTTTACCTCAATGAGCAGTAGCTTACAGTCAAGCTCAATCACTATATCCAATTCACCACGCTTTTTATTGTTATATAGTAGGGAATAATACTGTGAGCCACAAACTCCTGCACAATAGCATTCTCATAAATTGAACCGAAACTGATGTCCTTGTCTCCTTTTATAATCCTCACATGAGTGCCCTCGGCATATTGGCGGCCAATATGCCGAGGGCACCTTTGCTCATTTTAACAAATCCACGGCCTCAGGCATCTCGATGAAACTGATTTCTATAAAACTCTTGAACGTTTTACCGAACTGACGGATGGAATATGTTTTGCCTATTTGTCGTGCACCTATAATAAGCAAGGCATTACGAATAATTGCGCAGTAACTACGGATGTAATCGTCTATCTTTCTTTTTATCATAGCACACTCTTTCTCAATTGATTACCAAACAGCCAATCACACCATGCCTCTTTTCCACTGCATAACTAAAGCAATTTGCCGTTTTTCTATAAAGAGCAATGCTGGCTTGTAGCAGCTAGAAAAAGTAGACACCGAAAAAAATTTTCAGTTAAACATTTTTCCCAAAACAGACAATCGCGATATTCTTGTCTGATTTGATTTTCCAAGAGTGAACACATTTGCTAATTCGTTATTAGGTGTAGCAAATACCAAGAGCACGGAAACATAATGCGATGGTCATAATTCTATCAGGCTTATCAAAAAACAACAAAACGTAGCTTTATGACATGACACAAAAGGCTTACGAACTTTGGGATATGGAAGTGGAGATTGACGGCTTCAAAGTTAATCACTCAGGAACAAGAACGATTGATACACAGTCTGAGTTATTCTGAATTCGTCGAACTCACGTTAAATTAAAAAGTAAAACCAATATGAGCATTTATACCAACATCAAAATATTGTTCCATCATACCAGATTCAGGTTTTGTATGATAAAAGCTTTTATTCGTAATTCCATTAACACTAACACTAAAATAGAAATCAGCTTTAGCATTAATACGATAATCTATACCAACCATAAAATCCATCAAAAAACGAGATGTTTCATATGGAAAATAATACTCATAATACTCTACCTCATAATATCCTCTATAACCTTCGACATATAAACTATTGGTCGCAGAAAACATACCTCCCACTGAAAGGCCTATAAATGGCATACACCGGTTTCTCGTAAAATAAACACGTCCATGCGCATATAAAGGAACACTAAGCAATGGCGTGTTAAGATAATCAATATGCGGATAACGATATTGATAATCGAAACAGTAGGAATTTTTATTTCCCATAAAATTCAAATATAAACCCGTTCCTACTCCGGCATAGAACATACGATTAAATCGCCAGCCTCCAATATAATTTACATTCATCCCCATATCAAGATGTATAAAATTACAATTATAAGCAATTTCAATAGATTGCTCATAACCTGGCTTAATTTCAAAAGATTGTTTTTTTGAATTAGCTAACACCGATTGGGAATTTTCGACAGATTTCCTTCTATCAACAGTTCTACTTTGTGCATGTACAGATAAGCATGCAAAAACCAAAAAAAACAAAAGAATTTTTCTCATAAATTATGTGTATTACACCCGGTAGTTCCCTCCCCGAACAAATTAAACCACAGATTAATACACATACAAAAAAGCGTGGGAACTTTTACAGTTACTCGTCCCACGAATAGAGGCCTTCGCATTGCCCGGTACAGTTGAACGAGCAACGCAGAAGCCCACGCCGATATGTAACACATCCAATACAGACATATAAATATGTCTATAATCAAATGCCTATCACACACCTTGCTGAACATCTACCGTTGCTATGTCCTGACTGTACCAGAAAATTGCGAAGTTTCTATTCGTCAAGATCAAAGCGCAGTAAACGCTTATTTCATATATGCGCTATCCCATATGATTCATATCTATAAATAATAAACGGATAGCGCTACAAAGATATACATTTTAACCAACAAAAAAAAAATTCTCGAATCTCTTACAAAAAAACATTTATATATCACTCTCAATCCCTTACAGCAGCACCCACCTGCAAGCTACATACAAACGGCTTCTATTATCCATATAACCAGGAGAATAATAGTAATCACCGCCAAACAAGCCATTGTTCCAGTTTTTCCAACCAAGTTCCAAGGTTACACCCGAAAACATGAAATCGGCAAACAATCCCAACTCTGGATAATTACCAATCTTTTGGTCTTTCTGCAAATGGAAGATACCGGTATACGGGTCGTATTCATTGGCATAAAACGCAGTATAATAGCGTAAATCAAGACCAGTACGTAAGGTAAAGGGATTGCCGTTGGCAAAAGTATGCTGGTAATACAACTTACTATAAATGGTAAAATCAGGCAATGGAAGAATATCCCGATTGGAGGTATATTGATAAATGGCATGGTTCTCCCAATACACATCACGATGCAATTTCAAATCTGCTTTTAAATCCACAGAGACAACATGCAACCAACCTTGGTCTTGAACAGGCTTTCCGTCTTCAGCAAAGTAAATGTATTTGAGCACATTGTCATTCTTTATATCCAATGAAATTCCTCTTTTAGGCAATGCAAGCGTAAAGACGCCATCCACTCTATGGAAACGAACAAAATCATTGTTCCATGATATATTACAAGCATCATAACGCGTAATGAATTTTGTGTTGGAATCACGGTGTCCACCCACTCCCAATCCGATACTCAACGGCTCATCATGGATATTGAAATCATAAGCCACATTGACATTCAGGTTGGATTCACTGGTCAAGATACCATACACATATACATCACCTGCCACATCATACTTTAATGTTCCTTCGCCTACTGGACGTGCATCAAACAACACAAAACCCGTATGCAAGTGATGGTCGTTCATAAGAGGACGCGTAAGCTCACTGCGCATATAGTTAGCATGATAACGGTAGTCATGTTCAAAATAATATCTTAGTGAAAAAGGAAGCGCATTGTCAGCTCGCAAAGCCTCCAGTGTCAACGTATTCCGTACCGTCTGGAAAGCAATTGAATCATTGATATCTTTCTGTTCATCCAAATAATTTCGGGTGGCACCTTCCCACTTAAAAGTATGCATCAAACGTATAGCATCTGTAAAACGCCAGTAATGGGCAAAGTGCAGTGTCTGATGCTTGTACGCCGTATGGGCCTGTTGACGGGCATTATATTGTGGAGCAACATTCCAATCATTAATTGTAGCGGTCAGTCGGGCACCATAACGCTTCAATTCCAAATTGGTCCAAACAGCTCCATTCACCATCTGATGAAAACCCAATCCATTGACCCCCGAAGCACCTACGTAATTTACGACACCACCTACTGACACATTACGGGAAACCTGTGAGGCTATTTCTGCTCTACCATGAGCGGAATAAGGCATATTTTTATTGAATGGGATGCGTCCATTGGCAAACAGCTGAACATAAGGCATAGAAGAATTATCGTTGGCATAAAACTGCAAATCACCAACTTTCATTACATAGGCATCAAACGCTTCTGCAAAAACCAAAGGCGTTTTCATGGTACGGTAAAAATAGAGCATGGATTGCATAGCCCCCCCTTCCAAACCTTCCCACGAATTGGCAATGCTGTATTTCAACTCATTATTGGTAGGCATATCCCCATAAGGGCTCGCCTCTGAAATGTTTTTCACAAATCCAAAACGTTCGTCTACCTGATAAAAACGTTTTGACTCTTCCGCAACAAGACAAACAGGCAAGGCTACAATTAGTCCTGCAATAATAGCAATGATTTTTCTCACAAATGTACTCTTAGAGGATTAATTAACGATATCAGACAGATGTACTTCAAAGATAAGTGTCGAATAAGGAGGTATATATCCTTCATAACCTTCTGAACCGGTTCCGTCCTCCCCATACCCTAAATCATATGGTATGTATAAAATATAATCACCATTCAAATTCATCTTACAGAGTCCCTCTACCCACCCTTGGATAAAGGTCGTCATATAACCGCTGAGCACTTGATCATCAAAAACCGTCCCATCAATCAGCCTACCTGTATAGTCCACCGTAACATAACTGGTAGAATTGGGTTTTCTGTCAGCTTCCGTGCCTTGATAAATCACTTTATACTGCAAACCTGTATGGCTCACTATTACCCCTTCATTTTTCTTGTTTTCTTCCAGCCACAACTGGTTCATCACTTTCCAATCATACCAGCGGTCTTGTTCACAACCGGAAAACAGCATTATGGAACAAACGCATACTACAATAAAAACAATATTTTTTTTCATAGGAATCATCTTTCTGATACGTAAAAATATAACATTATAGCGGAACTGGCAAATTTATAGGGTCTTCATAACAGATACCAATTCTATCATATTATCCAAAACAACATCTGCTCCGGCCTTATACAAATCTTCTCTATGCAAAATCCCTGTATTAACAGCAAAAACAAATAAACCGGCGGCTTTGGCCGATTGGACTCCCAACGGAGCATTTTCAACTACAAATACTTCCCAAGGGTGTAATCCTGATTTCTTCAATGCCATCAGATAGGGCTCTGGGTGTGGTTTGCCGTATTTCACATCAAAAGCCGTTACCATTCTCTCCTGCGCAAAAACACCGGGGAAAGAGTGCTCAAGCCTATCTAACAGACTGGGCTGCCCTGAGCCTGTTACCAAATAGGCTTGCCAGCCAACCTGTTTGATATAATCCATCACTTTATCAATCCCTGTAATTGCACTGGCCTCTCCAAATCCGTCGAATATCTCTGATTTGCGTTTATAAATACGCTGTTTTTCCACTTCTGTTGCTTCACGCCCTTTCTGCTGGAGAAATACATCATCAATTGTACCATGTCCCGTCCGTCCTTCATTCAAATATGCCTGATATTCCGAAAAAGACACACCCTCCTCCTTCAATGCTTCTACCCAAGCTTTTGCATGCGCCGGCATGGAATTATACAAAACGCCATCCATATCAAAAAACACAGCCTTGGGCCTGAATTCAGGATAAGACTGCTTCTCTAAAAACGATTCAACTGCTTCTTCTAACTTCATATAATTCTACTCTACAACATCAAATTCTATCATCTGACGATCCAAATCAATAACCCGCATTTCACTATCTGTCACTTCCGTTGCCACACCGCATCTGCAAGCGGTATGATAAGCAAAATTGGGAACAAAATCCACATAATAATGTCCCACAGGCAAGTATCTGGCTGAAATAATGTCATCTTCCGGATTATTCAATCTCCAATCAAGCGACTCACCTGGCGCCAGGTGGTGGCATGGAACAAAGCTAGTATCATAATTGAATATAGGGCGATACAAGCTATAGCCATTCAAGAAAATCGCTCCAAACGTATCATTGGTATATGGGTTGGAATAGGAATAAGAAACATATATTGTATCAGAACTGATATTCAATACGTTAAAGTGACTTACGATACCCTCACCCAATCGATAAACAGTAGCACACTCACCATCTGCTGTCTCTATGTTGAAAGTAAACTTTAATCCTTCATGTTCTTCTAGGAGAGAAACAGGCTTCCTGTCCAGTGGTTCTTCCTGACATGCTACAAACACTACGCATACAAGCAAGAAAATCAATTTAGCAAAAAATTTCATTACTATAGAACGATACTTGGTTATACAATTATTTCACGTCTTTCCATTCAAAACTCTCAATCATACGAATAATGTCCCCTCTCATATAATCCAAAACGGGCTGAATGGAATCCTGATTGGGACGTGCATTAAAATACAACGCCGCTCTAAAAAAATTAGCGGTACTGTCGGTCAACACAAACTGAATAGGCGAAGCTGTATTTCCCTGCAATTCATAGTATACACCATAAACATGTTTTTCGGGATGTTCATAACCTTGCTCTGGAATCGCTTCCGCCTTCATGGCATGCTTATAGACAAACTTCTGGGTTTCATCACTCAACATGCCCAAATTATTTTTAACAGGTTTGTAACTGCAATGCAATGTAGCATTCAAAGTCGGATACTTCACATTTATCCAGCACCTTTCACCATTATCCCCTTTTATGGGTTCTGCTATCGCATTATCTGATAAATCAAACGCATAGGGCAACGTATCCTCAGCAAAAGCTGTATAGGCAGTATCAGGTATCTCAATACGCCAATAGCCATAAGGACGAGGAACATATCGCTTCCCGCACGACACGCTGAGCAATACAGCCATCAATACCACCAACAGCACTCTATTCTTCTTCTGTCTTCCTCGCCTCTTCATTGACATGAAATCTTATCTTGTTAATTCGTCTGTTATCGACTGCCACCACCTCAAATTCATAAGGTCCCATATTGACCTTATCTCCCTTTTTAGGAATTTCCCCTTTCAACTCCAATACCAGTCCAGCCAACGTTTCCACATCTTCCGTTACTTTTTCAAAGACAGACTCATCAATATCTGTTATCTTATAAAAATCGTTGAGCAGTATCTTTCCCTCAAATACGTATGTATCATCATCTACCTTCACATATAGCTTTTCTTCATCATCGTATTCATCACTTATATCACCCACAATCTCTTCCAAAATATCTTCCAGCGTTACCAAACCGGATGTTCCTCCGTATTCATCCACAACAATTGCCAAATGCACTTTAGTTTCCTGAAATTCTTTCAGCAGATCATCAATCTTTTTTGACTCTGGAACAAAATAAGCCGGGCGAATCAATGTCTGCCAACGGAAGTTGTCCGGCTTTTCCAGATGAGGCAACAAGTCTTTACTATATATCAATCCTTTAATATTGTCATGATTTTCAGCAAAAACAGGAATGCGCGAATATCCGGACTCTACTATCACACGCATAAGCTCTTTATAGGAAGACTTTATCTCCACACTAACAATGTCCACTCTCGAACGCATGATATCAGCTACCTGAATATTGCCAAACTTGATGATACCTTCCAACATATCCTTTTCATCTTCTTCTGTATCGGACGTCAATTCAAGAGCCTGTGACAATTCATCCATAGATATATTATTGCGTGTCTTCACTTTATCTGTATTCATAATAGCAGACGACTTGACCAGCAAAGCAACAAAAGGCGACAACACCTTTTCCAATGTCAATAATGTTGATGCGGCAAACAAGGCCATTTTCATAGGATACTGGGTTGCATAAACCTTAGGCATGATTTCACCAAACAACAACAAAAGAAATGTAATTACTATGGTCTGAATCACAAAGCCCCAGATGGGCGCCATGGAGAAATCAAAAAGTGAAGTCGAAAAATAGGTAATTAATATAATGATGGCTACATTCACAAAATTATTGGAAATCAAAATGGTCGCCAAGAGCTTTTGTGGATATTCAAGCAGTTTCAAAACCTTGCTGGCATTGGCACTCTCTTTTTGTCTCAATTCATCAACGTCCTGTGGTTCCAACGAAAAGAAGGCCACTTCCGATGCGGAAACAAATGCAGAACAGAACAGCAACAGAATGCCCAAAATCAATGATACATAGGCAGAAAAGCTCAAAGGTTGACTTGAGATAATCCCGAGAAGTACGGGTGAAAAATTGTCTGGGTCCAAGGAATTCCAATTATATGAAACATACTAAGGACGGAAGTTTTCCATCGCCACAAAATTACGGACTTTTATTGATATAGGCAACTTATGTTGGGCGGCATCCATTATCCACCAAAATAGTATTTGCAAGAATACCGTTTTTACCCAATAAAAAAGATGCGCCACTGATTACATGGCGCATCTTACTGCTTGTAAAAAGGAGGAATTAGTTTCCAACACTTAGTCTTTTATTTTACTAATACCTTACATACAGTCTCACCCGTTGCATTTTGCGCACGCAACACATATGCACCATTGGGCAAATATACACATGCATCGGCTTCTATCTGACGGCTATTCACCATATTCCCATCCAATGTATAAATCTGTATCAGAGTAGTTTGCTCTATACCTTTAAAGAACACTTCATTACCAAAACTATAGATGGAAACTCCAGCATCATTGAACGAAGGATTCAAGGCTGTAAAATCATTCTCTTGCGGAACTGGAAGCACATCGGTATCAACACCCAAGACGGCAAATGGGTTCCAACCGTCATTACCTTTTGTCCAATTTACCAAAGTAAACTCAACGCCATCAGCCGTTTGTGGTTCAACAAAATCAATAGCCCATTCTACACGTCCTTCCGTTCCAACATTACATGCATACTCTCCACAACGCTCACTGGCACTACTCAATCCGGCATCCCAACCAGCAGCTGAAATCAAACTCTGTCCTTCGAAATTTCCAGCCTCTCCATTATAATGGCACGTATCTACTACACAACCGGCGAAAATAGCCTCACTGGTAGCCCCTTCCCAAGGACGTCCCCACAAACCGGGTTTAGACGAATTGATAGCAGCAGTTTCCGTTCCCACCTCAGCTGATACAACATTACATTCAAAGAACAACATACCACGCTGTCCAGCTCCTGTTTTAGGAGCTGTGATGTAAGCTACATCATTCTTATCTTCGTCCGTATTCATTACCAAATCAGTCTGATAGCATGTCAGGTTCATCTCTCCAAATAAGAAGTCACAAGCTCCCATCAACGCACCCTTGTAGCATGCCACACGGCATTCTGCGCCATAGAAGGAATCTTGACGACCAATTACACGACAGTTGTTCAAGAATGTTCTATCGGATGTTTTAGACAAAGCCAAAGCGGCAGCACGTTCACGGAAAGAACGGTTTTGTACACTTGTATTTCCTGCATCGGTCGGACGAACACCTTTTCCACCTTCCGCTTCAAACACAAGGTCATTTGCCTCTTTCTCTGAGATATATTGGTTATAGGAATTTTCGAAAATGATATTTTCTGCATAGAAGTCCTTTCCTTCTACGACCACAGTTGCATTCCAGTAGGTACTACCAGAACCTCCATCATTTACAACACTTGCATAACCGTTTTCCTTATTCACTTGCAATGTGCGTTCATCCCACTTATAGTCATCTCCCATACTTGCATAATTATAACCATGGCCATAATAGCTGGTAATTCGAACTGCATTATCGTCAATATCAACACCTTTATTTTTCAGTGCGATGGAAGGCGTAGCAGAAGCATTCACAAAACGTATACTGTCCATGTCAATCACCAACATCTCTTCATAATTACCCGGATCAATCATCAAAGTCACACTTTCATTGTTCGGGCGCTCCATCTTGCGTATAGCAGCTAAAGCATCATTTATGGTTTGGTATGTTTTATCTACTCCCACTGTCACAACTGGCATATATGCCATACTTTCATTTACTTGAATCGATTCAATATATGAGGTTGTTCCAGCATTTGCTACAACAGTTACATAACCAGCTTCACCCGTATATTCCAATGCCAGTGTCTGTCTGCCGTTATCTCCGCTTGTTGCAGCAAATTGTTCTCCACCAAAACTAATATCCCAAGTATAGCCTACTTTTACACTAATAATGCTCGGGCCTGAAACAGGAATATTAATAGAGACATTAGAAACCTGACTTCCATAACTGCTACCATGATAAGCAAATTTACCACCAGGTTCCGCTGTGTATGTAATTCCAGAACATGGATTTTTCAAATTATTGGAAGCATCATAATTTTCTGTGTTTTTGAAATCCCAATAGGTAGCTGGCTCAGCAGTGAAATCAATCGTTTTTGCAGTTGCTGCGCCTTCCACTTTTAGGTTGGAAGTAAGCAATTGAGTGAAAGCACCAGTATTTTCCACTTTTACGCTATACACTCCATCACGTAATGCAATATTTTCCGTTCCAGTAAAGGTATATACATAACCCTCTTCATTCAGATTGGTAAATACAAATGTTGCATTAGCCAAATCAGTTGCGGTTGCCCCCGTCAAGTTTATGGTAATAGCATAAGTTGGTTTAGCTGTAAAATGCAAATCTTGAGTTGCATCATCGTTCACTGACAAAGTCTGGATATTCAATGTATAATCATTGACATGGAGGGCTGTAACACCATATTCCACACCTTTTTCCAACTGAAGTGTATAACTACCATTTGTACGGTCAATATTCATCTCTGGCATATATACAGAACCTTCCGGTACGGTAAATTCAAATTCCACTTTTGCCAATTGTTCCGTAGGAAGTCCAGTCACATTTCCGGTTACATTTGCCATTGCCACAGAGGCGATATTCACATTGTTTGTAGTTGCCGTTGCTTCATAAGTTAAACTGAAATCCTTATTTACAACCACATGTGTAGGAGCATTGACCAAACTGAGTTCATAATCAAATCCAGCTGCCAGTTCCACGGAATAAGCTCCTTCTACCGGTGTTACAGTCGTTACCACATTATTCTGCAAATTGGTAAAAGCTATCTGATAACCCTCTGGCATATTATCGGGTGCCGTAATTGTACCATTTACAGCAATTTTGCGTTCTGGATAACGATAAATACGCGCAACAACCAGCTTTTCATTGATGCAATAGATTTTATATTCTCCTTCTGCACCTGCATAGAAAGTCAATTTCTCCAATTTGGCAGCATTGGTAAATTGTCCTGTCTGAATCGAGCCATTAGGTGATAGGAATTCGTATGTAGCCGCATTTCCATTCGATCCAACCATAAATTCAATGCGGTCATTAGGTTTATAGGTTGAAGCCAAATAAACATTCTTTTCACTGCTTGAATTAGAATAAACATAACCAGTATAGACATTTCCAGCAGCGTCAGTCAATGATTTATTGTCATAGCGTGTCAATGCCTCGTTGGTACTCCTCAAACGATGATTGGTTTTGTTGTTTGCACTAAAACGGATATTACAACTGTCATTGGCAGTCCACTCTCCCATAGTAGTTCCAGTTGTGCCTGGTGCTACTCCTGGAAACCAACTATTGATTTCATCCACACTCAGCATATTTTGATACTCAGTTGTGTTTAGTTGCTCTGCACCGAAATCCCACACTTGTGTTTTATCGGTTGCCATCAAACCCATACATAAGGCTGAAAATACGAAGAAAGATAATGCTCGTTTTTTCATGATAATTGTTTTTGTTTGCACATTAATGAATTTATGATGCGCAAAAGTAGATATGAAAGCAGGATGACAATGTGGAAAAATTGCCACAAAAAGGGGAGGGCACTGAAAAAGTCCTTTCATAGGATAATTGTCTGATATAATCGGCATATACCCAATAAATATTTTGGATATATGCCGATTTTTGGGTATCTTTATCTTTATAAAACAGATAAAGATGCTACCCACTCAACAGGCGATACCGTTCAGCAATTACAGTGATTTA
>JADIMG010000087.1 GCA_017694875.1 Candidatus Gallipaludibacter merdavium
AATGTATACTTTTGCCCATAGTTGGATTAATTTTGTTTGGCGACAGAAATCTAACAAAAATGGGCTGACCTCGCAAGTGAAGTCAGCCCTATTTTTATATCTTCGATAATTTTTTTATCGGACAGCAATAAAAAAATATGTGTTTTGTGGCATGATTTTGTGCTTTTATGAGCGCGTTATTCTAAAATGATGCAGCAAATATATTTTTTCGATATAGAAAGGCAAGTAAGAAATATGAGCAGATGATATGATAGAAGAAGATATATATCCATGGGGGGCAGGAATATCTCCTTTTTATCATTATGAAAACCTAAAATAGAAAAACGATAGGCTGTTATTCGTTCTTGAGGATAATTTCAACTATCTCCTCTGCTGTACTGGCAATGTATGTTGCACCAGATTCCTGGAGTTCGCTACTTGGGCGAAATCCCCATGTAACACCAATGGAAGGTAGTTGGGCATTTTTCGCAGTTAGCATATCCACGTTGCTGTCACCTATATAGATGATGTCATTGTGTTCAATTTTTGTGGCCTCTATGATGTCATATACAATTTGCGGGTCAGGTTTGGGCTTTACCCCTTCGCGCTGCCCCAGCACGCAGGCAAATTGTATGTGAGGAAAATAGGATTTGACCAATTGGGTAGTCGCTTCCATATATTTGTTGGATGCTATGGCCAATACAACCCCCGCATTCTGTAAAGTCTCCAGCATATTTACTATACCTGGATATGGGCGCGTAAAGTCACGATTGTGTACATTATAGTAAGGAATAAATGCTTGGCGTATTTTCATCACATTGTCCATGCTTTTTTCTCCTTCAGGTAGGGCGCGTTCAAAAAGCTTGTTGATACCGTTTCCCACAAAGAAACGGTAAGCGTCAGTGGGGTGGGTTGGGTAGCCATATTGGCTAAGGGCATAATTGGTTGCTTGTGCCAAATCGGCAACTGAATCAATCAGCGTTCCATCCAAATCAAATATTGCCAGTTTTTTCATCGTTTTCGTTTGTTGTGCGAGATGATGGCCGGTAAGGACTTTGTGCTTTTGCGGCAGCACCATCTGTTGTTCTGTCTTCTATCTTGTCAGCATCAGTTTAATATTTACACCAAAATTATCGGTCGCAACAGGGAAGGAGGAAGATATAAGGGGTATGGTTGATTGTCTGTCATAGAAGAATTGCAGATTGATTTTAGAACTCAATACATAATCAGCCATGATTTTGATAGACCATACTTTGTTGCCGCTTGATGCTTGGGCTACATTTTCCTCAATTTTGCGTAAAATGCTTTTCACATCCTTATATGAAACATCGGCACTGACCTTCAAATCATTTTTTATCTTTTTCTGCTTGTTGGATTTCAATTTCAGAATCAGGTCAAATTCCTTGATGGTATATCCTAATCCGATTACAAATTCATCAGTAGCGCCTTCTACCATTTGTGCACTGGAGACATTAAGCGCCAGATTACGTTGCTTACGGTATTCCGCTTTTGCTGTAATGCTGTTCTTCATGGTCATGTTCAAGCCGATTAATGGGCTGAACTGTTCGGTGAGCGATACCGAAGATATATCATAAGCTGACGATGGCAATGGGTTTTCCGTTTGCACATCGCGGATAAAGCCCAATGAGTTGTCACTGTTGTTGGCACTTACCCAAGTGGAGAATGAAGTATAGCTTCCGATACTGTATTTACATGTATATGCATGTGTCAGGCTGACGGACTTGAAGTTTTCTTTTACCCATGGTATTCTGGACAGCCCGTCGTAACTTACACGCCAGTTGGGCATTATGCTTAATATGCCAAGGAATGGGTTGGTATTTATTTTGTTAATGTCTCTGCCAGTATATGCCGCCAGGAATGCGGGAATCATCACATCGCCAGAACCTTTGTCCACCGTTCCGTTTTGTCTGTCATAGGGTTTTCCGCTCAGACTGCTATTGTCGGACGACAAGAAACCGGTAGTCGGATAATTGCCGATGGCATCGTATTTCTGTTGCAGACGGTCGGTCATGATGTCTCTGTACTCAAGGAAACGCTCGTAATTTTTTGACGAGTAGTTGTTTTTTGCGTTGCCAATGGAACTGAAGGCTGTTGTCAGCGCTATTTGGGTGATGTTGTAGCTGCCCGTGAAAGTTTCCGGCATACCTTCATACATGTATTGGATGCTGGTCGTATTGGCTTCATATCGTTTGCCATTCAAGTCAATTTTCAGTCCTGGTATGGGTTCCAAGTTGATTTTTATATCAAAATCAGAAGTGTAGGCTGCCGTGGCAGGTTGTACAATACTATCGTTCATTGACAGCCATCCTCTTGAGCTGGCTTTCTCCATAAATTGGTCGTCAATGAAGCCGAAGGCAAAGTCGTAGCCTGGAGCGTAGAGTCCTCCTCCCATACCGCTTTGTCCCATGAATCCGGCTTCAGGATAAAAGCCTGGTACAACAAGGCTGTTGGTAACCCGGTAGGTAGCAGAAACCTTACGAATCATCATCAGAAAACGCAAGGACATTTCACCAATCTGCTGACCGATGCTTCTGGCGTTGGGATCAATCGTTACAATGGTCAACAAGGCACTGTCAAGCTTGACTGGTGAGGTAAGCTCTATGGTAGAATTGTTGGTCGATTTATAGTTTATCTTAATTTCTTTGCCAGCTTTATCCGTTACTGTAACCGCGATTTTGGCTGCGTTGAGCTTATGGTTGATACGTACAGGCTCTTTGGCTTCACAGTTGACAGTCTGACTGTAGTTTTTTGATTGGAACTTACGTTTTGTTGCACGTGTTCGTCCTCCATAGCGCTGGTTGATTGATTTCAGATATTTTGATTTGTTGTAGAGATTTTCGAAATTCATTTGTCCGTCTACTTGCCATGAAGCCAAACTAGAAACCATATTACCCAAATCAATATCACCTTCCAGTTCTGCAGTTCGGTTCCAACTGTAGGTTGCATTGTAGGAACCGTTTGCCGTAATCCAGTCGAGGGCTGGAATTTTGTTGATTGGTACATTCCAGGATGCTGTGAATACCTGTTGGTAGGTATAGGGCGTACCTAATTTGGCTATGCTGGCCATCACCGTATCACGCCATGCCTCATAATATTCTTTTCCTATTTCCGGCGTGAAATAAGCTTCTTCAATATTGGAATTCATGGCTGTCTGCAAACTGAATTTAAGTGTGCGGGAGAAATCGTATTTGAAGTCAAACTGCCTGTTCCACATAAATTCTTTGCTGAAGGTCAGATCCATAGGCTCGCTTCCCGTGTCAGCGGTATTGAAGTTGCGCAAGGACGTTTGTGAGAATGTACGATACATTTCTGTGCTGAACGACCAGCTCTGAGGGAGATAGTAGATGTTGAATTCCTTAATTAGCTTATATGCTTTTTTGTTCAGCGCCTTTATGTTTTTGAAAGGTTCCCAAGGTTGTGGGTTGAAACTGTAGCTGTAGTTGAGTGAACCACGATGTTCTTTGTTGACATCCTGCTCGATTTCGGCGTCATGCTCCATTTGTTTGTTGTAGCTGTAGGAGATGGAGAAATTGGCAGGGTCATAGAACATGGGCTTTTTCTTACTTTTGATATTTACTTTTGCACCAGTCAGACTGAAATTATGGCTGGTAGCAACCGTCTGTGACAGTGCTTTCAAGGAATCTTTTTCTTCTTGAGTATCCAGCATATCAAGAGCATCGCTTAGTTCAATGTCTGTATCTAATGGATTGTATTTGGGTGATAAAGTTTCGTTGGTGTAGGCATAGTAGAGTGGAATTTGCAGTTTGGCCTTTTCTGGGAACAAGCGTCCTGCTTCCAACGCAGCAGACACACTGATTTGGAATTGGTCTTCCATTCTGCGGTTCAGCATATTACTCTCAATGCTTCCGAAACCCGCACTTTCAAATCGACCGGATACATTGACTTGTCCTATGTCGGACAAGCCGAGTGACATATTGGCCAATGCTGCCCAACCCCCTTCCTCGTCAAATTCACTCATGCGAAGCTCATTTACCCATATTTCACCGGAACGTATTTCTTCACTTGCATTTCTGATACCAATCATAATGTTTTCCACTTCTTCCAGTGTAGGATTACCTACTACGGTAATTTTGTTCTTGCTGTTTTCCTCATCATAAATGGTATATGGAGTAGAGTTGGAAACGTTGGTTGTTCCGCTACGCTTCGCTTTGTTCCGTTGCAGCTTGGCATCGGTTAGCTTTTCAAAAGCAAAGTCGAACATGTTTTCCGGCAACCATACCGCTTCTCGGTCTTCCGTTTTGTCATTTTGGTATGTACCTGGTTCTGTGAGTTTCAATGGAATTTCATATTCATAGTAATTGTTGACCATGTCAGAGCCCAGGCGGATGAAGCAAGTCAGTTCGTAATCCTCTAAATCACGTGTATCGTCCACCATTTTTTCCGCGTGTACAAACATCTGCAGGCGTTTGTACATGCGCATGTCATATCCCGTGTTTTTGTAAACGGCACGTGCATCGCCAGGAGCCAGGTTGTTAACGCGCAATACCATAGCTTGTTCGTTTTGCTGTATGATTTGCATTTGTCCCGGGTCGGTTTGGCGGCTTACTCCAGGAGGTAATACATAATTGACAGGTGTTTTGGTAGAATTCTCCTCGTAGTTGACAGCCTGTACGTCCAATGTGCCATTGGAGATAGGAGGATTTTGGGGATCGTAAAGTGCTTTTGTATAGCTGCGCCATTCGCCTCTGACCAAGTCCATTGTACCTAGTCGTAAATGCGTTTCTTCTTCAAAACCCGTCAAGAATAGACGTATGAAACGGATACTCTTGAAGTTTCTGATACTGCCTACTTTTTCTGTGTATTCACGGATAGGCACTTTAAACTGGTACCATTTTACTTGTTCCGTCTTACCGTTGGCCAGTTCTACTTCTGAGGTTATCATGTCGGTGATATAATTGGTACCGACTTGCATAGCGTCAGGAGTGATTCTTATACGATATTGGTAGTATTTCTCGTATTCATTGACAGTGTTGTCATTGTTGATGTCTTCGATATCAGGTGAAAGGGTAGCGGCTGTACCATAGCTTTCTGTACTGTTTTCTGTGGCGGGTGAGTTCCCCTCCGTACCATTGTAATATTTGTATCTGTCAAGAATACTTTTTTCCTGTTCATCGTAATCTGTCCCGCGATAATAATGATAATTATCACCTGCGGGGTCGTTGAGTGGTGAAAATGGGTCAGCTTCCATTTTTTCGATGGCTGCTGGTGTCAATTTGGCGCGTAATGCATCCACATAGTCTTTGTAAGTGGGGAAAAGAAATTCCTGTTCCGTGCTTAGTCCGTTCAAGCCAACGTCCTGATGTTCGCGTGCACCACTGGTATTGTCAAATGCTCTGACTGTTGATTGGGTTTTGGGCACTCGTCCCCATACGGTGGTTTCTGTATCTTTATCGCTTCCGTCAATAGGCAATCCGTGTTCGAAAGATTTCTTTCCGTCTTTCAGAATGTCTTCGCTCACATCACCCAAATTCAGGTATAAGTCACCTCCGCTATATCCTTCGCCGCTGTTGGTAAGGAAAGGGTCCATCATCCAGAACTCAACATATTCAATGTTGGAGCTTTCAAAATCGGTTACATCCAGCTTGCGCATCATACCTCCCCAACGTTGTTTGGGGTTTGCCAATGTACCGTCAGCATTCATGCCATCAACATCTACGTTGTAAGGTCCGCGTTCTGTCGGGTAGTATGACAGGTTCAGTACGCTCAGGCGCGATGTCTCGTTTGCCAAGGTTTCACGGTTGGGGAATATTTCCTGTTCGGCCACCGTACGCACACGATGGTCACTGCGGGCATCTGCATCATTACTTAGATGGTCAGGTGTGTTTCGTTGTGGAATTACCAAAATCTGGTCAACGGTATACCAAGAAAGCAAAGCCCTGTTTTTGCCGTAATCCGTATTGTTGCTCAAAGCGGCTTCTGGGAATAAGCCTCCGTTAGGGTTGTAAGGTGTACTGGCCAGGCACCAATAGTACGGATAGTGTATGTCGATATTTGTCTTGGTCGATTCAAAATCATCAATATATGCCAGGCCCGCTTCGGAAATGGTTTTGGAATGTCCGGGAATCAGTTGGGCAAATTCGGCATTGACAGCAAAGGTCGAAGGCTGTGTGGCCGTCGTCCATGGTAGCTTGTCAATCATATTGGTCAGCCATTGTGATTCTGTTTTCCATGCTGCATTCATGCCCCAAATGGTATTGGCCAAAGGCTCGCTACCCGTATTGACTTTTGTTGTCAACGGGAGTTCAGACATGTGCATAATGGTAGCACCCACTGACAAATCTTTGGTAAATGCATATTCCAAATGCGTACCGAACAAGGATTTGCGTTGCATGCTGAATGTGGATTGGTTTTCCAATCGTACGTCAATGTTGGTACCTGAATCCAAAATCGACTGGTTGAGGATGGTGACAGTACCCATCATGTAATCCACAGTATAGTCAACATTTTCCACCAGAGTAGCACCTCCAGCCGTTACAACAACGGAACCTCGTGGAATATTCATGGCATTCAAACGGATTTCGCTTCCGGATGATCCCTTGTATTCTCCTTTTAGGATGAACTTGTTTTTTTCGCTGTATTCTTGTGCAATTACCAGAGTGGAGTCGTATAGTTCCTGATAAACATATTTGTCGGCGATGGCATCATTGCCAATGGCCTTTCGTAGGTGCGAACCGAATGGTTCCAATACGGGGAATATGATTCGGCCGGTACTTGATATGGCTGTATATCCTTCTACATAATCAAATTTTCCGTCAGGATTAGGGTTGTTTCTGCTGTCTAGACGGTCCAGATTCATTACTCTCAACAAGTTCTTGTTTTTGATGTTTCCTTCACTTATGTATTGGAGTTCCGTTCCGACAGAATCGTTCTTGTAGGCAACAAACAGTTCAAAATCCTCTTGTTGCATCTGCATGGCCCCCAGTGAATAGACGTTTTTCATCATCAGGTTCCAAGTGCCGAGACCTGGTGATTGTGATGTTCCTTTCAGAAGTTTCAATACCAGTGCATTGGGTGCTTCAACTGCGTCTGTACTGAATTCACCTACTTGATATACTTTACCGCCATACGTATATTCGAATGCAACTGCCAGCACTTCGTCTGCATTTAGGGCACTCCGCAAAGAAATGAAACCCAGTTCACTGTTCAGCGTATATTCGGATGAAGTAAGCAAACGTGCACTTTCTATTTTTTCATAGTCTTCACCTCCGATAATACCAAAAGCACCATATGCGTCATCAAGTACTGAATTGGTATATTGAATATCGCGCACATTGGGTAAAGTAATTACTTCATCATACAGATTGTTGGCTTTGTTGTAAGGTATAGCCTGGCCGCCTTGTGCTACCCAGTGTGAGTTGTCCATGTGTTGTGTTTCACCCAAATCCATGAATGCCACGATATTGCGTGCCTGGTCAAATGTTCCTCTTTTGTTGGTAACCCATACTTCAATACGGTTAATGGTAATGCCCGATGTGATGTGGGGCAAATTGCTCATGGCTTTGTCAAAGTTGTCACGGAAATAGTGTGCCAGGAAGAAGTGTCGGTTTTCATCGTAATTGTCAATGGAGACCTCAAATTCCGTCATCTGTGCCCCACCTTCAGAGCTAACGGTTTGACTTTCAGAATTCTGCTGTGAAGCGATGGCCTGCACACTCAATTTGCCAAATTTCAGGTCTGTTCGGATACCAAACAAAGACGAACTTCCCGTAATCAGAGAGCTGTTGAGCTGCATGCTCACATTTCCAGCTTCCAGCGTTTGTATAATATCGTCTTCTTTGCCTTTGTAATTGAGTTTGAGCATTTGTTGGTCCTGGTCAAAGGTCGCTTCCGTATTGTAATTCATGTTGAAGTTTACCTTGTCGCCTACTTTACCATTGACACTCAGTTGGATTTTTGTATCAAAATCGAGTACAGTATTATTTCTGGCTCTTTGTGTTAAGGCCGGATTGTCCAATTGGGTGTGGTTAAGTGCAAATTTCATTTCAGCCGAACCTTGCGTTTTGAGTTGCACTCCTCCAGGTCCGAATATTTTATCCGCAGGTCCGATATTGAACTTTATATCGGTAAGATCAAATTTTGCTTCGTTATTGGGCTCACCGGTATTTTGTTTTTCCTTCCAATATTGTTGGATAGCTTGTTGGCCTGAGTAATTTCTGTACTCTTCCTCTGTCATCATGAAAGGAGTGGCAATTTCCGTGTCGCCTACTCGTGTATGCATAATATAGTATCCGGTTTCCGGATCGTATTCGACGGCTGTTCTGATATTATCGGGGTCTTTCAGGTCAAATGGTGAGTTGGTGCGTTGAAGGTCTGTATATTCGTCATGCTTGTATTGCTTGGCATGTACCGTGGTTTCTCCGCTGTTTCCTGTTTCTACACTGGTGCCTACCGTATCATCCTCGGTAGTTGTTTCTTGTGCAGGTACTTGTCCGATGGTTGCAGTTTGAGCCAGTGCCAGATACATGCTACCTGACAGCAGAATAATCAACAAAAAGATGAATATGTATCGATTCCTTTTCAAGGAGAATTAGAACTTTGGATAATTAATAATTACAGCATCTTGAGTGCTCGTTTAATGACTTGTTCTACAGGTATCTGTGGGTCTTCTTTCAGTAGCTGGTTGACCACTTTTGTTGATGGTGCGCTGGCAAATCCCAGCATGGTCAGAGCAGCAATAGCTTCCTCACGTGTGCCTTCGGTTGATGCATCAACTTCATTTAGTAGAGTAGACTGTGTTTCATCGTCCATTTCCACTTTGAGAATTTTGTCTTTGAGTTCTACGATGATACGTTGGGCCGTTTTGGGTCCAATACCTTTTATGCTACTCAGAAGTTTGGCGTTTCCTGTGGCGATGATTTGTCTGATTTCGCCTGCTGTATAGGATGATAGAATCATGCGTGCCGTATTGGCTCCAATGCCGGAAACTGAAATCAACAAAAGAAACAGAGCCCGTTCTCCTTTGTTCATGAATCCAAAAAGCAGGTGTGCATCCTCCCGTATTACTTCGTGGACATAGAGTTTGGCTTCAGTCGATTTTCCCAAAGCACTATAGGTTGTAAGGGCTATATGGATGCCATATCCGATACCATTTGTTTCGATTACGGCGTATGTTGGTGTCAATTCGGCAATGCTTCCCTTTATATAATCAATCATGTTTTATAATCCGCTAAAAATGAAAGCAAAGGTAAATAAAAGACCTTATCTATGCAATCTGTAATTATCTCATTAATTGAATAACGTGATGGGTATAGTTTTATTGTTATCTTTTTTATTTTTCCACTTCTAAAAGCGTGAGATTGCTATTGATTGGTTTATTTTTTACATTAGTATTAACGCATGGCTTTCCCGATTGTAAAGAGTGTTTCAAAATTAGTAGTAAACCGTGCGTGTCTGGCAGTTGTTTGAACTTGGCAATCAAGTTGATAATATTCAGCGTAGGCATTGCAAAACTGAGCATTGGCTTTATCTTCCAAATCATTGATATATATGGTCTTGGGAACAATGTCAAAAGAGTTAAAGATAACAATCCCAGAATTGGTTTCTTGTGCCATATGATTCCTGTTGTTCCATTGTTGATTATACGCTTGTGCTTTTCCACTTATTATATCCATGTATGCTGTACAGATAGGACTCTCTAAATTTAATGATCCTAAGAATATAAAACAGAATGTGGCGGAGCCACAGATAATGTGTGTATATTTAAAGGATAAGAAATCGGCAATTCTTTCTTTGTTTTTTTCAATGATTATTTGTACTCCGATAAAATATAAGAGGATATAAAAGAAATACAAAGCATTTGCTGTTCTTCCGATCATAACAGATGATAATCCTAAAGTAGGTGGTATATGGGCTAAAAATACGGTTATGATAGTAAAAATGATGTAATGGGAAATCTTTATATTCCATATTTTACATGATGGTATATGTATACCAATCATGGGAATGTATATAAATGTTGCTAGAATAAGTGTAGGAAGCCATAGAATAGCCCATGAAATGGTTTGAAATGTGCTGATAAGCAGTGTCCATATATATGGATGACCAGATAGTTGTCCGTCCATACGAATGGAATTGCCAGGACTCAAGATTACAAGAATGATGCTTAATATGCTGATAAGAGTCATTATGTAAAATCGTTTTTCTTTCATGGTATATGAAAGAAAAATCATTGTCATGACAAAGAGAATAGCAGTTACTTCATTACCACTAGGTATAAGAAAAGCTAAGATGGCTTGTAAAACAAGGACAATAGGGTGTTTATATCTAAATAACGCTAGGAATAATAGTGCGACAATGTTAGGTATAGTAAAGGCTGTATAGGAAGAGAACCAGTAAAACAGTTCCGAGACTTTCGGACATAAAGTTAAATATAATAGTATAAAAAAACAGCTTGTAGCTATAATATGCCGGAGACTGAATATTTTACGAAACAGAAGGTAAGCACTGAGGAAGATGGTGGCGCAGAAAAATAAAATGAGAATAAAAGAGTAGATTTTATACCATACAATTGGTTGTGAGGTGATACTTAATGGATTTAAGCTAGAAATTAGCGTAGCAAAAAAGCGTCCAGACCAATTCAGGTAGGAATCTATCATGGCTTCCCAACAATTCATATCGATGTGGGTAAGTGCATATACGTAATCATCATTTGTCGGATGAATATAGAAACTAATGTATAAGAATGGGATGATACAAATTATTGTGAAAAATATAATAGTGTATTGTAATAGCTTTTCAGATTTCATGCTTTTTTATTCTCCATATTCTTGTGCTTCCAACATTTCGTTATATTCGTTCCATTCCCTGTCCTTTTCCACATAGAGTTCAATAGGCAGAAGTTCAAATGGCGCTAATGTTTCATTAAGTCGCTCGCCAAAAACACGTGCTGTGCGTGTATAAAAGACGAGTGTTCTTTCTCCGTTTCCTGTATAAACCCCAGTGAGGATAGCCAATTTATCTTTTTCCATTGCTTTTTTCAGAGTTTCCAGTACTTCTTCCATAAGTTTGCCTTCATCATCATGGGGCATTTCATTGAAGCCTTTTTTGTAATGCCAATAAATCTCTACACGTTCATTGAATTTGCCTGAATTCTTGAATGCTTCCAGGTCCATCCGTCCGTTGATAAAGATGGGCGCTCCATTGTCAGATTCGGCTGCTGCACTAAACCAATTGTCTTTGAGTATCATCGAATACCAATCATTTTATGTGTTTGTAATGAGAGCCTCCAGCGTGTATCTTGCAGACATGACTCAATTGTCATTTGGAGGTTTTCCTGATTTTTCTTTGCGTCTCCGAAATCACATGGTTGCAAAAAATAGTGATGTGCTTTCATATCGAAATAATGGCTTAATTCCTGTCCTACATTCACCACTTTCAGTTCATCGCATTCCTGCATTAATATAGGTGACTTGGAACCTTCCAGAAAGTCTTTAGGACTTATGGTAATCCAAATCTGTTTTCTGGTTTCTTCTGATAGCTTTAGAGGACAGGTTCCATTCGTTTCTATGGCTATTTTTTTTCCGGTGACCAATAAAGCCTTTATAAACGGTTCGTCGATGAATAGGGTAGGCTCTCCTCCTGTTAATACTATAAGTGGGGCAGGGTATTTCATGACCTCTGTGACAATGGCTGTATCGTCCATCCATTTTCCCGTATTGTGCTGTGTGTCACAAAAAGGGCATTGCAGATTACATCCGCTAAAACGTATGAATACAGCCGGTGTTCCACAATTGTATCCTTCGCCTTGCAGACTGTAAAACAATTCGTTAATCTTCTTCATACCATGCCATATTTCCTTCCGATTCCTGCACGATGGCTTTGTAGCATTCCGGAATTTGGTCAACAACCCAGCGAGCGATATTTTCTGCTGTTGGGTTGAACGGCAGCAGGTCGTTCAGATTGCCGTGGTCAAGATAGTTATGGATTTTTTCCTTGATGTGTGTAAAATCGCATACCATTCCGTTGGCATTGAGTTCCTGTGATTTGCAATACACCGTTATCATCCAATTGTGTCCGTGCGGGAGCCGACATTTACTCTCGTAGTCCAATACAAGGTGATGGCTTGCACTGATTTCCATTCGTTTGCAAATGTAATACATAGGCTTTTGTTATTTTGTTTTGTAGCGGCAAGCCGTTTTGCCTTTGGCGATATTGTTCAATTTGTTTTTGATGAGTTGGCGACGCAAGGGAGAAATACGGTCAGTGAAAACATGACCTTCCAGATGGTCATATTCGTGTTGGAAAACTCTAGCTGCGTATCCTTCAATTTTTTCTTCATGTTCTTGCATATTCTCGTCCTGATAGCGTACTTCAACCCATTTGGCTCTACTTACACTTTCGTTGATGCCAGGCAGACTCAGACATCCTTCTTCCATGCTGACGGTTTCCTGACTTTTATTCGTGATTTCCGGATTGATGAATGCACGTTTGAACCCTTTGCATTCTTCGTACTCATCTCCCATAACGTCAGCGTCAACCACGAACAGTCGGATGGAGAGACCAATTTGTGGAGCAGCCAATCCAACGCCCGAGGCGTTGTACATCGTTTCATACATATTGTCAATCAGTTCTTTCAGTCCCTCATAATCCGGACCTATTTCTTCTGTCGGTTTGCGTAATGCCGACTGTCCGTAAACATAAATAGGTAATATCATAGTTTGTGTGTCATTATTTGTTTTCAATGTCAATAGTAAGAAGATAGTTATTTCAAGAAATCCCGACTGTCCATATATGATTGTAATATGATGGTTGCCGATATCTTATCTACCAAGGCTTTGTCTTGTCGTGCTTTTTTTTTGAGTCCTCCGTCAAGCATAGCCCTATGAGCCAAAACAGATGTAAACCGTTCATCCACCATGACGATTTCCTTGTCTGGGAATCTGCGTTTCAGTGCTTTGGCAAATTCCTTTACCCTTTCCATGTTTTCTGAATCCGTATTGTCGTTCTGTTTGGGACTGCCTAGAAGAAACATATCGACTGTCTCTTTTTCCAGGTATCGTGTCAGATAGTCCAATACTTCATGGCTTGCCACCGTGTCTAGCCCGTTAGCTGTGATTTGCAGGGGATCGGTTACTGCCAGTCCCACCCGTTTTTTCCCATAGTCAATGGCTAATAATCTTCCCAAAATGAATTGATATTTAGTTGTTTATGTAAATTATATGCCGATTTTTTTATTCAAGATAGATGCTTCTTGATTCAACTGACAAAAGTACTAAAAAACAGTGTCTCACACAAATTTGTTGGAATATCGGTCTTTTCTGTATGATGAGGGGATGCACCATTGGAACGGCACATCCCCTCAACGTTTGTTCATGGATTATTTTATAAAATCTCTTGTTTTTGTTTGTGTTGTAAATATAATTCATCAATGATACCGTCGGCTAATCCTATAACAGGGACATAGATGTATGTGGCATGTATCCATTCTGCTATGTTTAGGAATATATTACCGGCCGGAACAATCACATCTGCTCTGTCTGGCTTGAGTTGGTATTTTTCCATTCGCTCTTCCACAGACATGGCTTTCAATTCTTCATGTAATTTTTTAAGTGTTTCCACTGTTATCCTTTGCTTGCGCTTGTCCTTTTTGTCTGCCAGTTTGTATAGCTTATTGATGTTTCCGCCCGAACCGATAATGTTGGTTTTTTCGTATGAAGTAGCCAATTCCTGCATGTCGTTTTTAAGTCTTTCCCATTCCGTTTCAGCTACAGCCTGATTGAGAAATCTGACGGTTCCAATATTGTATGAGCGACTGCAAACTAAAGTTCCTTGAGACAGTAAGTTGATTTCTGTGCTTCCACCTCCTACGTCCACGTACATGTAATTTCCGTTTCTGTCATCCATGTATTCATTGTGATTGTTATAGATGGTTTTTGCTTCTTCTTGCCCGTCAATAATTTCAATGTCAATGTCGGTCTTTTTCTTGATGCGTTTGATGATGTCTTTCCCATTTTCGGCATCACGCATAGCAGATGTTGCACATGCCCTAAATGTTTCTACATTATATATTTTCATCAGGTGTCGGAAGGCTTTCATCAGTCGCATCAGGTTTTTTTCTTTTTCTTCGCTGATTTTTCCCATGGCAAAAACGTCAAATCCCAATCGTAAAGGTACTCGTAGCAGCATTTCTTTTCTGAAGTCGGCTTTCCCTTCTATATCTTCTTCCACTTGTTTGATTAGTAGTCTAACGGCATTTGAGCCTATGTCAATTGCTGCATAATGCACATTTGAATTTTTGTTGTCCATAGCGTCGTAGTTTTCTTAGATGTTTTCTTTAAGGTAATCCATATAGAGAGCTTCTTGTGAGCGGAAATCCGGTTCATTGTTTTCTCTTTTCATAAATTGGTTATTGCCGTTCCCGTCTACCACCCTGCCTTGCATGTTGTCTTTTAAGCCGTATTCGACAATACGTTTCAGTTCTCCTTTAATAGCGGGATCATATACCGGAGTGATGACTTCAATGCGGTTGTCCAGGTTACGTGGCATCCAATCGGCAGAGCCCATGAATATTTTTTCATCACCTCCATTGGCAAAAATGAAAATGCGCGAATGTTCCAGATAGCGGTCTATTATACCTATGATTCGTATGCTGTTGTGTACTTTTTCCGTATCGGTCATGAGTGAACAATTGCCCCTTACCAGCAGTTCGATTGTGACACTGGCAGCAGCAGCTTCGTATAGCTTGTTTACTATGTCAGGGTCGGTAATGTGATTGATTTTGATTTTTATATAGGCCGTTTTCCCTGTTTTCTTATTTTTAATCTCGTTGTTGATAAGTGTGATAAACTTATTCTTCATTTCATTGGGCGAAACAAGTAGATTCTTGAAGCGTATTGGTGAATAAGGACGTTCAATAAAATTGAATACTTGTTCAACGTCTTTTACGAGTTTGGCATGGGCTGTCATCAGCATGCAGTCCGTATATGTTTTCGCATTTCCTTCATGGAAATTGCCTGTACTGATACATGCGATATTTTTACCGCTTTTCATGCCAATGTGTGTTATTTTTGAATGTACTTTTAAACCTTCAACTCCAAAAATAACCTTGATACCAGCATCTTGCATTCGTTTGGACCAGTTGATATTGGATGCTTCATCAAATCGTGCCAGCAATTCAATGACAACGGTTACTTTTTTCCCGTTGCGGGCAGCACCAATAAGGGATTTTACCACTTTTGAATCTTTGGCCAGTCTATAGAGTGTTGTCTTGATACTGGATACATGTTTGTTGATAGCCGCTTCCTGGAGAACTCTGATATAGGAGTCAAAACTGTGATATGGCACATGTATGAAGCGGTCCTTTTCCTGAATTTTCTTCAATAAACTATCCGGACCATCCAGTTCCTTCTTCAGGATAGGTGTCCATTCCGGATATCGTAAATCGTTTCTGCCACAATCAGGGAAACGCATCAGGTCTTTATGATTATGATACCTGCCACTTTCAATGACCGTATCCTGGGTGTCTAAATGTAATTTCTTGAGAACCTTCCTCAATAGGTCTTTTGGCATATTTCCGTCATAGATGACACGAAGCGGCTCGCCATTCCTGCGGCTTTTTACCCCTTTTGATATTTTTTGCAGCATGCCAGAACGAAGGTCATTGTCAATCTCCATTTCAGCATCGCGTGTGAATTTGAAAGCGTATGCTTCATAATGGGTATATTCCAGTCCTTCAAAGACCAGTGGTAGGCAGCAACGTATCACATCGTCAAGATACATCAGGTATTTTTTCCCGTTGTTATCCGGTAGTCTGATGAATCGTCCACACAGATTGACCGGTAGTTCAAGGAATGCATACTCTGATTGTGTCCGTCCGGAATCTTTGCTCAGTTTGACTGCAAGGTAGATGTTTTCATCATTTTCATTGTCAAGTGATTTGATGGCAGAGAACCAGATTGGGGTAATGAATCCGTTAATGTTTTTCTTGTAGTAATTCCGGATAACCTCCAATTGTTCAAGTGTCACATCTGAATCTGAAATGATATATATGTTTTCTTTCTTGAGGTCAGAAGTTACTTGTTCAATGGCTGCCTCATAATCTTTTATGTATTTTGCATTTAGTTTGCCAATTTGGCGGAGTATCCGTTTGGCTTTTTCTTTTTCTGCGATGGCAGACCGATCTGTACATTCCGCAATCCGGTTTTGTGTAGCAATCCGTACTCTGAAAAATTCATCCAGGTTATTGGAATAAATGCCGAGGAAAGCCAGGCGTTCCAATAATGGTACGTTCGTGCGTGTAGCTTCCTGCAGGATGCGTCGGTTAAAATACATCCAACTGATGTCCCGTTCCAGATATGGTTTTTCTTTCTTGCGTGAGCTCTTCATATTAAAATCGCTTTTGTTGGCAAAGAAAGCGATTTTATGTTACAAGTTTGTGTCAAGAATGTTATTTAGCTTTTTTTAGCAGTACAATGGTTCTTCTTTGCTATTTGATTGTTTGCTTGTGTTATGTTTTGTGCTACCTGTAAATGATGATGTGTGTCAGTAGTAGCCATTGTTGGTTAGATATATTCTTCCAAGCCGAATACAGCTTCAAATGCATCGAAAAAATCTTCACTTGCCGCCTTGAGATTTTCTATGGCGTCTTCTTTTGTTTCGCCATAAGCAAAGCATTGTTTATGGTGGCTTAGATATGCGAAATATTCTCCATGAGGAGTCAGTTCTACTGCGTACAGATTGTTGGTGGTTGTGCTCATACTATTGTCTTTAAAATGCTTGCCCAAAGTTCTGTTTCTCATATGACAATACTGTTGCTTTCTGATTACAAAGTTTTGATATTTCAGCTTCAGGAGGATATTGCTGAATGCAAGCACTCTTGTTCTTTTATTGTAATTGTTGCTTTGCCGAGTTTAATATTCCATGTGAAGCTGCTGATTCTAGGAGAGGGGAGGGGCTGGTTGTTGAGACAAGCATTTTGGTTTCTTTGATTTTATTCTTATCTTTGTCTATATATTTGGAACGGACGAATCAAAGAAATGAAATGAAACAAGGAAGAGATAAAAAACCGAGTTTTACACTATGCTGGTCGTTGGGAATGTTTGTGGGGATAATTTTGGGTACGGCCATTGGGCAGTTGGCGGTAGGTATTGCATTGGGAGGTATGTCGGGAATTATGTATCACTTGTTGTTTGCCAAACCCAATCATACGAAAAATGATGATGAAGAAAGATAATTGTGTAGAAATTTATAGTGGACTTGAGAGGTAAAAATCAGGGAGAGTATCATTGATACTCTCCCTGATTTATTCTGTTTGTTTTTATTAAGCTTTTCTGTTATGTGCTGCTTGCAGTGTATTGCGGAGCAATGATACGATGGTCATTGGTCCTACACCTCCCGGAACAGGGGTGATATAACTGCATTTGGGTGCAACATGTTCAAAATCAACGTCGCCTTTCAACTTAAATCCAGTTTTTGTGCTTGAATCTGCCACACGTGTAGTGCCCACGTCAATAACAACAGCCCCTTCTTTGACCATATCTTCCTTTAGGAATTCCGGCTGGCCTAAAGCGGCAATAATGATGTCAGCATTGCGGCATATTTCTGCCAGGTTTTTTGTTCTGCTGTGACATACGGTTACAGTAGCATCACCAGGATAACCTTTTCTCATCATCAATGCGGCAACTGGTTTGCCCACAATGTTGGAACGTCCGATTACAACGCAGTTTTTTCCTGAGGTTTCAATGTTGTATCTTTTCAGCAATTCAATGATGCCTGATGGTGTTGCAGAAACAAAGCAAGGGAGTCCGATGCTCATTCTGCCAACGTTGATAGGGTGGAAACCGTCAACATCTTTTCTGTAATCAATCGCCTCAATCACCTTTTGCTCATCAATATGTTTTGGCAAGGGCAGTTGTACAATGAATCCGTCCAAATCAGGGTCGGCGTTCATTTCTGCAATTTTCGCCAGCAATTCTTCTTCCGTTACATTTTCGTCGAATGCCACTTTGGTGGAACGGAATCCGACTTGTGCACACGATTTTACTTTGTGGGCAACGTAGGTTTCGCTGCCTCCATCATGGCCGACAATGATGACTGCCAAATGAGGGGCGCGTTCTCCGCGAGCGACCATTTCGTTTACTTCCTGAGCAATTTCTTGTTTGATTTGCTCTGAAATCTTCTTACCGTCAATTATTTCCATATGATTGCATTTAAGGGTTTTGATTTCTGTACTATGTCCATTATTCCGTCGGGAGTCCTTCTGCTTGCCATGCCAGGATTCCGCCTTTCAGGTTGTACACCATTGTAAATCCTTCGTTTACCAATGTTTTTGCTGCTTGCATACTTCTTCTTCCGCTTCTGCAATATAGAATTACTGGCTTTTGTTTGTCCAGCTGTTGCGTTGCATTGGTTGTGAAATTCTGTCCTTGTATATTGATGAGGATGGCATCTTTCAGATGTCCGTTTCCATATTCCTGTTCTGTCCGCACATCGACCAATTGTACGTCCTGCTGCTTTAGAAGTGCATTACATTCTTCTGGTGTGATGTTTTTGATATCCGAATGTCCGGTACACCCTGCTATACCCATCCACATACACATGCAGGTGAAAAGTGCTATGCGTTGTGCATATGGACGTATATGCTGTAACAGAGGATAATTCCGTTTTTTTGTCATAAAGGGCTTGATTTATCGACGGAGTTTCAATTTGCCCGATGATGCCATTTTC
>JADIMG010000088.1 GCA_017694875.1 Candidatus Gallipaludibacter merdavium
AAGTTTGAATATGGATATGCCTCTACATTAGCTGTAATGGCAAAAATGCTTTTAAAAAAGAAAGACGAAAAAGAAAGTTTAGAAAAAGCACGCAACCAATACAAAGGATTCTTTTTCCAACAAATCTTTTACGGTGCCCCTGGCACGGGTAAATCACATACAATAAATGAGGAAACCAAGGGTGAGGATGTGATCCGCACAACATTCCATCCGGACACAGACTATTCAACATTTGTCGGCGCATACAAACCGACGACTGTTGAAGAAACAGTGATGACAGTAATTGGAACAAAGGCAGTTGCAGTAGAAAATGAAGATGGCAGCAAACGTAAAGAGACAAAGATTGTCTATGAATTTGTTGCGCAGGCTTTCCTGCAAGCATATATTGCAGCATGGAAGAATTATGCGAGTGCAGGCGAAGATGAGCCAAAGAGACAATTCCTTGTTATAGAAGAAATAAATCGTGGAAACTGTGCACAGATCTTCGGGGATTTGTTTCAATTGCTTGACCGTAATGATAGTGGGTTTTCTGAATATCCAATAAAAGCTGATGCTGATATGCAAAAGCAGTTGAAAAAAGAACTTCATGGTTTGACCATAGCAAATGCGAACAGAATAAATGCATTATATAATAACCGCAATGTAGCAAGCGAAGTATTTAACGGCGACATACTCCTTTTACCAGACAACCTTTATATTTGGGCGACCATGAACACGAGTGACCAAAGTCTGTTCCCGATAGATAGTGCTTTCAAACGACGCTGGGATTGGAAATATATCCCTATATCAAACGCAAATAAGGATTGGGCAATCAAAGTGAATGGGAATAAGTATGATTGGTGGAACTTTTTGGAAAAAATAAACGCGCAAATAGGTTCAACAACAAATTCGGAAGACAAGAAACTTGGTTACTTTTTCTGCAAGGCAACTAATAATGAAATATCAGCAGAAACATTTGTCGGAAAAGTAATGTTCTATTTGTGGAACGATGTGTTCAAAGATTATGACTTTGACAGCAACATATTCAAGGATGATAACGGCGAAACGATGACCTTTGACAAATTCTATACTGCAGAGGGTAAAGATACTAAAGTAAGAGAAGAAAAAGTCGAAGCGTTTTTGAAAAGGTTGGGGGTGGACAATATAAGCCAACAAGGAGATGATGAAAACAATGATGTTCCAAATAACATTTCTATAAAAGTCAATGGCAAGGAAGTAAAATATATAAATGCCGTTCCATACACCACTGTTGAGGAATACGTGAAAATGCACCCAGAAATGTCGGCACAGCAAGTTATTGATATATGGGAGCCATTCAAGAAATATTCTATGCGCTCATGGGTCGTATGCAATAAAGAAGAGCATGACAGCATGGCACCACAATATGCTGATTATTCATACGAAATTAAATGTTCTGACGGGAATTCACTTTGGGTAAACAAAGACGGATGGATGCACAATCCGGAAAAGCAGCGTGACACCATCAACGAGTTTATGAAGCGGTAAATAATTCAGACCTTGGTATTAAGATAACAGAAACCCCTGTCTGACAAATGCGAATCCTGATAGAAGAACATCAATATAATGTAGCCGATATAAAAGACATTCTTCATGGCATTGATGCCTTGGAGAATGTCGAGGGAAAGGTGTCAATACAGTATGTAGGGTATTATTACAATGCTGTATTGCAGGACTGTGTCTTCATTCTCCCAAAGGTATTACTTAACGACAAGGCGGAATTAGTGTTCGGGAAGTACAGGCCAGAAGATGTAATAAACCTGAATGAAAATAATCCTCTTAGTCCGACTGAACGAAACTTTATTTATAAGTTTGCCGTATGGATTTACCGTGCAATAGTGGTCTACAAAAACAGTAAAGAGGGAAATTCGGAGATTGTCTACCACAGGCATATAGCACAAATCGGCAAAGGGTATCGCCGCCTGAGTAATACCTATCTTGACATATTGCTTTCGCTGATACAGTTTAATAAGGACAATCGAAACTTCTTTTTTACCATTGTAAAGAATCTGCACAGTGGAATGAATAAAATAAATTGGACACGCACAATAAGTACTACAACAGCCATTGTACAAAATGGTCAGCCAATTTATTTGAATCCTGTTAACAAGAAGCGGCAGATAAATTTTGACGAAGAACTGTTAGTTATCTTCTTTTCTATTTTGAATTATATCGGTGATGAATTTGGCTTTCCGAAAAATATAGTGTGCCAATTTCAACTGATAACAGGAAAACGTTTCGAGACTTATCGCAAAGGTTTTGGTACACGGAGATTGCAACAAATCAAATACAAGTACTTCTCCGATAAAGCGTTGCAATTGTGGCAGCTTTGTTATGCTTTCTTTGATGAGACAAGGCAAATATTCATTACTACAGAAAAACGTGAGTACTTGTTGGTGAAGAGCTTTTATATTGTGTTCGAAGCTATCATTGACGAGCTGGTAGGCGACAACCCTTTACCTGATGGAATGGAAAAGCAGCAGGAAGACGGTAAGATTGTTGACCACCTGTTTACGGCACGAAGCTTGATTGACAGTGAGGAAAAGCAGACATATTACATTGGCGACAGCAAGTATTACAAGATAGGTCATCCTGTTGGAGAGGAAGCTGTTTATAAACAATACACCTATGCCCGTAACGTGATACAAAAGAATCTGGACATCTTCAATGATGGAGGACAGCCTTCGTCGGGCGTGAAATTGCGTGATGACGTGACAGAGGGTTACAATATCATCCCCAACTTTTTCATTTCGGCAAAGCTAAATGAGGAACTTAATTATGCTGACGATGGTATAGAGAAAACCGACCGGCAGAGCAACAAGCACAAGAAACTGCAATTTGAGAACAGGTTGTTTGATCGAGACACGTTGTTGGTGTTTCACTATGACGTGAACTTCTTGTTCGTATTGTCCCTATACGCACGCAACAATGCCCTACAAAAGGTGGAATGGAAAACGAAGGTGAGAGACAAGTTTCGCAAGGAAATACAGGAATGGCTGCAACAAGACTATGATTTCTATGCCATGCGTGCTCGACCAGGGGTAAACGGAGAAGAGTATATCAAGCATAACTTCAAGAATGTTATCGGTAAGGTCTATGCGCCATTCAAAGATGAAAAGACGTATTCGCTCGCATTGGATAAAAAAGACCCAGAAGGTAATAATAATGTGATAAAGACGGAATTATCGGAATTCTTTTATATAGAACCTTGCCGTTTAGGACAGAATCCAGAAGAGGTATTGCCTACAGTTGCTGTGTTTGATGCAGTGAAGCCCGCTGATAATGATTTGGCATTGTGCGTAACCAAAGAAGGAATACATTTCGATAATGCGGTGGAGAAGATGAAAAAGATCGGCAAGTTGGGTATCGCATTGAATATGAATGGTGCAACATTACAATTAGTTGAGGGTTTTACCGCTGCCAAATATCTCATCATCCACAATAAAAGTGACAAATATGCGGCATTCTTTGTTGATGGGAAAGGGCCAAGGCTTGTTTCCGCAAATGAAATGACAGATATGGTAACAACCAAGAAAGGCGCATCCATCTATCTTGTCTATAATGCAGAACTGAATATCATTCCGGCATTTGGTGAATTGGATTTCTCTCCTATCACAAAGAGTGGTGACAGCTATTCACCTCATTTATTGTCGATAAAAAGTTTGATAAAAAGAACAGATTGACGTATGAATATGGAAATACAAAAACTAATTGGTGAAGCAACAGCCTACGACAAGAAACAGATGCTTGAAGTCAGACGGCCTAAAAGCTGGCTTAAGAGTGTCTCAGCCTTTGCCAATGGCGAAGGCGGCATACTAGTATTCGGTATCAGTGATGATGACAAAATATTAGGTCTTGATGATGCGGAAGGTGACGCTGAGAAAATCAGTGAGGAGATAAAGAGCAAACTTGACCCTATTCCGGCAGTCAGGCTTGAACTCAAGGAGGCAAACGGAAAAAAACTTGTGTTGTTGCATGTGTATCCGGGACAGGAAACACCCTATTATTATATCGGTGACAAACAGCGTCTTGCTTTCGTCCGTATTGGTAATGAGTCTGTTGTTGCAGATCGTATTCAATTGAAAAGTCTCGTTTTGAAAGGTTCCGGCAAAACTTATGACAGCCTGCCTTCAAGTTACAGATTCGAGGATATGGCTTTTACCAAGCTCAAATCTGTCCATTATAAAAGGCTGCAACGCTCGTTTGATGAAAGTGAATTTGTCTCATGGGGGATCGTTGATGAAAACAGTAATTTGACAAATGCCGGTGTGTTGTTGGCGGATGAATCCCCGATAAGACAATCCCGTATATTTTGTACTCGTTGGAATGGTTTAGATATGACAAGCGGCTTAGGTGAAGCGATTGACGATGTTGAGTTGGAAGGTTGTGTAATAGCCCAGTTGCAGGACGCTGTGTCTTTTGTGCGAAACAATTCGCGGAAGAAATGGTGGAAAGAGAGTGACCATCGCGAAGAATTACCGGACTATCCTGAACGTGCGGTAACAGAAGCAATAGCTAACGCAATCATCCATCGTGATTACATGCAGATGGGAAGTGAGATACATATTGACATGTATGATGATCGTTTAGAAATATACTCTCCAGGAGGTATGATGGATGGAAGACTTATTCAACAGCTGAATCCTCTTACTGTACCCTCCAAAAGAAGGAATCCATTGTTGGCTGATTTCTTCAGCCGATTGGGGCTTATGGAGCGGAGAGGTAGCGGAATGAAGAAGATAATTGATTCCTATAAGAAGTTTGAGAAACTGCCTAATTTTCATGTTCCTGAATTTCATTCAAATGCATCGGAGTTCCATGTGATATTATGGAACTTGAATTTCAAGAATGAAGTTATTGGAGAAATTACACCTGCTGGTACTCCTTTAATACAAGAGTTCGTAAAAGAAAATGGCGAAGTGTTCGTAAAAGAGTTCGTGAAAGGTCCATCAAAGTTCGCAAAAGAGTTCGTAAAAGCGAGTCGTCAGATTTACAAGCTAATTTCCCAAAATCCTCAAATCAATGCAGTACAGATGGCAGAGAGTATGGGACTATCTGCACGTCAAGTTCAGAAGTATCTCAAACGACTTCAAGAATCAGGGAAGATAATTCGTGTCGGAGGTCGCAAAATTGGAGAATGGAGGATAATCGACGAAGAATACGAGGGATTCTTTGATAGAATATAATAATTGTCTCTAAATTTTTACAATAAGAATTGAATATTCTGATAAGTTGCAGAATATAAGAAGTTTTATTTGAAATAAATAAATGGACAGTCTGACCAAGGAACAACGCCATCGCTGCATGACCGCCATACATGGAAAGGGCACCAAGCCAGAAATATTGGTGCGGAAATTCCTTTTCAGCCGAGGCTTCCGCTATCGGCTAAACCATCCACGTCTGCCTGGTCATCCTGATTTGGTGCTGCGTAAATACCGCACGGTCATCTTTGTGAACGGCTGTTTTTGGCATGGTCATGAGAATTGCAAATACTTTCGCCTGCCTAAGACTAACAT
>JADIMG010000089.1 GCA_017694875.1 Candidatus Gallipaludibacter merdavium
AACATAGCAGCCATTTGTATTAGACTGCAAAGTTGCAAAATCAAGTCCGTTTCATTTCAAAAAACCGTGTAATTGACTATATTTCAATAATTTCAAAGAACTATTTATCCACTTTTACGGGACAGTAATGATAATATCTTTCAAAAAATATTCACAAGGACACGTAACTAAAATTAGCATAAGATTTCATACACGATTTTTTTTATGTCTATATAAAACCAGTAATAGGCCAAAATGTGACATAGAGGTAAAAATTTTTATTTTGAACCCTGTGTCATGTTCTGACACATCTCCCACTTACCTTTGCATCGATAAAATTTCAGAACATGAAAACGATTGAAGGATGTGACGTCAAGATATTTACAGACAATATTGAAGAAAAGGCAATTGAACAGCTAAAGGCTCTGCTCTCTATTGATGTATTCAGCAAGAGCAAAATAAGGATAATGCCAGATGTCCATGCAGGAGCCGGATGCGTAATAGGCTTCACCGGCAACCTTGGTGAAAAGGTAATACCCAACATTGTCGGCGTAGATATTGGTTGCGGGATGAGGGTAGTTCGTTTCATGCCAATGAAGGATATAGACTATCATTCTTTCAATGAGTATATTCTCAAAAAGATACCATCTGGACGCAAGGTTCGTGAGGGTCAAGTGCTGCTTGACCGGAAATACATGGAAATCTACATCCTGGCGAAGGAACTGGTAACATCGCTCCGCTGTTTCCGTGAACTTAAAGACAGTAAGAGGCTAAACAGAAGCATCGGAACGCTCGGAGGCGGCAATCACTTCATCGAGCTTGACCGAGATAAACATGGAATGCATTATTTAGTTGTGCACACTGGTAGCCGCGACCTCGGACGTCAGGTTGCACAGATATACCAGAAAATCGCCATCAAGAACCAATCCGGCCGGGATGAACTAATGGCAAAACAGAAAAAGATGATAGAAGACTACAAGGCTACCGGACGTCGCAATGAGCTTCAGGAGGCTATACGACAGCTGCATAACTCTTTCAAGATGAGGCAACCGCCTGTACCAGCGGATCTCTGCTGGCTGGCAGGCGAGTCCCGTGAGAACTATCTCCATGATATGCGCATTTGCCAAAAATGGGCAGCCATAAACAGAGAACTTATTACAAATATCCTCATGGATTATCTAAAAGAGTCGTGCGAAGCATCCGAGATAGGAGAAACTTTCGAGAGCGTGCACAACTATATCAGCGACGACAACATGATCCGCAAAGGGGCAATCTCCGCTACAACAGGAGAACTGTGCATCATACCTCTGAATATGCGTGATGGCTCACTTATCTGCGAAGGAAAAGGCAATCCGGACTGGAACAATTCCGCTCCACATGGTGCAGGACGTCTAATGAGCCGCTCTGAGGCGTTCAGACAGCTTTCGCTCGATGATTTTCGCCATTCCATGGAAGGGATTTACAGCGAAACACTGAATGAAAAGACTATAGATGAGGCCCCAATGGCCTATAAGCCCAAAGACGAAATCATAGAAAACATAGCAGACACTGTTCGGATATGCAATATCATCAAACCAATATATAACTTCAAGGCGCCAGAATAGGGATAATACTGAACAACATAGTCTGTGTGTCAATCATTCTCACAACATTGATACACCCTATGCTTAAATCTCTTTAATATAAGCCCGACGACGCTTGTGTTGCAGTTTTTCGAAATATTCAAAATTAGCCTGGTTCTTGTGGTTCACTTCAAGAATAGCTGTCGTTTCCACCGATTCTATGCCATATTGGATAAAATAAGGTATCTGGTCTATGAAGAACAAGGAATTGACCCCTTTGTTCTGATAATCCGGACGGACTGCAATAAGCAATAGGTCGAACGACTTGATATGTTTCGTTTTCAAAGCTTTCAGAATGTGATACCAACCAAAAGGGAATAGTTTCCCCTTCGATTTACGAAGCGCATCCGAAATATTGGGCATACCCACACCAACACCCACCAACTCATCCTTATCATTGGTGACTAAAGTCGCAAAATCAAAATTCAAGAGAGGGAAATACATCTCACTGTAATATTTCTTCTGCGCAGGAGTAAGTGGCTGAAAATTATATAAAGGCTGATAGGCCAAATCTATCACATCCATATAGGAATAATTCGGGAAACGCTTCATCAGTTCCTTACAGGATTTGACTTTCACTATCTTCAACCCGTATTTCTCCTGAATAATACTACCGACACGCATCATGCGCTCTGGCACTTCCTTTGGAGGAAATATGCGGTATTCTATCCAGTCAATCTCTTTTACCAGCCCATAAGCTTCAAAATGCTTGACATAATATGGATAATTATACAGGCTTGCCATGGGTGAATCATATTCATAGCCCTCAATCAGCAAACCCTGATGGTCCCAATCCGTAAATCCAACAGGACCATTCATAGCCGTCATTCCGCGCTCTTTTCCCCATTTCTCCACAGCTTCCAGCAACGCCTGCGACACTTCCATATCATCAATAAAATCAAACCAGCCAAAACGGACATGTTTATAGTTCCACGCCTTATTGGCCGCATGATTAATCAGTCCCGTTATACGTCCCACTATCTTTCCATCCTTATAAGCCAGATAATTAACATATTCGGCCACTTCCAATGCCGGATTCTTTTTCGGATTGAAAGTATTCATCTCATCAAATACCAATGGAGGACAATAATAAGGGTTTCCTTTATAAAGATCTATTCCGAATTGAACGAATTTACGAAGTTCTTTTGATGTACGTACCTCTTTAATTTCTACTGACATATCTGTTATAATAGTGCCGTTTTAACGGGCTGTTTTTTATGGATATTTGTTATCGGCTACACCGCGTAATCAAAACGACCACAAAGATAGCTTATTTATATAAAAGAGACAAAAACCCATGTTCCTATAGCGTAGGCACCCCAAATACCATATCCAATTTTTTGCCAATCAAGTATTTTCGTATTTTTGCCACAGAGAGAAAATAATCTACCCAACACATAAAAACAAGGAACATGATAAAGTATTATCATCTGGAAGACGGCTTTACTCCTACAGATAATTACACGGAAGGAGACTGGATTCACCTGGAAGGACACGAAAAAAAGGAATTGGAACAAATAACTGACCGGTTTGATATTCCAGCCAATTTGCTGGCAGATATATATGACATTGATGAGCGTCCACGGGTTGACTCAGGACAGGGATGGACACTTGTCATCATTCGGATACCACGTAAACGCGATGGTCAGAAACTCCATTTTGCCACCGTTCCGCTATTCCTCATTTTCAAAGGGCAAACATTCATCAGCATCTGCTCCTATCCAACAGATGCCCTAACTGATTTTCTGGCTTACACCAAGACTAAAAAGATGAACCACACGAATGCTCATGAACTTGTGGTCCATTTACTAATGAATGCAGCCGTATGGTTCATGAATTATACAAAGACAATCAACGATGAAACCTCCAAGGCGGAAGCACAAATGCTCCACAATATCCGCAACGACGACTTGCAAAAATTGATGCACTGGGAAAAGAGCTTGGTCTATTTTGAAGCGGCACTAAGAGGTAACCAGATTCTGCTGGACAAATTACTGACTTATCTACAGTTGGACGCCAATAGCGGATTATATACCGATGCACGGACTGAGCTTTACCAGGCTTACGAAATGGTGCTTATCTATCACAACACGCTCAAAGGAACAATGACGACTTTTTCATCTGTCATATCAAATAACGTAAATCTGGTCATGAAACGCATGACCGCTTTATCGTTAATTCTCATGCTGCCAACCCTAATTGCCAGCTTCTATGGAATGAACCTGGTCAACCACAGTGAACAATCGGAATGGGCCTTTCTCATCATTTGTGGCTTGTCGCTATTCTTGTCTGGTGGTGCCTATTGGTTACTGAAACACAAAAAATGGTTGTAACCATAACACACTTGTCATCATGCTGTACAAATAATCGCCCCGGCCATACTTCACGTATCACCGGGGCGCATCGTTATTGAGGTTGTAGAGTATTAATATGGTATCACATATACCATATTTGCGTTTATATCATTAGAGTGCATATCCTGTCCAACCGAAAAGTGTTGCATCACATCCAGTATTGCCAGCTTCAACTTTTACGTTAGGATAGCTTTTACCGTCAGTAATATTGATTTCTTTGCCAAGAGCTGTTCCTGTATTTTCATTGCTGATGCTGATGCTGCTTTGTTCCGTACCATCACCTTTTCCATCAGTCAAGTCAATAATGTCTTTATAGGCACCCACTCCTTTAAGCAATGCATTGGTGATGTTTGCAGTTGCACCACGACGCAATTTGATAACATCGTGCATATAGCTTCCTTCTGCATCAGAATAATCAAGACGCAAATCAACAGTCATATTTTCAACCTTGAAATTAGATTGGTCAACATGGTCTGGTCCCATACCATCAAAGTTTCCGTCAGCTTCAATGCCACGTGGGTCACTCTCGGTGCTGGTATAACCTTTTGCCCATACGCCATAGCAGTTTTTAAGTGTTCCTGTATAACCTTGGGTAAAGTCAAACATATCGTCGTCGGAGTTTACAGCCAAAAGATTGGTTACATTTACAGAACCGCCAAAGAATTCAATTGCATCGTCAGCACTTTCAAGTACATAGATGTTTTCAATTACAGTTCCGTTACCTACTGCATTAAGAGTCAAACCATTATGTTCAACTTCAGCAGTAGAACGTGCACCAGCATACTCGATTTTTACATATTTCAATACACCTGAATTGTCTTCAGCATCGTTACCTCCATAAATATAAGCATTGTTTACTTCAGTCAATGCGGTAGAATATTTTTCTGCACCTGAAATAGGAGCTTTGCCATTGATGATGATACCTCCCCAATAACCTGAACCGGCATTCTCAACATCTGCAGTAAATACAATAGGTTTTTCAGCAGTTCCTTCTGCCATGATTTTACCACCAGGCAAAACTAACAGATAGTTACTGAAGCCTTTACGACATTTGATAACCGTTCCGGCAGGAATGACCAACTCACCACCTTCCTCTACGGTTACAGTTCCGTTAAGAGTATAGGTTACATTAGCATCCAACTCTTTTACGGAGGTTATTGCTCCGGAAAGCTCGTTGGCACTGGGTTGATCGTTGTCATCATTTACGTTGTTTTCACAAGAAGTAAACAACATGGCGCTCATAGCGCAGAATGCAAGAGCATTCAACAATAGCTTTTTCATACGAAATTGTTTAATTAAAAATTGGTGTTATAGTATTGTCTTTTTAATAGTTTAGTCATTAAAACTTATATGTCAGACCCACAGAAATTTCACGACCCTTATCATATTCATTGAGAACTACTTCCTGCCCTGTCGACCTTACATCGCGAACCAGACGATAGGAAGGATTAATTAAGTTTTTCATTTTCATATCTACCGTAAAATGTTGGGTAAGTTGTGCCGACATTACCACATCCAATGTTGGAACACCTTTTTCGATAATATCGTCAAAACCTTGTGTTCCTATGGTGTATACACGATCGGAAAAGTAATTGCATACAATAGTGCCTGTAAATCCGTAATCCTTTCTTCTGAATTGATAAGACAAGTCTGCATTGACTATAAAGGGGGCTGCACCTTCCAGTTGTGAACCGGTCTTGTCTGTGGCTTGCTCCACTTTAGCATACGTGTAAGTATATGTTCCGTTGAAACCCAAATTGAGTTTATGAAAATCTTCACCTATTGATTTCTTATATAAATCCTTGCGTAATTCTATTTCAACGCCGCCCACCAAGGCCTTGTCCGATATATTCTCATAAGACAGATAGCCACCGGCGCTCGCCACCTCAATGCGTGATATGGGATTGGCTATGTATTTGAAGAAACCACCAATGGAAACCAGTTCGGATTCGGTCGGGAAGAAATCCCATTTTAAATCTACATTATAATTGTCAGAGGGTTGCAGGTTCTGATTACCCTGACTCTTGAAGCTCACGCCAACATAACGGAACGGAGATATTTCCTTTGCCTGCGGCAAGGTATAGGTTTTGCTGGCTCCCAAACGCAAGGAATGCTTTTTGGTCAAGTCGTACTTCAGATTAAGACTCGGCAGAAAAAACGGCTTGTTGATTTCCTCACTTCCTTGTGTACCTCCACGGTTTACATTATAGTCCACACGCATCAGCACATGGTCCATACGAAAACCCAGATTGGCAGTAAAGGCCTTGGTAAACTGATAGGTTGCATCAGCGTAAACCGCGTTTATCAGTTTGTTGACTGTGTAGATATCTGTATTTTTATCCAATAAAAAGTTTCCGTTATCCAAACCTTCCTGATTGAAATAGGCATCCAAATCCAGCTGGTCCAACTGCATATCAGCGGTACGGATGGCTGACATGTCATATTCTACTGCTTCAAAACCATCGACTACAAAACGACCGGAATACCCTATCCGCACATTAGATTTCTTACCGAAATTATCAGGAATGCTATAAACCGCTTCAGCCTTTACATTGGCATCATGTTCCTGCAATGTAGAAAAGTAACGTTGCTGTGAACCTGTACCACGCGTCGGAGTATAGGAACCTATCTGGTCTGTCTCCGACAAATAATTGATGCGGCGGTCCGGCTCGTCGCCCACTACATAGTTATAAGCGGCAGCCACATTCAATTTCCAGGATGGCGCCAATTGCCAGTCCGTATGAAGTTGATTCACAATAAGCAGATTGTCATTGGTCTGCTGACGACGCAGGAAGCCTTGATAATGATAATCTTCAAAACGCGCATTCATTCCCTCATAATCAACGACATACTGATTATTGGCATGAATCATCATAAAGTTATAGCTTAAATTATGCTTCTTCTTCCAGGCATAATTCACATTAGCCAACAGCATCTGTGTCGTGGTGCGCGCATATTTACTACCGTTTTGCTCTTGAATAGTATCACCACCGGTATTGGTATTACGCACCAACTCGTCGGTAAAGGTATTTTGCTGGGAATAATTGGCAAGAAGGAAAAAGCTGAGCGGGTCGGCATTGTCTCCCACCAGAAATTTCTTGCCTCCAGAAACTCCATAACTGTGATTCGGATTAAACCCGATGACAGAAGGAGTCAATCGGTTGGAAAAATTATAGAGGCTTAAATCATTACCTGGTTGCTGCTTACTGGCAATGCCCATATAGTTGCTGCCGTCCTGCAACAGAAAAGGCTGAGCTACCGTCTGCGTATTCACCTCAAAAGAACCTTTAACATCAAACTCTTCATCGCCCATCAGTTCTTTTGAACGGATATCAATGGCTGCCCCTGCCACATCGCCAGTCTGAGAGGCTGCAAATACCTTATTGACACCTATCGACTGAATCATATCTGTTTCAAAAAAGGACAAGGCTATATTCTTGTATTCCGGGTCTTCAGAAGGTATGGGAAAACCATTTAACAAAGTAGTATTGTAACGGTCACCCAACCCACGAACAAATACATTCTTTACTCCATCTTGCTTGCTGATGCCCGACACTTTCTGAACTGCCCCCTCAGCATCGCCCACTCCCTTTCTCGACAACTCTTTTGCTCCTACTGCCTGCGTGGCCAATACTGCCGTTTTCTGCTCGAGCAACAACATGTTTTCGCTCTCTCTGTTGCGACGGGCCACCACCTCCACGGCACTCAAGGCTTGAGCAGCCTCTTCAAGTTCTATATTGCTTATTATCTCTCCTTCCACCTTGATGTGACGCAACAAACGACTTTTGTAACTTACATAACGGGCTTCAATATCCACTACTCCATCCGGGACATTCAACTCAAAATTACCATCAAAATCCGTAATCGTCCCCTGAGTCGTTCCTACTATCTGAACAGAAGCGCCTATCAATGGCTCTTTCGTGTTCTTGTCCACAATGTTTCCCTTTAAAATGCCTGCGTTTACCTCAACGGCAAACAACGAAGCAATACCAATAACAACTAATCTGTTCATACTTTTTACCTCATAACTTTTTACAGGTGCAAAAGTAGCAGGGTGATGTTACGAGCAAATGGCAAGAATATGACGATGCATTTACACTCTTGTTACAAACATGTTTCAACCTTTAACCACCATAACTTGATAAAACTGTCATTATCAACGACAACCTGCCATAATGTCAGCATAAGCGGATGGCATTTTTTTTGAATAGGGGAAGCCGAAAAACGATTATAATAACATTAATACATATATAATATGGCAAAAGGTAATATTGGGGTAACAAGTGACAATATATTCCCCGTAATCAAAAAATTCTTATACAGCGACCATGAAATCTTCTTGCGTGAATTGGTATCCAATGCCGTTGACGCAACACAAAAGCTTCGTACTCTCGCCTCTGTCAACGAATTTAAGGGTGAACTGGGTGATTTGAAAGTACGGGTTTCCATCGATGCAAAAAAAGGTACACTCACAGTAAGTGACCACGGTATCGGTATGACTGCCGAGGAAGTGGACAAATACATCAACCAGATTGCGTTTTCAGGAGCGGAAGAATTCGTCAATAAATACAAGGATAACGCTCAAGCCATAATCGGACATTTTGGCTTGGGATTCTATTCTGCTTTCATGGTATCCAAAAAAGTGGAAATCTTCTCACAATCCTACAAGGAAGATGCCCCGGCAGTACACTGGAGCTGCGACGGTAGTCCTGAATATGAAATGGAACAGACCATCAAGTCGGAAAGGGGTACAGATATCGTATTGCACATTGACGATGAATGCAAGGAGTTCCTCGATGAAAGCAAAATACTCGGTCTGCTCACCAAATACTGCAAATTCCTGCCAGTGGAAATAGCTTTCGGCAAGAAAAAGGAATGGAAAGACGGAAAACAGGTGGAAACAGATGAAGACAATATCATCAACAACACCAACCCCGCATGGACACGCAAACCCTCTGAGCTGACTGAAGAGGATTACAGCAAATTCTACCACGAACTCTACCCTATGTCTATGGATGAACCGCTTTTCCATATACATCTGAACGTGGACTATCCGTTTCATTTGACCGGTATCCTTTATTTCCCGCGCATAAAACCACACATGGATTTGCACAAAAACAAAATTCAGTTGTATTGCAACCAAGTGTTTGTAACGGATTCTGTAGAAAATATCGTACCTGAATATCTGACGCTGTTACATGGTGTCATTGATTCACCGGATATTCCACTGAACGTATCACGGTCCTATTTGCAAAGTGATGCCAATGTGAAGAAAATATCCAGTCACATCACCAAGAAAGTAGCTGACCGCTTGGCTGAAATCTTTAAAACGGACCGCCAGCAGTTTGAAGAAAAATGGGAAGATATCAAACTGTTTATCCAATATGGTATGCTGAGCGACGAAAAATTCTACGAGCGTGCTGTCAAATTCGCACTCTTGAGAAATGTCGACAAAAAATACTTCACATACGATGAATACAAGACATTGATTGAAGGCAACCAAAAGGATAAAAACGGTGAGCTTATCTACCTCTATGCCAACGATGCCGATGCACAGTACGCTTATATCCAACGTGCTAAGGAAAAAGGCTATGACGTCTTGCTCATGGACAGCCAACTGGATGTACACATCATCAGCCAGATGGAGCAGAAAAATGAAAAAACCCGCTTTGTAAGAGTGGACAGCGACATAGTAGAAAACCTTATCAAAAAGGAGAATGACCAAAAAGTAACTTTGTCTGAAGATGAAAAACAGGCTCTCGAAGCTGTATTCTCTTCACAATTACCAAAGATTGACAAGACCAACTTTATTGTCGGTTTTGAAAATGTAAGCGAAGATGCACTGCCCGTATTCCTTACACAGGAAGAATTCATGCGTCGTATGAAAGATATGTCAGTTGTCGGAGGCGGCATGATGAGCTTCTACGGTGACATGCCTGATTCTTACAAACTGGTAGTCAACACTGCTCACCCGCTTATCAAGAACATCCTCAAAGCAGAAGAAGAGGCTTGCTCCGAAAAAGTGGCACCGATTGCCGAAGCCCTCAAGGCCAAGGAAGCAGAAGAGGCTAAAATAAAGGAAGAACAAAAAGACAAGAAAAGCGATGAGCTTACAACGGAAGAAAAAGACAAGGCGGAAGCCATTACAAAAGAAGTGGCCAAACTGAAAAAGGATATCAAAGACATACGTGCTGCCTTTGCCGCCGACAATGCTACCGTTCATCAGCTCATTGACATAGCTCTCTTGGCCAGCAACTTACTGAAAGGTGAAGATTTGGCTGCTTTTGTAAAACGAAGTGTGGAAGTATTGAAATAATACACAACCACCCTACTCTATAAAAAATCAGGTGCATTGCAAAATGCACCTGATTTTTTTATTCTCCAATAATATTGCCAACTAATAGCGGAAACTACTGCCACCAATAAATTCACGCAACATGGATGTTGGGGGAATCTCACGCTCCGGAATGGAAATAAAATAGTTCAAGAATTTAATCAAACGGTGCGCTTCCGTATATTCATCACAATACTTGGGCACCTCTGCCAAAATTGGCTCTGCATGACGCTTCAATACAGCCAACTCAAACAATAAAGCGGAATTGAACATCACATCGGCATTCTCTTGAAAAGGAAATATCCATTTCTCCTCTCCGCGGCGAACACTCGGAGCACGGGCTATCGTTTCACGGGCAGAATAATTTCGGAAACGGTAATCTCGGATGATACGGCGCAACAAACGCGTGTCTGTGGTCGGAATCCAATTGTGGTTGTCTATATTGATGGTGGTCAATGCCGATACATAAATCTTGAAAAAGGCCTCTTTGGGCATACCTGGAATCAAAGCGGGGTTTAAGGCATGTATGCCTTCCAATATAATTATTCCGTCTTTACTCAGTTGCAACTTATCGCCTCTGTAATAACGTTTGCCGTCTTCAAAATTGAATGCCGGCAATTCCACTTCTTTGCCATCCAGCAACTCCTTAAGCTGCTTGTTAAACAATGGCAAATCCAACGCATTGATATCCTCAAAATCCCAATCGCCATTCTCATCACGCGGCGTATCCTCCCGGTTGACAAAATAATTGTCCATCGATATGATAACTGGATTCAATCCATTGACCATCAGCTGAATAGACAAACGCTTACTGAACGTAGTCTTCCCCGACGAGGAGGGGCCTGACACCAAAACAAATTTCGGACGACCACCCTCACGGTTGGTTATCATATCCGCTATCTGACTCACTTTCTTCTCTTGCAAAGCTTCTGACAGCTTAATCATATTGAATGCCTGGTTCTTTTTACATGCCACATTAAACTCGCCCACGTTGCTCACATGCATCAACTTGTTCCAACTTACAAACTCGTTGAATGTTCCAAACATCTTGTCCTGGTGAATCAATTCCGGCAAACGGTCTGGATGGTGTTTATCCGGCATACGGAGCAACATACCATCATAATAAGGTATCAAATCAAAAACAGTTACATAACCGGTTGAAGGCATCAATACGCCATTATAGTAATCAATAAAGTCATCCATACGGAAATAGCGGCAATATGGATTACCCAAAGTCTCAAACAAAGTCACCTCTCCATCCGTACGCGAACGGAACAATTCCTTCACCACTTTGGTTTGCCGCTCTTCACAAATGATAGGCTTGTCTTCAGCTATCAAACGGCACATCTGCTCTTTAATCTCTTTCACAACCTGCTCGTCTAACGGCCTGTCCAGCTTTCCTAATGTACAGTAATATCCTTTGGAAATCGGGTGCTCAATACGCAACTCGGCATTAGGAAACAGGTCATGTACAGCACGTGACAACACCATGCTCAACGTACGTACATAACAGCGCATCCCCGACGGTGTACTCGCATCTATAAACTCGATATCCTTAGGCTTATAAATGTAGAAGTTCAAATCCTCCGCCTTATAATTCACACGCGCCGCCACCACTGGATAGGGCAAATGTATATCCAAGGCATGATAGATTTCCAGCAAGGAACTACCCAACGGAAAATCATGATAGCTTTGGGTATTCTTGCAATAAATGGTCACCATTCTGGTTGGCATATTCGTATTTTCCATAAAAATGACTTTTCTCAAACCATGCAAAGATATGGAAACGTGAGAGGAGAAGCAAATGAAAATGGATTTTTCAATTCGCTTCTTCCATACTGCGTCTAACATATGACTATATAGCGAAAGGCCAAAGCAATACAAAACGGGAAACGCATAAAACATTATGATACACATCATAACACAGCACCCCTCTTGCTTAATACCAACAAAAATTCGTACATTTGTGCCGTTATTCATTTTATAACGAACTGCAATGAATTATTCATTACTTGACTTCTTTACACTTATCGGTTCGCTCGGATTATTCCTTTATGGAATGAAATTGATGAGCGAAGCATTACAAAAAGTAGCCGGTGAGAAACTTAGAACCATTCTCACAGCCATGACAAAAAACCGGGTCATGGGCGTTTTCACCGGAATCCTCGTCACTGCATTAATCCAATCTTCATCCGCAACAACCGTCATGGTTGTCAGTTTTGTCAACGCCGGTTTGCTCACCCTTGAACAGTCCATTACCGTTATCATGGGAGCCAATATCGGTACAACCGCCACGGCATGGATTATCTCGCTCTTCGGATTTAAAGTCAGTATTGCCACCATCGCAGTTCCGCTGATTGCTGTAGCTATACCTTTCGTATTTTCCAGTAACAACCATAGAAGATATTGGGGTGAATTCATCATTGGCTTCTCATTGCTTTTCCTCGGATTAGAAGGTCTTAAAACCAATGCACCCGACCTGAACGCCAACCCTGAAATGCTGGCCTTTGTCCAAAATTACACGGATATGGGCTATTTGTCGGTATTGCTTTTCCTTTTCATCGGAACCTTGCTCACCGTCATTGTGCAATCTTCTTCGGCAACCATGGCCATCACCCTTATCATGTGTGCCAACGGATGGATTCCTTTTGAACTGGCTGCGGCTATGGTGCTAGGCGAAAATATCGGTACGACCATTACTGCAAACATCGCAGCCATCCCGGCAAATGTATCTGCCAAAAGAGCCGCATTCTCACACCTCATCTTCAATATATTCGGTGTAATCTGGATGCTCTGCCTGTTTTATCCTTTTACAAGAATGATTGCCTATTTAGTCGGACAAATGGATATGGGCGACCCGCGAGATTTGATTGCCTTCTCGCAAAGCCTGCCGGCTGACACCATGAAAGCAATTACAGCTGGAGGAGAACAGCTCTCACCTGAACTGACACAATTGCGTGACCAATATCTCAATTATCAGATTTCTACATCTTACGCTCTTTCGTTGTTCCACACCACTTTCAATATCCTCAATACATTTATTATGATATGGTTTGTCAAACCTATTGCAAACCTTGTTTCTATCATCATAAAGAAGAAGGAATCGGACGAAGAATTCCAACTGAAATACATCTCTACAGGAATGCTCTCCACTTCAGAGCTTTCCATCCTTCAAGCATGGAAAGAAATCGGATTGTATGCCGAAAGAGCCCAGAGAATGTTTGGAATGGTTAGAGACCTTTACAAGGAAAACAATGAAAACGAATTCGTAAAAATCTATTCCAGAATAGAAAAGTATGAAAATATCTGCGACCGTATGGAAATTGAAATTGCCGATTATTTATCAAAAGTAGCCGACGGACGCTTAAGCAACATCAGTAAGCATAAAATACATACCATGTTGCGCATCGTTTCTGAAATCGAAAGTGTGGGCGACAGCTGCTTCAATCTGGCAAGAATCATACAGCGCAAAAGAAACGACAAGACTGAATATACCGATTATATCAATGACAATATCGACTTGATGTTCAATCTGGTTGAGGGTGCTATCTACCAAATGACCAATGCACTCAAAAGCGACGATCCATTGGACATGGACGAATTCAACCGTTCTGTCAACATTGAAAGCGAAATCAATAATTTCAGAAATCAGCTTAAAAACCAAAACGCAGTTAACGTCAATAACAGAGACTACGACTATTTGGCTAGCGTAACATACATGGACACCATCAACGAATGCGAAAAGATGGGCGACTATGTTATCAATGTAATGGAAGCACTCAGAGAATCAGAAAAGTAGATGCGGCATTTCTTTTTAATTGGGATAATTGTTCTATGCGCAGGAAATCTACTTGCGCAGGAACAACGTATTTTTCTCCATACAGGAAACAGTATCACGGGGACTGTCATCGCCCAAAATGAACAGGTTATCATGCTGAAAACCTCTGACGGACAAACGCTCCAGTATCCAGCAAAAGAAATAAAGGCTGTCGTTGACAACACTATCAAAAATGTCAAGACCAATACTGGAGAAAGATTCAAGGCGTATACGGTGAAGGTAAACGATGAAATCGCTGTTTACATAACACCCGAAGGCCAACTGGTACAATATCCTATTGCCGCACTGAAAAAAAATAATAACGAAACTCAATCCGATAACAACAAAAACGGACAAAACAATCCGCTCGGACTACAGTTGGCCATCAAAGCCGGCTCTACCCTCAGCGACCCATCTTTCAATATGGAAGGCAACCTGGTCATAGGCTACAGAAACATTCTGCAACAAAGGTTCTTTGTCGGGATTGGAACAGGTTTCATCATTAAAAACGGGGAACAACAGCAAACTTTAGTACCCTTGTTTATGCGCATCGAATATCACCCATTGCACCAAAGCAAATGGTCGCCTTTCATAGGTCTCGACGGAGGATATATGTTTCAGATTACCCCCCAACAGCAAGGAGGAGCCATGACCGAACTGTCAGTAGGGGCACGGTTGAACTTCGGCAAGAAACCCAATGCATTGCAATTGTCTGTCTATGGAAAAGCCTATCAAGGAAACACAACTCTTACCGAGTACATTGACAACCAGCCTTTCACAAGAAATGCCACCGCAACAACCTTTGATTTGGGGGCACGCATTGCCATTCTCTTTTAAAATAAAGTAGGATGGTCTTCGTCAAAACGACGCAATATGACATTGATGACTGCCTCACGGATAAACTTGCTCTTATTGCTGATACGATACCGGCGGCAATAACGCTCCAAGGCACGCTCTTCCTGCTCATTCAACATAAACGTATGGCGGTGAACCCTCACAGCAGGACGACGGGGTAATTTGGGTGACCTTGAAGACGAAGACATGGATACTAATATTAATTCTACCACAAAAATACAACGATTCAACGAATAATAAAAACACAAATGGCTAAACACAATGATTTAGGACATAAAGGTGAAGAATTTGCAGTAAAATACCTTAAGGAGAAAGGATACCATATCAGAGAAACCAATTGGAGAGACGGGAAATTGGAGCTGGATATCATCGCCGAAACAGACAACAGACTCATCATTGCCGAAGTCAAAACACGCTACTCAGACTATATCAGCCAACCGACCGATGCAATCACAAACACCAAAATCAGAAATATTGTCAAAGCAACCGACCATTATATCAAAATGAACAACATCGACAAAGAGGTGCGCTTTGACATCATCTCACTCGTAAAACAACAGAACTCTTTCAAAATCGAACATATAGAGGACGCATTCATAGCACCTGTTAACTGAAAACACCTAAAAAAAAAACTATTGCGATAACCAACATTTTTTCATAGCTTTGCATGCTTCAAACAAAAACACGTGCAGGTATGGAAAATAAAACGATTAAAAGAGCGTTAATCTCTGTGTACCACAAAGATAACCTTGAGTTAATAGTCGAAAAATTACATGACGAAGGCGTGGAAATCATTTCCACCGGTGGTACACAACAATTTATAGAATCACTCAACATTCCTTGTAAAGCAGTGGAAGACCTTACCTCCTATCCATCCATACTCGGTGGACGAGTGAAGACATTACACCCAAAAGTGTTTGGAGGCATTTTGTGCAGAAGAGACAATGCAAACGACCAGCAACAGATAGAACAATACGAAATTCCTGAAATTGACCTCGTTATTGTTGACCTTTATCCTTTCGAGGATACAGTGGCCAGTGGTGCGTCTCACCAGGATATTATCGAAAAAATCGACATAGGAGGCATTTCACTCATCAGAGCGGCTGCCAAAAACTATAAAGACGTGCTGATTGTAGCATCCAAACAACAATACCAACCGCTGTTGAACATCCTCAATGACAAAGGTGCTGAATCTTCTTTGGACGAAAGATTATGGTTTGCCAAAGAGGCATTTGCCGTTTCTTCACAATACGACTCTGCTATCTTCAATTATTTTGACGCCGACAACAAAAGCGCTTTCAGAATGGCTGCCAACGGTTCAAAGACATTGAGATATGGAGAGAATCCTCACCAAAAGGGCTTTTTCTTCGGCAATTTCGATGAGATGTTCGAACAATTGCACGGCAAGGAAATCTCTTACAACAATCTGCTTGACATTGACGCAGCTGTCAATCTGATCAACGACTTCGATGATATTACTGTAGCTATCCTCAAACACAACAATGCCTGCGGACTGGCATCCAGAAGCAACCTGACGCAAGCATGGAAGGATGCACTGGCAGGTGACCCGGTTTCTGCATTTGGAGGCATCATCATTGCCAACGCAGTTATTGACAAGGCCACTGCCGAAGAAATCAATAAAATATTCTTTGAAGTAATCATTGCACCTGATTATGACATCGATGCACTGGAAATATTGACGACAAAGAAGAACCGCATTATCTTGATTCAAAAGCAAAACAACAAAAGCAAATTGCAATTCCGCTCGTTGCTCAATGGTGTGCTTGTACAGGATAGAGACCTGAAAACGGAAACAGCCGAGGAACTGACACCAGTCACCAACAAACAGGCCACACCACAGGAAATTGAAGACATGCTCTTCGCAAATATCATTGTCAAACATTCCAAGTCCAACGCTATTGTTCTGGCGAAAAACAAGCAGCTTTGCGCCAGCGGTGTGGGACAAACGTCACGTGTTGACGCACTCAAACAGGCCATTGATAAAGCACACAGCTTCAACTTCGACCTGCAGGGAGCAGTAATGGCAAGCGATGCCTTCTTCCCATTCCCTGATTGCGTGGAACTGGCTGCCAATGCGGGTATCACGGCCGTTATCCAACCGGGCGGCTCTATCAACGACCAAAAGTCCATTGACATGTGCAACGAAAAGAATGTGGCAATGGTCACAACCGGTTTCAGACATTTTAAACACTAGAATAACTACATTAAAAACGAACTATACAAAATGGGACTATTTTCTTTTACACAAGAAATCGCAATTGACCTTGGTACGGCCAATACCATCATCATTTGCGATGATAAGATTGTTGTGGACGAGCCTTCTGTTGTAGCTCTCGACAGCAAACACGATGACAAGCTGTTTGCAATCGGAAAGAAAGCACGACAGATGATTGGCCGTGAACCATCCGGTATCCGTACGGTTCGCCCCTTGAGAGACGGTGTGATTGCCGACTTCTATGCTTGCGAAATGATGATGAGAGGCATGATCAAAATGATTCCCAACAAGAACAGATTGTTCACCCCTTCACTGAAAATGGTAGTCTGCATCCCTTCCGGCAGTACAGAAGTGGAAATCCGTGCCGTGCGTGACTCCTCCGAACATGCGGGCGGCCGTGAAGTCTATATGATTTACGAACCTATGGCGGCTGCTATCGGTATCGGTATTGACGTGGAAGCTCCACAAGGATGTATGATTGTCGATATTGGTGGTGGTACTACGGAAATTGCCGTTATTTCACTGGGTGGTATCGTTTCCAACAAGTCCATCAAGATTGCCGGTGACGACCTCAACGATGATATCGTGGAATACATGGGCCGTATGCACAATATGCGTGTAGCTGAACCGACTGCCGAGCAAATCAAGATTCACGTAGGCTCTGCTTTGACCGATTTGGAAGATGCTCCGGAAGATTACATTGTGAAAGGTCCTAACCGTATGACGGCCCTGCCAATGGAAGTACCTGTTTCCTATCAGGAAATTGCACACTGTCTGGAAAAATCAATCGCTAAAATCGAAAACGCTATCCTTAGCGCATTGGAACAGACACCCCCAGAGCTGTATGCCGATATTGTGGAAAGAGGTATCTATCTGGCAGGTGGTGGTGCTTTGCTGCGTGGATTGGACAAACGTCTCACCAACAAAATCAATATTCCGTTCCATGTGGCTGACGACCCACTGAGAGCTGTGGCAAGAGGAACAGGTATTGCACTTAAAAACGTAGACAAACTGTCATTCCTCATTCGATAGGAAACGCTACATTTCTTTACTTGATACAAGAACCCTATCATTTTCCAAATGGAATCTGGTAGGGTTCTTTCCTTTTATCTTTCTATGATAAGTAACACGCTATTTTCCATCGCTGATGGAATTCTGCGCGGCCTCTCTTATTTGTGATATACACCTATCTATTTTCTCCTTCTCGTTCTGCCAATCAACACTAAATCCCAGCATTCCATTTTCAGCCATAAACTTCTTTTTCGGTTTTATTCCTTTAAATGCATCTGCATCCGAAGAATAGACCAACTCTCCGTTTTTATTGAACAGCAATATTCGGGCAGGGTCTTTGCCTTTTTTTGATGTGCTTACACCCAACTCTTCCATAAACCGCACGTATTTATTCCTTTCCTTTGCATCATTTTTCAGGATTCCATAAAGGGCAAAAGGTGTCTTCCGTCCTCTCAATTCCGGGTCATACAATTGGTCGCTAATGATATAGGTTGCAATCTCATCGTCTGTCTCCCTCACTAAAGTTCTTAGCCAATTGACAGCAATGGTGGCAGTTTCACGTGGTTCCAAAACCACACAAAATTCTGTACCCAAATCTTTGGACATTTCATAATAACGCGGCAACAGCTGGCTACTAAAAGCATTATAGGTCAAATAATCATAAGGTAGCATGCATACCATCGTATAATCTTTACCTGCTTCACGAACGATAGTCTGTACATCTTCTACATCTACCCCTGTAAGCACAGGACGTTTATACGCATCTATCAATTTTTGAACTTCGGTTCCTTCACATTTCTTGCCACACGCCGAAACTTCTTGTCCAACTTTCCTCGCATTTGCTTCCAATACCTTGTCAATATCCTTGCCCATTTGTGTAACATAAGCTTTGGCTGTACGCTTGAAACGGTCTTTTTCCTCGTCCTTGTAACTCTTGGCCATTTGCTTACGTTCTTTTATGGCTTCTTTTGTTTCGGTTATTCCCGTATTGGTCATATATACCAGATTTCCCTGCTTATTCATTATAACTCCACCAGTATACCACTCATTTTTTTCCAAAGGGGGCAGATTACCTTCAGCCAAACGTTCGCACAACTGATTATCCTTGTCTCTATGCCATTTAGGTGCATTGGGATTATTCAGCGAATCGCTCAACATGAAGACAGCAATATCAGTATCAACATCACAAACTTCACTTCGGATATAATTAGTGTTTAACTGATTTGATTCACTACATGTTATAATAGCATAATATGTAATTCCTCTTTTCTGCGCATAAGCGTATTCATAAGCAATATCCTCGTTGGTCAAATTGCCGTACAAGCCAAAATAAGTATAATCTGTCGGTGCGTGACGTGCCAAACATCTCATCTCTTCTATGCCAATAGTCGGTAAATCATTTCCTTCACTTACTCCAAAGGAACATTGTTTCGTCTGACCGAAACTCAAAAACACAGCACAAATGGCTAAAACTAATAGAAATAATCTTGATTTCTTCATAAGTAAAAGAATTAATAAGTGAACGTTAGTTTGGTAAAAATATAGATACAAGAATCCTTTATCTGATTCTACACTTGTTATCTGCTATATATGTGTATTAGGTTAATAGTACACGGCAAACATACAACATCATATCAAAATATCCAAGAAACAAATCACCAAATTAACACTAGATAACAGAAAGAACATTCCTTTAGAGGTATAATAGATAAAAAAGAATCAATGATAAGAACCTCTGCAATAATTACATAAAAGCATTAAGAGGCTATATGTCTTCGTGTTTTTATCAACTGGAAGATAACTATAACTGCCCCGCTTCCACCAAAGTGATAATCCGTTCGACAATCTTATCCTCTGCATTCATCTCGGCATCAAACTGTACCTTCAAGTCATTACCGAACAATTTGGCTATTCCCTGCCAAAAGAAAGCAACAAATCCGCCTTTGTAATATTTTATCACTTCATACGAAGTTTGGTTACACTCTCTGTCCACCAATTTCATCAGCATAAACCCTTGACGAGCAGTCATCCCTCTAAAGGATTTCTCATATTTCCGAAACAACTGACGCTCATATTTCCGCATATAGGCTTTCTGCTCCTTGTCATCACCAATGGTCAATAAAATGGAATCCGTCTTGTGCATCTCATAGGCTATCAACTTGGCATAGGGTAAGGTCTTTTTTACATCACGTACCGTCCGCCAATAAAAACGCTCCTGACGCTTGTTCTTGAAACGCATGGGAGGATAAACATACAAATCACGCAGAAATACCATACCCACTGTATCTGCTCCATTCACCTGCGCAATCACAGTTACACCATCTGCCCGCAGAGCGGAAAACGGAAAAACAAACAGAAACAACACTATGTACAAAGCTTTACGCACGATGCACTAATTTTGACAAAACAAAACAAAATAATATCTTTGTTAGCCTAAAATCCACATAAAACAAACCGCCAACAAATGTATGAAAAAAATCATTAGTAATATCCTTCTGCTTCTAACTTGTCATACATGGATAATGGCGCAAATCAATAACATCATCCCTTCTGCACCCTCCATTGCCAATACACCTACTGCTCGCACTGACCAATGGAGTGCATTTGCCAACCCTGCATCGCTCACGGAAAACAAACGATTCTTCTTTGCCTTTACCTATGAAAACAAATATCTGCTGGCAGAACTCTCCGGCAAAACAGCACAAGCGGCTTACTGCAATCCATGGGTAAATGTAGGTATTGCCTTTACTCATTTCGGCTACAAGCAATATAGTGACATAATGGCCGGCATCTGCCTCTCACACGATTTCAGCGGAAAGTTTTCCATAGGACTACAGGGCAATTACTATGCCGCATATTTCGGACTGGAAACGGGTTATGTCTATACCATCTTTCCGCAAGTGGGGGCTACCGTCCACATCACCCCTACACTCTGTCTGGGCTTCCATGCATTCAACCCGTTTATCCAACAGCTGAAAGGGGAATTTGTCAGCAAACAGATTCCTGCTGTGTTTAGCTTGGGTTCGGAATGGCGCTTTTATAACCGTTTCAACTGGCTCGTTCAGATTGACAAGGAGGTGCAGAGCCCTTTTCGGGTGGCTACAGGATTTGAATACCAGGTCATCAAGGAATTGGGTGTAAAAATTGGAGGATATGCTTCCACCTATTTCGTGCCATGCTTTGGTATCAACCTGAATTTCAGCGGCTGGAGGTTTGACATCAATTGCGAACTCAACCCTCTATTGGGTGTAAATACATTGGGTAGTGTCAGCTTTGCTATATGACGGGTAAAGTACTTTACATACTCACAGCACTGCTGATGGTTTTCCAACTGGCGGCACAACCACAGTCTGACGAGGTGGAACGTATCATCAATGACATCTATTACCAACTGGACGAAGAGGGTAAGGACATTTCCGAATACGAACAACTCTACGAGGAGCTGCTCCACTATACCCAACAACCTGTCAACCTAAACCATACAAACAGACAAGAACTGCAACAGTTCTATTTTCTATCTGATTTGCAAATTGAAAATCTGCTCTATCACATTTACCAATACGGACCACTGGAAAGCATCTATGAACTACGCCTGATTGATGGACTCGAAGACTATGACATCAGAAACCTGCTGCCTTTTGTCTATGTGGGGGAACATCAGGAGCAAAAGGAGCTGTTTCATCCGAAAGAATTGTATTATTACGGCAAACACCAACTGCTGTTGCGAATGGACAAAGGGCTGGAAACCAAAGAAGGCTACCGCTTTTTGCCGGAAGAGGACGAAGCCCAATTCAACAGCAACGAAGGATATAAAGGCGACCCATTCTATGCTTCTATCCGCTATCAATATACCTTTAAGGACAAATTGAACATTGGCCTCCGCATGGAAAAGGATGCAGGAGAACAATTTTGGGGCGACTATAACAAAGGATTTGACTCTTATGGAGGATATGTACAAATCGACAAACTGAAATGGTGTAAGCGTATCATAATAGGCGATTTCAAAGCCAATTTTGGTAATGGACTTGTCATGAACACGGATTTCGGTTTCGGAAAATCGGCCGATGTGCTCAACACGACGCCGCGCTCACAGGGCATACGTAAAACGAATTCTACTGACGAGTATAATTTTTTCAGAGGGGTAGGGGGCAGCTTCCAATGGAACCGCTGGGAAGCAAATGTATTCTATTCCATCAGGCGGCTGGATGCCGATACAACCGGCGGCTACATACATTCCATCTACACAACTGGCCTGCACCGCACAGACAACGAATATGCCAAACGGAATACAGTGTGGCAACAGGTAATGGGCGCCAATCTGCTCTACAGGCAACGCTCCTGGAAGGTGGGACTAAGCATGGCAGCCACCCTATTCAATAAACCGATAATCTCCCAACCGACACTTTACAACACGGATTATTTTTCAGGAAAACACCAACTGACGGTGGGCACGGACTACCAATGGAGAATCAAAAGGTTCTTCTTGTTTGGCGAAACAGCTTTAACACAGCAATTGGGCTGGGCCACATTAAACGGGGTGAAATTCTATCCCATTCCAGAGTTAGGCCTGGTAACGCTCCAACGCTATTATTCAGGCAAATTCGACAGTTTTTTTGCACAATCATTTTCTGAAACATCGGCACTCAGCAATGAAAAGGGCATCTACATCGGCATAGAGGCCATTCCGGGGCGATTCTGGCGCATTGCAGCCTATGCCGATACCTATTCCTTCCCATTCCCGAAATATGGCATAAACAAGCCTTCTACAGGCTTTGATTACTTGCTGCAAGCGGAATATACGCCCAAAACAACCATCAAATTGGTCAGCCGACTGAAATGGGAAGAGAAAATGACTAATTATACAGGCACGCAACTGGTTGTTCCGCTCGACAAGGCTTCGGCCCGTTGCCAGTTTTTCTACCAATCGGGCCACCTTAGTTTCAAGACAAGCATGGAGGGCAATCTTGCGAAAAAGGGAAGCGATGATTTCACTTTCGGCTACCAGCTTGCGCAAGACATCACCTACCGCAACGAAAATTTTCCGCTGAGCGGCAATATCCGCCTGCAGATGTTCCATGCCGACACGTACGACAACCGCATCTATAGCTATGAAAACGATGTGCTTTATGCATTCTCCATCCCCATGCTTACGGGCAGCGGTTGCCGCTATTACATCAACCTCCGTTATGACTTGTTTCAAACGCTCACGCTTTGGCTCAAAATGGCACAAACCATCTATACCGACGGACGCGAAACAGTGGGAACAGGCCATGAAGAAAGAAGCGGAAACCGTAAAACCGATTTCCGCCTCCTCATTCGCTATAAGTTTTAAAAGTCTATTTATTTAATCAATGGCTTTATATTTCTGATCAGGATGATTTATCATATCAGGTATAGTATATGCTAATTTCCCTTTTTCGCGTAGTGGAGCAACTAAATTATGCTTGACATAATTATCTGTACGATGAATTATTTTCGCTATCTCTGTAATACTACGCGGAGTTATTCTACACAAATCTACAACAATACCAAGTAATAAATCTTTATCTAATGTTCGCTTCCCGATTTGCTTTATTCTTATGATAAGGTCGGTGGATAAGATGTCTGAGCTTGGTGGATTAGAGCCTGAGCTTGGTGGATTAGAGCCTGAGCTTGGTGGATTAGCTTTTTTATTCATTCTGACTCTTAATTCTTTTGCAACCACATAATATGTCTGATTACCATGCTTTTTCATTTCAATCAAACCGCAATCAACCATATAACTCAAATCTTTGGATGCCCGTGTTTTCTTTACTCCGCTTAATTGACGATATGTAATATTATCTATTGCCCCAACTTCACGTATAAACACCAATGCTAATTTTTGCTCATCAGAAAGGGCAAACTGTGCAAAACCTTCAAACCATATTACGTCCTCCTCCGAAAGAAAATGATGCAACAACAATCGTGCAGTAAATTGATTTTGTGTATGGCTAGATTCAAAAGTTGGAGGTACCATATTAGCCTTCTTCATCAATCTTTGCATAGCTCCAATGCCACTTCCTTTTGTTTCTGCTATATTAGTTTCATGAAACACTGCACTGATAAAAGGATTGCGTAATACAGAACCAGGTTCTCCTAAAGAATCTTCTGATTTAAGAGAAAAACCAGGATTTATAATCTCTATACGATTGGTATAGCGGATAATCTGTACAGGTTGATTTACTCTGTAAGTTCGATGAATCAAAGCATTTACGATTGCTTCACGTATTACTTTCTCTGGCATTCCCGTATTTCGTTCTGCCTGAAGTTCACCTTCTCCAAGAACAAAACCTTTTGGTAAATCATCTACAATCGCATTATAAGCTCGTTTTATAAGCAAAATTAGTGGACCGCGCATATCAATAGTATCAAATCTATTATCTGCATCCGCAATCCAAGTTGTTCCTGGCACACGAATATAGTCTATACGCATGGCTGGACATAGCCGACGTTGAGCCATAGCTTTACCAAATACTAAAAGACCTGTTTGAGTAAGATATATTTCACCATTTTTCCCTTTTTTACTTGCACCCAAAGCCAATAGTAAATCTTGGTCATTATAATCAAGTTCTTCTGCTTGTGGATTTACGTTTTCTCGCAATATACGATATCTTTTTAGTGCGTTTTCATCCACATCATCCAATGAAGTATCCGGTATAATAACACTATCATAACTATCACTCGATGTATAAAAAAGCGGAAGATCGTCTTCTGTACATCTTTGATCTGTAGAACCAATACGTCGATAAGCTCCACGTGGTAAACCTTCATTCTTGAAAAATAAAGGTTTTGAGCGATCATCTAACTCTGATACACTTACAACAATTACATTCTTGTCATTGAGTTTCTCAACTGTTACAATCGGACGAATAGCCACATTAAACATACTACTACATTGTGTTGCTATTTCTGATTGTAATTTATCTGTATCTCCTACACCTACTACATGATATGCCTTCACTTTTTCTTCATGTGTAAAATTACACTCTACACCTAATATGATGTCTCCTCCATTCATATTAGGTTCATTGGAAAAAGCACATATTGTCTCCATAAGACTACGGTCTATTTTTGAACCTGTCTTTGCCTCCACACGTCTATCTTCATCAATACTATTCAATCTGCTTACTATTTCTTTTGCTTTATTCATAAGCTTCTGATTTATAATGTTCTCAGTACGTATTTATCTTATTCTATCCTATATGATTCCCAAAAACACACCGCTTTATCTCATTTTTACGCATAAAGATACAGCATTTCTACTAACTCTACAAAACTATTGATAGTTAGTTGCCTAACAATTATATAGGAATACTTTTCACTTTTTAGTCACTATAAATGCTCATCAATGTTATCAAACGCTCACGCTTTGGCTCAAAATGTCACAAACCATCTATGCCGACGGACGCGAAACAGTGGGAACAGGCCATGAAGAAAGAAGCGGAAACCGTAAAACCGATTTCCGCCTCCTCATTCGCTATAAGTTTTAAATATTATTTCTTATGTCCAAGTGAGAAATGCTTTGTAGGAACTTTCTTCATATCCTTATTTTTAGATACTTTTTGAGGTGCGTAATATGATGAATAATCTTCTGTCCATGAATAAACCAAATTGCCCTTAGTGTCTATATATCGGTATTCCCACTTATTATTCGTATCAGTCTCACCGCCTATTAACAATAATCCATTATGGAAATATCCTCCCGCTTCACTAGGACCAAATCCTTTAGGAAGAGTAAACACAACATTACCTTTTGTATCTATTACCATTGCTGTTGCTGATTCACCATCTTGACTGTAATTAGCTACTATTGCATATCCTTCTGAAAAAGAAAAAGCATAATCATATTGTGTCGCTATCTTCACATTTCCTTTCTTGTCAATATAACCATATTTTCCATTTAAACATACTGGAGCCAAATCATTTTCAAAGAAATGAGATGCATCCTCATAGATAGGCATCACAGCTTCCTTACCAGAAGTATTGAGAAATCCAATCTTACCATCTCTCTCGAAAGGTGCCATTTTAGATGAATATGGATATATTGCATCATAAACAGGTGAAACAACATATTCGCCTTTTGAATTAACACATCCCCATTTTGTTCCATCATTGCTAACCGGCGCCAATCCATCAATAAAATCATAAGCATACTTATAAATCTCATTAATTGTGTATTTTCCGGATTTATTAACAAATCCATATTTATCACCTTGCATTGAAGCATATGCCAAACCATCACGAAAATCTCCTAACCAAGAATAAATCGGCTGAATCTGATATTCCAGTTTTTTATTCAAAAGACCATATTTTCCATCTAATTCAAAAACAGCATAATCATTGAAAAAAGGATTTGCATAATCAAAAGACATTCCACCCTGTATATTTCCTTTTTTATCTATAAAATACAAATTTTCGCCACTCTGCACTAAAGCATATCCACATGAAAAAGTTGTCGTATAATCATACATAGCTGGTATTTTCATCGTTCCTTTTTGATCTATATAACCATATTTTCCGTCCGCACCACCAGCTGGCCATAATTTTGTGGTATCTGTATAAGGAGTACGTTCCTCACACCCTACTAATCCTAATGCAAAAAAAGGCAAAGACATAAAAATTTTTCTCATTGTTTTCATAATACATAATATTTAAATTACGCAGCAAAGATAATGATTTTATTTAATTAAATACACTTACTGCTGTTTTTTTGTTACTCATATAAATAAACAGAAAATAGATTTATTCTAACAAGTATTTTGCCTAAGGTTTCGCTATAAAATAGTGATAGCACAGCATTATAAAAAACTACCAATTATTACTCTATCCGCAATGGAAATATTGTTCTACCAAAGCCAACAGCTTAGCTTCATCGTTTTGCAGGCTAGCATACAATCCCTTGTCGTTCATGGCACGCAAGTTACGAATCATACCGTCAATAGCACGCGGATTGAACACGCCTTTTTCTTCAAACATACCACGTTGTTTTTCCAACCAGTCACCTGATTCTACACAGCAGGTGGGCAATTGTTCCAAACCAGCCAACAAAGCTTTGTTCTTTTCGCTGTGAATGTCGCCGTCCACATAGGTGTTCTTGGCTATTTCCAAAGCGTCGGCACGTTCCAATCCTATGCGGCATGCCACACACAATCCGGCCATCAAGAAGTATAGGTCGGCCGAACCGTCCGGAGAACGCATTTCAACGGTCTGTTTTTGGGTGGTGTCAAAACGTTCTGGTTTTTCAAGCGGATTGGCTGCGGCACACATGTCCACATCTGATGTCCAACCGAGTGGTACGCGAACCAATACAGAGCGGTTTCTGTCGCCCCAGCATACGTTGGTCGGTGCTTCCTGATGAGGCACCAGACGGAAATAGGATGTCGGATTGCGGTTGCCAAATGCCGTAATGGACGGAGCCAGCAGCATCATGCCGCCAATAGCCTTGCGGGCTGCTTCCGACAATACACCGTTTTCTATCATGCAATTCTTGCCGTCTTTCATCAAGCGCATATGGATATGGAGTCCCGAACCGGCCTTGCCCACAGTGATTTTAGGAGCGAAAGTGATGTCCAATCCCTGTTGGTAAGCCAGATTGCGGATAACCCATTTGGCCAAGGTCAACTGGTCGGCTGCGCTCTCAACCGGACAAGGCAGGAATTCAATTTCATTCTGCTCATATACTTTGCCGTTCAGCTTGAAGTTTCCCACTTCTGAATGTCCGTATTTGATTTGCCCGCCGGCGTTGGCTATATAGGCCATACACATCTTGCGGAATTCATTGAATTTTGCATAAGGTCCTGATTCATGATAACCGCGTTGATTGGTGGCGGGAAACATTTCGTCGTCATCGGCTATCACATAATATTCCAATTCACCCATAGCTTCAAAAGTCAATCCGGTCGATTCGGTAAAGGCTTCCGCTGCACGGTGAAGAGTATATTCAGGTGAACCGCCAAAAGGCCTGCCCTCCTTGTCAAAGAAGGCACACAACATACACAAAGTTGGTATTTCGGCAAACGGGTCAAGAAATGCCGTACGGAAACGCGGCAATACATAAAGGTCGCTGTTGCCTGCCTCTACATAAGAAGGGAAAAGGCTCGAACCATCCACACGCTCACCGCAACTAAGAATAGTCTCCAGATAGGCCAGATTGTTTACCACAAAATTCAAGGTCTTTACACGACCGTCTTCTGCCGGATACATAAAGTTGACCATGGTGATTTCTTGTTCCGTGATATAACGGATAATGTCTTCCTTGGTAAATTGTGCAGCCGGTTTTTTCAGATAGGCCACAACCTGGTTAGGGTTCAATTCAATTTCTTTGTTCATGATATTATTATTTTAAGGTCTTGTGTTTTTCGCAATTTTGCCACAAACATAATAAAAATTGTCGGATTCTACCAAATGGAACAATCCGACAATAGGAAATATTGGAATATTAACGATTTAACGCACTTACAAACTGTAAGTTTCCACTTCTTAATAGACTATTTTTTCTGCCTGTGCATGGGCATCGGAAAATACGGCTTTGATAATATACACGCCGTTGCTGGCTGTCACGGGCAACTGGAACGATACATGGTCCTGATTGCCCGCCATGTGGCGATAAACCAAAGCTCCGCGCACGTCATATACGGATACAGCTACTATGGCTGCACCGGCATCTATGCTTACATTGCCGTCAGGAGCCACATTCAGTTTCCAATCTACCAACACCGGGTTCCTGTAAGCTGTTTCAGGCAATTCAGGGTCTTCCTTGGCAGTAATGCTTTCCAGATAGATTTCCAGATTGGAATAGCCGCTTTCCGTAATGGCAGCTCCGTCAGTGCTGTCATTTGGATTGAGTCCGTTTTCAGTTTCCCATTCATCCGGTATGCCGTCATTGTCTGTATCGGTTGGCAACACTTCTCCCGCTTCCATCGACAAGTCGGGCCATGCGCTCCAGTCTTCACCTGCACCGGCAGGCTTCAAGTCGTTTTGCGAATCGATTACTCCCAAATAGGTCGGACTGAAACTACCATGGAAAATGGGCTCACGCTTTCCGGCTGCTTCTGCCAATATACGCACATCCACTTCATCGCGGCGTGGCAACAGGCATCCCGCATTGGCTATCACCCGTTCATAGGCAGTAGCTGCATCATCCAACGCAATCAAACCGCTCATCGTGCTCTGGTCGGTATAGTAGGCTTCAAAGTTCTGCTGGTTGGCACCAAACTGTATGTCCAATGCCTTTTGACTGCTGGTGGTGGCTGCATTATACCAATTGTCAGCATTGATGGTGGAATAGTCGCCCCCAAATTTGTCTTGGCTGGTCTGTGCTGCATTGCTGAAATGGTGTTCGTTTTCTTCCATCACATTGCCTGTTACATACCACTTGCTGAAATTTCCTGATGAGGCACCCGTATTGCTGATGCGGGCAAAATAGCGGTAACCGCCTGCTGCGGCATCTGTAGTCGGACCGGGTTTGTAATAATTGTTCACCAAATGATTGTGCACATAAGCGCCGGTAATGATTTCAAGGGTATCCTTTATCACCTTATTGTTTTCGTCATACACAGGATTGCCTTCGCTGTCCACACGGTTTTTTATTACATAAAGCGAATCCGGTGCGTCCAACTCGCCGCCATATACGGCTTCTTTCTTTCCCCAGTTGTAAATCACGTTATTGGCAATCTCCGTATCCACAAACTGGTCATGTGCGCCAAAGTCGGTGCTATGGTCACGGGCTCCGTTCAAACGCGGGCTGCGGCTCACACAATGTGCAAACAGATTATGGTGGAACGATGAATGTTCTCCTCCCCATTGCGAACCATATGCACGAGCCCCTTTCTTATGGCGTGAATAATAAAGCGGCTCGCTCACAATACACCATTGCACAGTAGTGGAATCGTTGTCATACATGGTCACATTTTCTTCCATCGACCAACTGAACGAACAGTGGTCCAATATCACATGCTTCACGTTCTCAATGTCCAGTGCGCTGTAATTGCTGTCAGCCTCGTCTCCAGCACGGAAACGCACATGGCGGATAATCACATTGGAAGCGGACACATAAATATTGGCGCCCGATATACAGATACCTCCACCCGGTGCCGATTGTCCCAATATGCTCACATTCGGATGTTTGAATTTCAGCTTGCTGGTCAGTTTGATGGTACCGCAGGTTCTGAACAATATCGTACGGGGCGTATCATCACCCGTATGCAAAGCCCAGCGGAGCGTTCCCTCCACCAAATTGTCGTCCGTACAGTCATCCAATCGGGTTACAAAATACACTTTACTTCCGCGCTCGTCTATTGCACGGCCGCCGGTGGCAAACTGCCCCCAACCTTCTGCACCTGGAAAAGCAGGCACTTCTGCCGCCTGACCCAAAGCACATAATTGCGTTGCAACTGATAACAATACTGTTGCCACTATTGATTTTCCATTCATGATTATAGAGTTTTTAGGGTCATATTATTCTCGATGGCAATATTACATCAATTCTCACTTATTGAGGTGGATTATTTGATACTTCTATAACCACAAATCGTATATTTTACGCTTTTTGAGGCTGAAAATGTTTCCTTTAACCCAATTCGGTCATTGAATTTTTGCCTAATTTTCTTCCGGACTGTTTTTACAATTTGCTCGACATAAAGCGTTTTTTCCTGCAAAATGCCAATCTTATACATCCGTACAAATTCCGCTGCTTTTCCATAGACTTTGTGCCGAACATATACCGACACCAAGCTCAAACATTTTGCTATCCATCACCATATTTTGCTTACATTTTGTACAAATTATTCCACCACTCTACCCATCCGACAAACATAAAATTTTGCGCTACCGCTTCTTTGCCGTACTTTTGCAGAAAATTCAATGCACTATGGAACTCCAGATTACCTCACTCGATACAATACACGAAACTGCCAAACAATTCATCCAACTCATCGACCAGCGGAAAGTTTTCGCTTTCAATGGCAGCATGGGTGCAGGAAAAACTACCTTTATCAAGGCTCTCTGCGAGGAACTCAAGGTAATCGACATTGTCAATAGCCCCACTTTTGCCATTGTCAATGAATACGAAACGGAAGACCATTCCATCATCTACCATTTCGACTGCTATCGCCTCAACAACCTCCGCGAAGCCTACGACCTCGGTGCGGAAGAATACCTTTACAGCGGAAACCTCTGCTTCATTGAATGGCCTGAAAACATCGAACCGCTGCTTCCCGAAAATACCCGTTACGTCCACATCACAGAAAACAATGACGGAACCAGAACCTTGCGCATCGACGACTGACAACCCATTTTCTATAATATCCTCTTAACTGTCATTCCCACTCAACACAAAACCCAAAAGTGCAGATCACTTGCGCTCGCCCTACCCGCCACTCCACACAATGCGGAATCCAGAAAAGAAATCTTTCAACAGTTTCAAAACCACTACCCAAAAGAAGAGGGTGACTCAAATCACCCCCTCAAAAGCAAAAACTTGCTGTATAATGGTATTTCTATTGCACCTCAATATTTCTCTTATAGATTATTGTTTGCATTAGGCATTACTTAGTAATTCTCTATTCTATCATTGATTTCATCAACAGTAAGAAACGGAACAGGCGTAGTGGGACGTACCAATGACAATGTTCCGCTAACCGTTACTTCATTTTGAATTTCATAATTAAATGTCAATTCGTTTTCGTTCAGCACTTCAATGGTATATTTATGTGTAATAATTTGTTCCGGATCAACATTTCCGCTCTCATATTCTACCTCTGGAATATGGATAGTAACCGTAATAAAGTCACTGTTTTCAGATATGTCCCATGCCAAAGATGGTTTATTTCCGTAATCATCCAAACTTTCTGAATACATGTCCAAATATTCTCCTTCTTCTAATATTTGAGCATAAATAACATACGCATCTTGTGTCATACCTATTCGAAATGAACCGTCAGCCTCAAACCGTAATGCAATACTGGCACCTTTAAAATATTCGTTGGGATCCTCTGGTTCTTCCCATGTTTCTCCATTGATGTAAGAAATCATGTCAGCTGTCACTCCAGGCACTGTAACCCAGTCTCCTTCCAATAATTTTTTTGTAGCTGCACGTTCTTTTTCCTGGTCATCACATGAGCAAAAGCCCATCACCATTATCATACACGATAGGCAGAAGAAGATTTTTTTCATAATATCATTGGATTTAAATGTTTAACATTCCGCAAATGTATAGAAAACATTTTAAACCACAAATATTAATGACCTTATTTTTTTAATAACACATTCATCACCTTTGTAAACTGACATTTATCCGATATTTATCTACATCGACCATCTTTCTGTACATATAATTACGTTTTTTTTTGATATATGCTTGCTTATTTACAAATAATCCATATATTTGCCAACGTAGTTATTTTACTGTTAGCTTTAAAACTAGTTTAATCATTAAAATAATACCTTATGAAAAAGTCTGTTTTTTATCTCTCGCTTTTATTATTGTCACTCACGGCTTGCGGACCGGCAGTCTGGTCTCCTTTTCCGGAAGCCGATTTTGTCAGCTATTTGCCCTATACCACCGGTGATAAAATTACATTTGAATCCGACGGAGAAACAATGGTATGGGAAGTAACCGATACAGAATATTCATATTATGAAAACAACAATCCCAATATAGACGCCATTCCAGAAGTTGTTAATTTCTCAGTCAATGTGAAAAACGGTTCTCATGAAGGCAAGATAGAAATTAATGCTACTTACAGAGAAAATCTAAGTGCCTCCATCGATATTTATGAGGGGGCTTACTTCGAAAGTGACTGGATTTATTTCGCTGAATACAGCAGTGAAGTAAAAAAAAGGAAAGACTTCAAAACCCTATTGGTAAATACACTGCAACTCGCAGGCGTAGATACCGACGACAAAGCTATCATAGAGAAAAACAAAGGGGTTACGCAGTTTGAAACAAACGGAAAAGTCTGGAAACTGGTTGAATAAAAATAAACTTTTCGCCTTATGAAAAAATCTATTTTTTATCTCTCGCTATTTTTATTGTCGCTCACGGCTTGCGGACCGGCAGTCTGGTCTCCTTTTCCGGAAGCCGATTTTGTCAGCTATCTGCCCTATACCACTGGTGATAAAATTACATTTGAATCCGACGGAGAAACGATGGTTTGGGAAGTAACAGATACAAAATATGAATATTTTGAAAACAACAATCCTAATGTAAAATCCCCTCCCGAAGAAGTTTATTTTTTCGTCAATATAAAAAACGGTAATCATGAAGGTAAAATAAAACTTACAGCTACTTACAGAGACAATTTAAGTGCCTCCATCGATATTTATGAGGGGGCTTACTTCGAAAGTGACGGAATTTTTTATGTAGGTTACAGCAGCGAAGTGGAAAAAAGGAAAGACTTCAAAACCCTATTGGTAAATACACTGCAACTCGAAGGAACAAATGCCGACAACAAAGCTATCATAGAAAAAAACAAAGGGGTTACGCAGTTTGAAACAAACGGAAAAGTCTGGAAACTGGTTGAATTAAAATAAACTTTTTGCCTTATGAAAAAATCAGTTTTCTTCATTTTCTTCCTGCTGTTTTCGTTAACCACAGCTTTTGCTGAAACAAAGGAAGAACGAAAACAGTACCCTCATGAATTACGCATAGGTATAGGTGACGATTTACTCAATAAATTGTATCCGAGATTTGATGTATACAATAAAACAAACGATTGGAGTACAGGTCATCTTTCCGTTGAATACCAATACCGCATTAACCATTGGCTCGGCGTGGGAGCCATGTATGACGTTAATGTCAGCCACGATTCATGGGAATATCGTTCTCACGATCAATTTAGAGACCAAGGTTCCTATATGAGCCAATCACATTTTATCATGGCTTCTACAAGATTTACATATTACAATTCAAAATGGGTAAACCTCTATGCAGGTATAGCTGTCGGATTGGTTATCAGACAATCGGATGATTATTATGATGATTTTTATACATACGTACCTAAATTTCTTGGATGTGGATTTGCCGGAAACATAACACTTTTCGGTATTTCCGTCGGCAGGCAACATTGGTTCGGTGCTTTCGAACTGGGTGGACTCTACCGTACATTCCAAGGAACAGACCGACTGATAAACTTTTCTGTAGGCTATCGCTTCTAAAGCATATACCAATCCATAAAAAATAGTCCAACTATCAGCAAAAACCATAGTTGGACTATTTTGTGCTCATACACGTCATCCCGTACTCAATACGGAATATAGGAGTTCGGCTTATTACCAAGAATAAAAATACTGCCCACTCCTATAACATATCACTCAATAAAGAATATAAACTATTCATTACTACTGGAATGTTTTCTCCTCCACTGTCACCATCTTATACAGCTTGTCATTTCTGCGGATCAGTTCAGGGGTTTTCATCGAAAAATAAACACCCTTTTCCACTTTCTCCACTGGCTTCAAATCCACCCGAACTTCATCAACAGTTCCCTCAAGTGCTCCTGTTGTTTCACCGGTAATCAGATACTCATCACCTACTGATAAGGATTGTGATTCCAATAAAAATTCGGCTACACCTATCTTCTGGAAATAATTTGTACATTTACCCACATACACTTTCCGTTTCGTGGCTGACGAACCATAGTGCATAGTCCATTCACCTAAACGCTGACCCAAATAATAGCCATTCCAGAATCCTCGGTTAAACACGGTTTTCAAGCGTTCATCCCATCCTGCTATTTTTTCTTCACTGAAACTTCCGTCCATATAGGCTTCCACTGCTTCTCTATAGCAATTGACCACTGTCTTTACATATTCCGCCCCCCGTGCGCGACCTTCTATCTTGAACACTCTCACACCGGCATCCAGCATTTTGTTCATGAAATGGATGGTCTTCAAGTCCTTGGGCGACATGATGTACTGGTTATCTATTTCCAATTCTATTTCCGACTCCTTGTCACGCACTTCATAGGCCCGCCTACACACTTGCATGCAGGCACCACGGTTGGCCGATGCATTATGTTCATGCAAACTCAAATAACATTTGCCCGATACAGCCATACACAAGGCACCATGACAAAACATCTCTATACGCACCAGTTCACCGTTTCTGCCCCTTATGTCTTCTTCCACTATGGCTTTATGGATGGCTGCTACCTGGTCCAAATTCAATTCACGCGCCAATACTACCACATCGGCAAACTGGGCATAAAAACGCAAGGCTTCTACATTGGAAATGTTCAGTTGTGTTGATAGGTGCACTTCCACTCCCTGACTCACGGCATACATCATCACCGCCACATCAGCGGCTATAATGGCGCTTACGCCGGCTGCTTTCGCATGGTTCACTATCTCGCGCATCAATGCCAGGTCATTGTCATAAATCACTGTATTGATGGTCAAATAGGTCTTTATACCATGTTCTTTGCAGCGCTCCACTATTTTGTGCAAATCCTCTGTCGTGAAATTGTTCGACGACCGGCTGCGCATATTCAGGTTCTCTATGCCGAAATACACCGAATCTGCTTTGGCTTGTATGGCGGCGCTCAGGCTTTCCCAACTTCCTGCCGGAGCCATTATTTCTATATCACTTCTTTTTATCATATCCAACTGTACTTGTCAAATGCTTCTCTCACTGTTTTCAATCCTTTTTCCGTCAAATGATAGGCACAAATATTCCACAACGACAGGAAAAATCCTTTCTTGTCCCTTTCCGATGAAAATTCATTGTTGGCCAAACCTATGGAAAATGCACACCAGCTCGACATGTGTACCCAAATGTTTTTCACCACTAAGTCATAATTGTGTTCCTCTTTGTCAAACGGATACAGATAACCTTCCTTTATCATCAATTCCAGCGACTGCCGCATATTTTCCATGCGCTCATTCACAAAGGCTATGGTCGTTTCCTTATATTTCGGATAGGTCAGAAAAAACAGATAGAAATTGGAAAAGATGAAGATATATTTCACCTGCAAGGTATAGATGTCATTCACGTATTCAAGGATAGACGATAATTGCAAATGATTTTTCCGTTTCATTTCTTCCAGGTCATTCATTAACCTGTCCACTATTTCATCCATCAGATTGTCCCATTTCGGAAAATGATAGGTAAAATTACCTACACTTATATTCAATTGATTGGCTATGTCACGTACTGTCACATTCTGCAAACCCCTTGCATTCAGCAATGATATGGACATGTCAACTATTTTATCCCTTGTACTACGTATTCTCGCCATCATTTATCCAATTTTTGCCCAAAAGTAAACCAAATTGCGCAGACAGACAAATCTATTGACTCAGAATACTTTAACCTAACGCTTTTTACCGCTTTTTCTAATTGTCAACAATACTTGTTCATAAATCACTCAAAGAAAATGATAACTTAATTTGCATTTTCGAAAAACAGTCGCTCTAAAAAACTTTTCTGTTTCTCCAAATCTTTTACCCCATTTTTTATCCAAAGATATAAGGTTGTTTTTACACGGATTCACCTGCTTTTTCACAGCCTCTTTTATCAACTTCAAGGTTTTCAACAGCTTGTTAATAACGTCCATAGATGCAAGAAAATCAAGATTATAAGAAAAAATAGATTGTTGAATACTGCTTATACGGAAATGATAAGCTATATTTGCAAGGAAAATGGGAAAGACTTATCAACGCTTTCAACAGGCTATTATAATCAGAATAAATTTTTAAATCGATATTTTTTATATTGCTAAGTTCATAACAATGGAAAAGGAAACTCTTAAAGCGGAAATCAAAAGGTTGGCCAAAGAAAAGAATGCGGTCATCATGGTGCACTACTACCAGCAGGACGATATTCAGGATGTGGCCGATGTGATTGGCGATAGCTTGGCGTTGGCACAAAAGGCGGCTGACACTCAGGCTGACATCATTGTTTTGTGCGGGGTGCATTTTATGGGCGAAACGGCCAAAATCATCTGTCCCGACAAAAAAGTGCTGGTGCCCGACTTGAATGCCGGATGTTCATTGGCCGACAGCTGTCCCGCCGATGAGTTTGAACGCTTTGTCAAAGAACACCCTGACCACATGGTTGTGTCTTATGTCAATACTTCTGCCAGTGTGAAGGCGCTCACTGATGTGGTGGTCACCAGTTCCAATGCCAGAAAAATCATTGAAATGATTCCCGAAAATACGAAAATCATTTTCGGGCCTGACCGTAATCTTGGAAATTATATCAACAGTATCACTGGCCGCAATATGTTATTATGGAATGGCGCATGCCATGTACACGAGCAATTCTCTGTTGAAAAACTGGTGGAACTTAAAAAGCAATATCCGTCCGCCAAGGTATTGGCTCATCCGGAATGTAAGTCGGTCATTCTTCAATTGGCCGATGTTGTAGGTTCTACTCAGGCTTTGCTTAACTATGCCACTCAATCCGATGCTACGGAATTTTTGGTGGTTACAGAAAGCGGTATCTTGCACGAAATGAAGCGCAAAAATCCTGGCAAGACTTTTATTCCTGTTCCGCCGGCCGATAGCACTTGTGCATGCAATGAATGTAATTTCATGCGGCTCAATACATTGGAAAAACTTTACGATTGCCTGCTGCATGAATCCAATGAAATTCATGTGAATGAAGCTATAAGGGAAAAGGCTTTGAAACCTATTCTGAAAATGCTTGAAATGAGCAAATAACCATCATACTAGAAAAACACACACGAAAAAATGAAAAACAAGATTATTTCACCGTCGCTTTTATCAGCCGATTTTGGTTGCTTGAACGAAGCGTGCGACATGATTAATGCCAGTAATGCCGAGTGGCTGCACATCGATGTGATGGACGGGGTGTTTGTACCCAACATTTCTTTTGGTTTCCCGGTTATGAAGGCGGTAAAGAAACGTTGTACCAAACCGCTAGATGTGCACCTGATGATTGTGCATCCGGAAAAATATGTGGAACGTTTTGTCGATGCGGGTGCCTATTCAGTTGGTTTCCATTTGGAAGCTGTCGATGATCCGCGTCCCATTTTGGATTTGATTCGCAAGAAAGGGGCAAAAACCTGCCTTACCATCAATCCCGATATCCCTGTCGAACGCCTTTATCCTTATCTTGACGAGGTGGATATGGTATTGCTCATGTCTGTTTTTGCTGGCTATGGCGGACAGAAATTCATTGAGTCTTCTTACGAAAAATTGGACACTCTGCGTGCTGAAATTGACCGTCGCGGACTCTCTACACTCATTGAAATGGATGGTGGAGTAAATGTAGACAATGCACCTTTGCTTTTCCAGCATGGAGCAGATGCATTGGTAGCGGGCAATGCGGTCTTTTCGTCTGACGACCCCATTAAAACAATTGATTTATTGAAACGTTAATGGATTTTATCCGTAAGAATCCATTCCTTTTTTTATTATTGTCACTGGCTGCAGGTATAGGCTTTGGGAGTTTGCCTGTGCCTGCCATGGTGACATGTTTTTTCTTTGCATTTTCTTTTTTTCTGTTTGTTGTTTACTGGCTGATAAGGCGTTTTTTCCCTTATTTCAATGCTTCTTTTGTTTTTCTGACTGCTGTTTTTCTGTTTTTGTCAGCGGTAGGCATGTTCCGTATAAGTGAGGCTGACAGGCAGGCACGGGGTACTTTTACAGGCAAACAGGCGCTTTTTGAAGCATTGGTGTTGGACGATGTAGCGGAAAAACCGAAAACCTATATGTGTCAGCTTCAGTTGCGTCACAGTTGGTTGTCCGATTCTGTTTCATCCATGGAAGAGGGTAGGGCTATTGTCTATATTGCCAAGGATTCTCTGTCGGCTTCGCTTCAAAGTGGTGACATCATTTTGTTCAGTGCTTTTTTTCCGCCTTATACGCCCGACCCTAATCCGGAGTGTTTTGACTATCCTGCCTATCTTTTGCGTCAGGGAATAGCTTCCACTGCCTATATTCCAGCTCATAAATGGAAAAGGGTAGGCCATGAAGAACGTTTTTCCTTGAAATGTTATGCTGTGCAGTGTCGTGACCATTTGCTGGAGGTTTATAGGAAATATGGAATTGAAGGTGAAAATTTTGCGGTCTTGTCGGCTCTTACTTTGGGCGACCGTTCAGAGCTTGAACCACACACAAAGCAGGCTTTCAGTGTTTCGGGTGCTATGCATATTTTGGCGGTAAGTGGTCTTCATGTGGGCATTGTCTATGCCGTGTTCTACTATCTTTTTTTCTTTTTGGGTAAGGCACGCGGCATGGCTCTCTTGAAATCACTTGTCATAGTGCTTTTGCTTTGGGTCTATGCTTTCATCACAGGTCTTTCTCCTTCTGTGTTGAGGGCTACACTGATGTTTTCCCTTGTAGCTATGGCCAATTGCTTTTCACGAAAATCGAGCATTTACAACACAGTTTCCATTTCTGCCTTTTTTCTTTTGTTGGTGCAGCCTCATCTTTTGTTCAATGTAGGCTTTCAGTTAAGCTATTCAGCGGTGTTGTCCATTGTCTTGTTGCAGGCACCTATCTATAGATGGATTTATTTCAAATACCGTATCTTGCGTTGGCTGTGGGGTTTAATGTCTGTTTCCATTGCGGCACAAGTGGGCACCTTCGTTTGGTGTATGTTCTATTTTCATCAGTTTTCCACTTACTTTTTGCTTACCAATCTGATAGTGGTTCCTGCTGCTTCTGTCATCATTTATACGGCTGTTCTTTTGTTTTTGGTTTCTCCTTTCACTCTTTTGGGCAAAGGGGTAGGGATTTTGCTGAATATGGAGCTGGATGTGTTGAATGCTGTAGTACATAGCATTGAGTCATTGCCATTTGCCCAGGCACAGGTTTTCATCTCTCTTACTCAAATGTTGGCTCTTTTTGCGGCTTTGGCTTTGTTGTTGGTCTATTTTTTTACCAAACGCCATCATTTTTCATGGTTGGCGGCTTCGTTTTTGTGTCTGGCGTTCGTTTTCTCGCTTTCTTTGCTGCGTAAGTACCAATCTTCCCAAACGGACCGGTTATTGGTTTATTCGGCAGGAAAAGTGCCTGTAATCCAACTTTCATCCGGACTGCACAGCCGTGTTTTGACCACCGATACCATTTTGGCAAACCGTTATGTCGCTTCCTATTCACTCAAGCACCGTTTTAGTTCACTTTCCTATGAGTGTATCAACGATTCTTCTTTTTATGGATTTCTGTTTGACAATGAGCGCTGTGTATTGCTAAACAATGAAGTATTGTATCGTAAGCAACACGAGCAAGCTCTCGTGATTGACCATCTCTTCATTGGCAATATAGGCCGTACGCGTCCAGATGATATTTTCCAGTTTTTCCGTCCGAAAAACATAGTTCTCCTTCCTGCTTTGTCTAATTGGAAACGCTCTGAATTGAAAAAACTCTCCCTACAATATTCCATTCCTTGTTTTGATATGAAGGAACAGGGCATTTATGCTATTGAAGTAGTTTTTTTTCAGTGAATAAGTATGTTTATTTTAAATCTGCTGATGGAGTAAAATTCCCTTTTTTATCTATGTATCCAAATCCATAATCATCATAGTATACAATAGCTTTTCCGTTTATAAATGATGGATTATAATATTTACCTGCTGAGTTTTTGATATATTTATATTTTGGAGGAATAATAATGTTTCCATTTATATCATAGTAAGTCAATATATTATTTATTGCTATCATAGTGCCGTCTTCATTGAATGTCCAAGGAATTGTTTTATCAGGGTCTATTATAATTTGAAAAATCATTTTCCCATGATTATCAATACAAAGAAGTTTATTGATATTGTTAGTGAAATCAGAATACTCACACCATGCTCTGTTTGCATTGAAATATGATATTCCCTCATACATGCATGCGAGTATTTCTTCTCCTTCTGAATTTATCAATCCATATCCTTTTCCATCATTAACCTTAATCAAATTAGGTTCCCCTGTTTGTACAGCAGCTGTATATGTTTTTTTTGTTATTTGTTTCCCTTTTATATTATACAATGTCCATTCATCTTCTTTGTTCTTTTTAGCTTGAATAATGTTTCCAATATATCTTCCTATATTATGAAATGAACGCTCAGGTGTAATGCCTTTTTCCCATACTATGCTATAATATTCGCATGGTAAAATTTCTTTCCCTTTGCTGTTTACCCATCCTACTTTTTCTTCTTGATATGTAAGTATGACCTTTTTGTTTATTACAGCTATTGAGTCAAATTTTGTTTCAATCACCTTTTTTCCATGTGAATTTGCTAATCCATATTGTCCTGATTTCATCAAAATATAACATCCTTCATATTCTTCTATTAAATCATAATTGCATTTTAATTTCTGAGAAAAAAATCCAACATTTTTACTTTTTATTCCGTACATACTATTTTTTGTTGTTATAACTAAATCCTTTTGTTCTTCTGGAATTAAAAATAAAGTAGAAAATATAATAAAAAAGAATATAAAAAATGCTAATACATATATTATATCTTCATTACACCATTTCTTTATTTTGTAAGAAAATAGGGATTCTATTTCACGGCGTAATTCTTTATTTTCTCTTTTTAATGAATTAAGTTCATTCTCACTTATTAGAATATTGGTGCTATAACTTAATCTACTACCACACTTTCCACAATAACTTGCTTTTGGTGGATTATTTTCGTAACCACACTCTTTGCATTTTATTTTTATTGAATTCATAGTTTAAATATTTTATTATAAAATATTATTATATATCTAATTATATTATTGCTGCTTGCTATTTATTACTTAGTTTTTTATACTCTTGATAATCTTTATTTGGCAAGACCTTCCAATATGTTGAATCGAATAATTCCCATTTTGAACCGTAATATGCAATATTGCTTCCGCATTTTCCGCAATAGTTTGCTTCTTCGGGATTTTTATTAAATCCACAAACAGAGCATTTCTTTCCCATATTATATTCCTTTTATATATTTTTATATGTGTATCTTTTTGTGCCGCAAAATGTACAATATTCAAAATCTTCATTAAAAAATTTCTTTCCACATGCTGTGCAATATGTTGCTTTATGGATAGTTGATACATTTAATTTCGAATAAAAGTTTTCCGATAAAATAGTATTTTCATCAACGTAGTTAAATAGAGATGGAACGTCTGAAACTGGTTTTTCTATGCTTTCAAGGCATTTCATAAGTATGGATATGTGCGTAAATTTTGAACGATATTTTTCCGCAACTTTCCAACCTACTGAATTTTTTAAATTATGTAGCCGTTCTTTTCCGTTTAACCCATTTAAATCGGTTGATAGGAAAAGTAGATTTGATTCGTCATATTTCTGCGTTATTGATGGTTCAAAATATGCAATCCAAAGAGATAACGCTATAATAAATTGTGAAAAATTATCATCGTTAATGCTCGCAATTAGTGGATGTTCTGAATTTATTCGTTCTGGATGTTGAAAGCAATTAGCACCTCCTGTTACTTGAAGGAATTTTTTTCCCATCTTATATACATATACAGAATCGTAATCCACCAGTCTTATGCGGTTTGTAGGTGTTACTAATATGTTTAAACATGATAAGTCTCCATGTGCTATACCGTTTTTTCTGAGTTGGTAGCACATATAATAAAAATCATGAATAAAGGAAATGCGTTCATTGTTTGTAAGTGTACTCCATCTCTCATTCATAAACTTATCTAAACTTATACCGTCGATCCAATCCATTATAATTCCAGGTACACGTCTGCCATCACATTTCATTTTTAGTGCTTCAGGTATATATCTGAAACCTGAAAAATAATCTAGTTTAGTTTTTGTAAGTTCTTCTCCAATATATTTGTAACGCTCAAATGCATCAGGAATTATTTCTTTCCATACACGGTAGCAAATACGCGGCCCGTGACCGCTAATAGGATTCATTGGAAATGCGATGCAAAATCTTCCCGGACTAGGATGTAGTAACCTACCTCTTCTTAAAGGTATTGTTGTATATGCGTTACGTATATTTGTGTCAAGAATGCATGATATATCTTTCATGCTTTCTTCTACTTCTGTCAAATTATAAGATACTTTTTCCATTTTTATTAAAGACAGGTTTTTGATTCAATTTATATGGCTTTTATATAATTGATTTATTGATTTCCTGAAATGGTGTTTTTTCTTGTCTTATTTCTGAATTATCTGTTTTTAGCGAATCCTCTAATTCAGCTATTGATTCTGTAGTTTCATTTTTTGATAATGCATGATCTTTATCATATACCATAAGTCCTTTGTCTTCAGGAATATCGGATTGTATAATGGATGTTGTTTTTGTATCTGTTGTATTTATTGCTTTTATATTGTTTGATTCTTCTATTTTTTGTTTTTTTTCTATTGCACGCCATTTTGTGTACGGAAAAATAAAAGATTTCCAATTCATATAAAGTCTTTTTGTCTGGTTAAATGGCCATTTTATGTATGGAAAAATAGAAAAAAACTCTCTTTCTTTTGCAATCTCTGTAGGTATTTTTGATGTATAATTTTCTTGATGATTGATTTTAATGGTTATCACTGCTAAATCATCGTCCATTTCATATGTGTTTCTAGCTTCAGTTGCAAGATTTATAAATTCTTCCATATCAGATATTTCCCATAAAATATTAAATGGAGTTTCACCATTAATACATCTTGTTTGAAACCACTTACTCATACCATCTGTCATCAAAGCTACAAAATTTATCCCGTTGAGAGGTAATTCTCCCGTTAGCCATTCTCCCGAAATGCTATTATTGGATAAAATTGCAGATGTTATATTGGAGTATTCTGTAATTTCTTTTCCATTCTCATTTATTGATTTGGGAATGGAATTATATTCTTCGTATTTTCCATCTTGATAATTAACAAATAAGGTGCTGTCTCCGATTATAGCATATGATAGTCTATGTTTATCTAAGTCAATATGTATACCGCAAAAAGTGGAAGCTCCCATATGCCATTTTTCATAATTATATGTTTCATGTCGTAGCAACCTTCCTGTTAAGGTGTTTAAATATGACTTTGTCTCTAATTCCCAAGTTTCTTTTACTTTAGGTAGCAATGTTTCTTGACAGAATATTCTCCATTGTGAAAATATTTCGCAGTTTTGCTCTGTAAATATTTTACATAATGTACGTGCTACTATGTCTGGACGAAAAGAATTGGATACTCCGTCAGCAACGGCATACATGCTCAATGAATCATTGACGGCAAGTGCATCTTGCCGTCCATTAGATTCATTGTATTTTCCCAATAAAAACGATTTATGTTGAATGCTTGTCATGGTATGGGTACTTCTCTTCGTCCGTTAAGTGAATTTAGTCCAGATACTGTTGAACCAAAAACAATTAATTGAGACAGTAAATCTCTGTTAGATGAGTTTGAAGTTGTGAAAGATATGTTAGAAGCCATGAAATGACTTCCTTTCGAAGCAGGAAGACCTGATCTGGTGGCTCGAGTAATAAATTCATCATTAAGTTCAGTTGATGCATCAAAAAGGAATCCTTTGCAGAAGTCAGTAGGACGTGTATATGGTAATATTATTTCTGGCTCTTTTCCCTCAACACCTTCAATATGAATATTAAACAATAATACATTTCCATCTGGAACAGAAATATTCATTAGGTTTTGTGCTGCATTTAATGCTTTATCGCGTGCCTGTTCTGGTGTAATGTTTTTTTCTTCGGGATAACCATCTGTTATATTGATAACAATAGGGGCTGGAGTAGGGATTCCTTTAGTATTTTGTTCGTTTATCCATTTGTTGATAATAACTGCTGCCTCCTCATAGGCAGTTGCCATATGGGTTAGACCTTCTGACTTTTTTTCATTAGTATTGATAAATTGTTTTGTTTCTTCTGTTTTTTCGAGGTGATCAAGTATATGATGAATATCACCTGAAAATATTTCTGTGATGTATTGGTTATAACCAATTATTTTGAGATGAAAACGTTCTCTGTATTCGCCCATATCTTGGCATCCAGCAGTTAAATAGTCGAGAACATTCCATATAATATTACTTACACGTTTGTTTTTTTCATCCCATTTCATTGACCCTGAAAGATCTACAAGGTAAACTAGTAAACCAGGATGATTACTTCCCCAAGCTAAATTGTAATTCATAATTGTTTGTTTTTTGTTTGTATTAGTTTTTCTTGAATAAAGTTCTTAATTATATAAATGGAGATATATTGATTCTTACTTTATTATCATCAGATATAAAATTATCTGATTGTCTTGCATATATTGCTGATTTTATAACTCCTCCGTTTTGATAGAAATTTACTTTTTTGTTTATTTGTAATATAAAACCTTTAGTTGATGTTTGAATACTGAAATGTACAGGTAGGAATTTATATCCTCTTACTTTTAATTTTATTTGGTGGTGTAAATCCTTGTCTGGATCGGAACCATAAGTATTTATACCATCATATATTGGTAATGCTGCAAGATATGAACGATTATTTGTGCGCATACTCATGTCTTCTATGATTATTACGCCTTTAAGCGAATTTTCTGGTATATTGGATAGCAAGTTTATACGCTGTTTCAATTTCTCATTGGTTAAACGTAAATCATCGGATATGAATTTTTCTTTATCATATTTACCTTGTAGTTCTTTGATTTTGACTATATGCTCATTTAGTATCCTATTATTGTTTAAAATTTTTTCTTCGTTGTCTTTAATTAGTTCGGTTATTTTTTTTTGATATACAAATATTTGAGTGGATAAATCTTCATTTCGAGAATTTAAATCACTAATTTGTTCTTTGCTTTTGTTAAGTTGTTGAATTAGATTTTCTATTTTAATTTTGTTGGATTCTATCTCGCTCTCATATTTTATTTTGATTTCTCTTTCTGCTTTCAATCGTTCTTTAATTATTTTAATTCTCTCTTCTTCCATTTTGGAAATAGATTGTGGTATTACATCTGGGAATATAATCCGTACGTATCCACAGTTGTGGCAGACATTATCAGTCAAAGCTTCTCCACAGACTCGACATTGTATAATAGTTTTAGTTGTCATTATTATTCATCTTAATGTTTAAAGTATTTTGATTAAAGAGCTGCAATATGTCAGATGCAATATTTAGATAGAATCCATGTTCATTTATTCCACCATGAAGAACTCCTATAACTCGCATAGATTCAGCCAAAATTACTGGTCCTCCAGATGATCCATGGGTAGCTTGTGCTTCGGTACGTATAGCGTCAAAACAACGAATGCTACCATTTTCATTTCTAACTTCTAATCCTCTTTCTGAATTGTAAATAGCTCCACTGGTTAGTCCTGCCATATTTGATACTTGTTTCCCTAATGGAAATGCTATTATACTGATTTTAGTAGCAGGACTGCGTGGGGTATCAATATCTATAATGAAATATTTGGCATCTGGAGGAAGTGATTCTACTTGAAGAATTGCAAAATCTATTTCAGGATTGTTCCATAATAATCTGGCAGTAGTTCTTTTGATAGAATTTTTGTAATTGAGTGTAAAATGAAACTCTCCAAATCCTTCAACAACGTGACTTGCTGTCATGATATATCGGTTTTTGATAGAGATAATAAATGCTGTTCCACAAGTGTTTTCGCTTTCAATCAATCCTACCGACGTATATATATCATCTCCTATATTCACAGATTTGGATTCATCTTCATGTGAACAATCTAATATGCCTGTGAATGTCTTGTCTGAAGAAAATGATGCTTTTGCAGAAGCCAGATGTTGAAGTACATGATCTTTAGTTATTGGGAAATCGCATGGTAGGATTTTTTTTGCCAAATCCATGTTCTTCTGTTGTTCGGGAGTTGCATTAAGGTAACGTAAATCACGATTTTGAATTAATGTTTCCATTAAATTTTCAACAACACCTCCATTACCAAATTCTCGATCACGAGTAAATGATTGAAAATATTGGAGTGCAACATCTCTACATTCATCAGCATCCATTATTGTATCGTTGCTTGATGATACCATACGTTGTAAAATCTCATATAGTTCCTCGTTAGTGTAATCGTTAAAGGTTATTTCCACGAACCTTCTTTTTAATCCTTTATTGATACTATACAATTGATGCATTTCATCAGGGTAACCAGCCATTATAACAGATAATTTGTTCTTGAACTCCTCGAGCTCTAAGTTACCGACAATGTCTGCTATTACCCTTTCATTTCCTCGCAAGCTATAGGCTTCATCTATAAAAACTACTTTCCCAATATTGTTCTCAAAAAGCTCTTTTATGTCTTTTGGTGTGTATTGTAGCAAAATTGACCCTGAAATCTCCGTAAGTATTTCTCCTGTACTATCAGGAAATATTCCTAATTTACAAAGTAAACGACCAAAGATTCTGGCAATCGTTGTTTTACCGGTTCCTGGATTTCCTATAAACAAAAAGTTGAGTTTTGGAATTTTAGGTTTATAATCATCTATTATTTTTAGCTTTTTTCTGTCAGCTACTATTTTGTTGAAGAGTGTCCTCGCAAGTTCTTTTACACTTTCTTGACCTATTACATTATTAAATTCATTCATCAGTTCATTGACATCTAAAACCGAATCATCAATGAGTTTACGCAAATCATTTGGAAGATGTACTATATCAATGGGTTCTGATGTTCCTAACGTATTATAATGACTTGTTATTAGACTAACAAGATTTTCCATATCTCCAACATTGCCGAATTTTTTGTTTTTATAAGCCCATTTATAACGGATTATGTTGCGGAGTGCTATTTTAAATGCGTCAGTAGTAGGTATCTTAATCATACTCAGTGCTATGTTGTATAGCACTTCTGGGGAATAATCTTTGAATGTAAAAAAACCAAGTTTATCATTAAATCGACGTCGGAATCCTTGATTACCATTGTTTATCAAGTCCATTATTTCGTCTGTATAACCGGCAAATATAACCAAGGAATCATCATGGTCTTCCATAAATTGTATTAGAACTTCAATAGCTTCTTTCCCGTAATCTACTGTCTCATGATTATTTGAGCCAGACATGAGCCCGTATGCTTCATCAATAAATAGTACGCCTCCTCTTGCACGTTCGCATACTGCGCGTGTTTTAGGTTTGGTTTCTCCTACATATTGACCTATGAGTTCATCAGTAGATACTTTCATAAAATGACCTTTTGGAAGAAGTCCGTCTTCTTGTAATATTTCTCCAAATAATCTTGCGACAGTACTTTTCCCTGTTCCTGGACTTCCCATTAATGCCATATGTGGTCTGAATCTTCCGTTCCCTTTACCCTTTTGGTGTTCTGCTAAGGCATGACGATAGTTTTTAAATTGTTCGCGTATGTTGTCAATTCCTTCTAATGCATTGAGTCTATCTATTGCTTTTACAGTATCCATTTTTTCAATTATTGAATCAAGTTTGGATTCTTCTAAATATTCGCTTATTAATGATAGTTTCTTTCCTTTGTTCTCGCTAGTTGTACCTTGCCAAAGTCGTAGTATAATTTTTTCCAATGTTACATTACCGAACAAGTGTGGTAATCCGTCTTGTGAAAATAATCTTCTTCTGTTTAACATATTTGCTATTTCGTCCCGTTCTGGCCCCCCAAGAAAAAATACCGATTTACCTTGTTGACTTCTGTATTGGCTTATTTTCGCATCCTCTTCTCCTCCAATATCAAGCATTATTAAATCTTTAAATGGAGAAAGAAGAAATAATTCATTGCTCGCATGTTCAAAACTTTCTGCAAAAAGTTTTGGCGACATATAGTCATAAAGTACAATGATACGTATGGTTAGTTTGTTTCTTTTGAAATTAGTGCTTAATTCTGTCCAACGATTTAAAAAATACTTACGTTGGTTTTCATCTAAAGTAAATGTTGTTGGGTTTACAAAAATAATAGCTAACTTCGATTTAGGATTATTCTTTACATAACCAAATACATTTTTTAGAAATCCTTCATCTTGATGTACAATAAATTTTCGCTGATTTCCGAATGATTCCACAACAATTGAATCATGATGCGAGTTGTTTATATCACTGATTGTCTGACTCTCAATGGAATTTACGTTTCGGCTTTTGTTCATAGGTCCTTTCCCCTTGAAAAAATCATGCTTTCTTCCTTGATCTGATTGCCTGGTATTGCGAGATGTGAACGAAAAAAATTTTAGCAAAGGCTCTTCTTCATATGCAAAAGCGCTATCGTCATAAAAAATAGGAATATAACCTTCCTCTTTGAGATAGAGGTATAATATTTCTCGTATGTTATAAATACGCAAATCTTCAGTTATATATACCTCACTTGAACTATTTATTCCATATATGGCGGTAAATAATTCTCGCTTGTCTATATTTAATGCTTTAATTCGTGATGTTGTCATAATTAATGAACTGATAGGGTTTGTTGTAACTTCTTAGCTGCTCCTTTTTGACGCATATCAGCAGCCCGACGAAGTTGTTCAACTTTTCCATCTCCATGTCGTGGCTCACGTAGTTCTCCAAGTTTATAACCGCTTTTTTCTATCTCTCGCTTTATTTCTTCCATACGACTTTGAAATGCTCCTGCCGACTCATTTAGCTCATCATTTCGATGAAAAATTATCTGATTTCCTTTTTTGCCATTTTTTTCTTCTGGGAGAATGAGAATTGATATTTCTTCCCCAGTACCTGGTTTTCTAAGAATAGCAAAAGTTCCTTCTCGCCAGTCGCTTTCTTCTATTCCACCCAAAAAATCAGGTTCTTCCTTAAGTTCCCAGCCTTGTCGTATCATTGCGTTAAGTATATCATTTGAAATAATAACCCGTTGTTCGCTTAAAGTGCCAAGTTCGGATGCTTCAATAATTAGTTTTTCTGCCATTTGTTGCAGACTGGCAACTTTATCTTGTATTTCTTTAAGGCGCATTAAATCGGGTGGCATATTATCGATCTCTATTTTTAATTTTTTTATTTCATCAATAGTTTGTTTATATGCCCCGTGAGTCCAATAATCTGCTTTTAGTTCTTCTTCTGTTCCTTCTTCATATAGAGAAGGAACTTTTATGTTTTCTGCTTGTTCTAAAAGTTTTAAAACAGCAATTGCAGCAGATAATGTAGCATTATGTTTAGGTTCCCATTCGCAGCGACGGCGTATCGCTTCGTTTTCCATGACGATTATTTCATCTATCAAATCATTTGCATCAGATATGGTGCATGAATCTGGATTGTTTCCAATGGATCTTAATCGTTTTTCTTTCAAAGCAATTCTGTCTAATATTTCACGAGGTGCGAATTTGGAAACATTTGTTCTTTCTCTTACAGATTCTAATAATGCTAATGCTGCACCTGCTGCAAGTAGTTTATTGTTTGTGTTATTATTTTGTTTTTCTAGCAGACTTTGTAAGCTGTTTTTTAGTCTGGTTATTGCTTCTTCTTGTTGATTGAATCTATTGTCGACCTCTTTTGTGAGAATTGTTATGTCATTTGCAATAGATTGTAATCCATTGGAAAGAATATTTATGTTTTTGTCTAAACGATTCACCTCAGTTATGATATGTTTATTTTGTTTCTCTATGGCATTATTAACTGTGTCAGATAGATTTAATAGATTTAAAGAATGTTGTCTGTCCATCTCTTCCAGTTGTAGTGAGATTTCTTTTGATTGTTGGTCTATTTTTGCTCCTAACTGACGTTGTACTTTTTCAATACGATTTCCTAAATCTTGGCTAACTTTACTGACTCGAGTATTAAGTTCTTCTCCCATCCGACGTGTTTTTTCAGATGATTCTTGAATGGCTTTCTTTATTGCTTCTTCTTGTGATTTTGCTATTGACTCGTTTAATTGGTTTTTTGCACGTTTAATAGCCCGTTCTAATCCATCGTTGAGTTCATTTAGTGATGTTCCTTTGATATCTCTACTCATATTCAGTTTATATTAATGGTTTTGATTTTTTAATGGTACTCCGATTGATGAATATGTTCCATCAGAGTTTACGATATATTGTTGTTTTCTAATTCCTGATTCCATTTCTGGAATATACGCATCCAATCTATTACTAATAGATATAATTTTCTGATTTATTGATCCTTTTATTCCCTTATTGTCATTTAGTGAATCAATATATTTCCCATCAATGATTATATCACTCGATTCTATTAGATCTTTAGCTCCTTTTATTGTCTTTAATTCAGAATAGCTATATCCGGTATATATTATCACAGTTATTTCTGGGCGATGAAGTTTTACTTTTTTAAGAAGAGATGCAAGTGCTTCTGCTTGTAGGAATGGTTCTCCTCCGCTAATTGTTATACCATCAATTCCTTTAGTTAAAACAATATCTGCTGCAATATCTTCACTTTCTAAATCTATACCTTTGTCTAATGCCCAACTTTCGGGAGTTATACAGTATGGACAGTATTGTTTACATCCTTGAACCCATATAATGTATCTATTACCAGGTCCGAGAACATGTGTTCCTTTTCTACATATATCAAATATTTTAATAGTCATATTATTTTTGATGATAAAGTTCTGCAATCGAATTCCCTTCTCTTTCTTCAACTTTTAATCTAGTTAGATTGTCAAATTCTGAAAGTAAAACTTTTATTTTTTCTTCAATATTTGAAAAGTCAGTATTTACCTTTTCAATGGCGTTTATTATTTTTTTGTTCTCGTTAAGATAACTTTTATATGATAATATTTTTTTTGAATATTCTTCTTGCATCTTTTGAAAATCTTTTTTTAACGCATCAGGAAAAGCATCTGTTATTATCATATCAAACTTTTCTATACCATTCTTTATTAAGATATAAAGCATAACCGCAAGTTTTGCATCATAATATCCTATTTCAAGCTCGTTTATTTGGTTTGTTATTGCAGATTCAATATCTGTCAATTTCATGTTATGAAAAATATTATTAAGAGTTTCCATCGCTTCTTACTGCTAGTATTTGTTTGTGAGTAAATCATTTAATGATATTGTATTTATATTACAACGTTGACATTGCAGTTGGAATCCATTATCAGATGTCAACACTATAGGATTCATACTTTCTTTAATGTTCTTTGTTTTTTTATACTTAATGGCTATAGATAGAATTTTGTTGTCTCCTTTATGTTTGTTCATTCCTGTAGGTAGTAGGCTTGTATCGGGTTCTTCAAAAATAATTTTATGAGTTTTTTTTGCTTCCTTGTTTAGAAATTGTAATGCCATTTCTACATTGCGTTTTTTCTTTTGGTCCTTTTTATTTGGTGTGTCAAAATCTTTTTTTTTGTTGTCCAATTCGTCTATCACTGTTCCTGATAATATAATTGGACAATTACAATCGATTTTTTTTATAATTTGAGGACTATCTATGAATACGTTAGTATCTATGATGTAACAATCTGTTTTATTATTTGGTTTTTCTTTTCTATGGTTTGTAGGGAGTGTATTTGTATTTTTTTAAGACTATTTTGGCATATATTAATAATGTTGTTTTTTTAAATGCTTATGTGTTGTATTAACAAACTCTGTTCCGGGTCCTGCTATTATGCAATTGTGGTATTTATTGTCATTAATGGAGTATACTGAAATGAATACATTTCCGTATGCGTCAATATATGGTTGTAAACGAACAGTTTTACAGGGTGTGTCATTGATTAGCACATCATTTTTTGATTTGGTAGAAAAATCTTTTAGAATGTCTTTCCACTTAGTTTTTCCAAAAAATGTTGATTCCAATGATTCTGTTTCTAGTGGCACATATATTATTTCATTGTATCGTAAATTCATTAATGTATTCATAGGGGCTAATATACCAACTTTTGAAATTCTTAGCTCCTCTTTAATATCTATACGTTTATCGAGATTAGTGTTGTTTTCTTCTCTTTCAAGGAAATATACTTTTGATGTTATTGATTGAATAACATATTTGAGAGCTATATCTTTTGAAAAGATATTCTTAGCAACAATTAATTCGTCTTTATTGTCAATGCCTGTTTTTTTAAATTCCCTTGATAGTAAATTTATGATTGAGCCTAGATTGCAATATGTGTTGAAATATGCGTCAAACACCCAATGATGAGATATCTCATTAAATGCGAATAATGAGTTACGCTCTTGTTGATTAACTTCAGAATCTTTTAGAATTGTACTAAGCTTATGTTTAATTGATTGTCCTGTTGTGAGAATAGAGACTTTAGCAGGTTCAAAAACAGAATTTATCGAACAGTCATAAATTACAAATTGCCTTTCGTAAATATAAAGCAATTTATACCTACCGGAAAGATTGTAGGTATCTGCTGCAAGAACTAACTTTATTTCTGGGTCTGAAATATGTTGTATGTCTTTCAGTCTATGCTTAATATATTCTTTGAAATTGGTTTCCATGGATAGTCTATTTTTTAATAATCTATAATAGGTTGTTTTTAGTATATCTTGAACTTATTCTCATGATAGGTGAGACTTAAGGTAAATATGCTATTAGATAGTATTTTTTATTTATGTGACAAATATACAAATATAATTTGATTAAACAATGATATAGTTGGCGGGTTATTCTTGAATATTATGTGTGTAATTGTTATTTTAAGTGTAATTTTTCTTTGTGGTACGCTGGAAAACCAAATATTATTTTGTATAAGGATTCTTTTTATTGTTGCTTTCTTACATAGCTGTATATGTATTGGTATTTGTATAGATTTATGATGTGTTTTTTTATTGTGACAATGTATTAAATGTTTGATAATGATTTTTTGAATTCTTGGGGGATATGTGATTATCTATTTGTATGTTATGGCGCATGAATAAAAACAGATGATTAAAATGTTGTAATAAATTATAGGCTATTTTCTATCTTAAGCCAAACTAAGAAATATATGAAAAACACCAACTCTAAAAATTCAGTCATAGAAAGTTCCTTTTTCTTTCATTGGGACACTGTTGTTTGGATTATTACCATTGTGTTACTGGCTTTTTGTCTATGTTTTCCTGTTTATCTGATAATGAAGTATGGTTGGGAAATGTCGAACATGTATGTTATTGCTTTAATTCTATTGATTATTATAGGAATTCTGCTTTTTGTTCCTCTGAAACTTATTGTAGATACCCGTCAAATCAAACTTATACGCGCTATTCCAAATCTAATAATTCCTTTGTCAGAAATTGCAGAAGTGGAATTAATAACTGACCCGAAGTTTACAAGCAATATGATTCGTACATGTGGATGTGGTGGTTTTATGGGCTATTTCGGATCATTTCGCCACGACCGTTTGGGCAGTCTGAAAATGTATGTTACTCATCGTCAGCAAATGTTTATCATCTGGCTCAAAAACGGAAAATATTACATTTTTAGTTCTCATATCCGTGAACAGATAGTTCGTCTGATTAAGGATAATATCAGCCCTTTGGAATAGTTTTTGAGGCCTTTTTATTGACAATATACTTAATCACTAACCTTAATTTCTTTATTATGAAAAAGTTCTTTTTGACAGTGTTATTCTTGCCTTTATTGTGGGCATGTGAACCGCGCATTACTGACCGTTATCCTGTCTTGCGTACTTTTGAAAAGGATAATATTCTTTTTACTTTTTATCTTACAACTGAAGGAGGCGAAATGGCCACAGTTTTCAATCAGGGTGAAAAGATTAAAATCTCCTATACGCGTGAAAACCTTTCTTCTGATACAGTCTATATGGCTGATTTTTATTCCAATCCTATTCATCAGGAAGGATTTTGTGTGATTTACAATGCAGATAATAATGAGGTTGTAGCTAGCCCTTTCATTGTTGCTACAGATGATGCGCCTGCATGTTACCACATGGCACCTAACCAGGTAATGAATTCAGGTTTTCTTTTCCCGGATGAATATATTGATGCTGTTGCATTGGAAAAAGGTTCTTACTATGTTTCATTCACACCTCGTTTTGGTTACTACCAGTCGTGCCACCACATAACGAATGCAGATGAAATGATTGAAATAGCCGTTCCTGAATTTAGAATAGATTTCGAAGTGAAATAGAATATTGTTAGAATGTCGTTCTAATTCTATTTACTTCAGTTTTTTAATTTCTTAGAGGCTGTATCTAAATAATTCATTTGAACTGCACCTCTAAAGTATGTCTGAATACGTAAGATGCAAAGCCCTGAAAGTGAGTTTTTTTAGTTTATTGGCGTAAATGACTTTGTCATCCCGCACTTGATGCGGGATCCATAAGCGTGATTTATCCTACTTTTTTATTTTTTACATCAACTTTCAAACTCACCTATCAGATTGTATAATAGGATTATATCCTTCTATTCTATACTCAAATATGTCATTTATCCGTATTAGGAATATACAAAACATGCAATTTATCAGTATTAGAAAACTATAAAACGTGTCATTTATCCGTATTAGAAATGTGTATTTTTTGTCATTTATCCGTATTATATCAAAAATAGTTGTATATTTGCATTATTGGTTTTGATTATTTTTTTTGCACATGACACTTATAGAAATTGAAAAAGTATTGCTTGAACAACAAGATGAACTTCAAATTTTAGATACTGATGTATTAATACATCGGTCAGAAGAAGATTTGATTAATCTAAAAAGTAAATTAGCTCAAGTGGTTATAGGTGTTCGGAGAAGTGGTAAATCGACTCTTTGTTTTAATGCCCTTAGAAAAGCAGGTGTCAATTTTGCTTATGCAAACTTTGATGATGAGCGCTTGATGACTTTGAAAACATCTGATTTGGATAACGTACTTCAATCGTTGTACAAAATATATGGTGAGTTTGATTATTTATTTTTGGATGAAATTCAAAATATAGATGGATGGCCTTTGTTTGTAAATCGCTTGTTACGTCAAAAGATTCATTTGTTGATTACGGGTAGTAATGCCAAACTTTTGAGTACTGAATTGTCTTCCCATCTTACTGGGCGTTATCATAAAATTGAACTCTTCCCGTTTTCTTTTAGAGATTGGTGTATTTACAAAAATCTGGATTATAAGAGATTAACTACAAAAAATAAAGGATTACTTTCTGCAGCATATGATGACTATTTCCACCAAGGTGGTTTTCCTGAATTGATTTCTGGCATTGAAAATCCTAAGGAATATATTAGTACATTAATAGATAATATACTGGCTCAGGACATCCAAAAGCGTTATAATATACGTAATATGGATGCTTTGAAGCGGCTTGCTCATCATATATTGAATGAAACACCAACACTTATAGTGAAAGATACTCTTCAACGAACTATAGGAATAAAAAGCGAACGTACAATATCCAATTATCTTTTATATTTGAATCAAACTTATCTGCTTTCTACTATTAATAAATATTCTACTAAAAGCAGAGAAAGAACTGTGTCTGAAAAATCCTATGCTATTGATGTATCCTTTATGGATAAACGCGAAAACGCTTTTTCTGGAGATAATCTTGGTTGGCGTTTAGAAACTGTTGTTTATCTGGAGCTCTTGCGTAGAAAAGTAACGACTGACCATGATATATACTATTTCCAAACCAGAAGTGCAGAAGCTGATTTTGTAGTTTGCAATGGAAACTTAACTCTAGCTGTTTATCAGGTAAGTTATGATATATCAAATCCTAAAACAAGAAAGCGTGAAATAAATGGATGTATTGCTGCTGCTAAAGTGACGAAATGTAATAATTTGTTTCTGATAACTGACCATGAACAGGAAATGATTCAAGAAGAAGGATATACTATTCAGGTAGTACCTATTTGGGAGTGGTTGATAAATATTTGATAGATATATATGATATTTATTTTGTCTTTAAATTTACCTTATACTATCTTTGTACATATTATTTCTATTTTAAAATTTACTTATGGGCTTTGTTTCTAAATTGGTAGGTGCAGGTTTGGGCTTCGTTTTGGGAGGTCCTGTGGGTGCTGTAATTGGTTTTTTCATTGGTTCAGCCTTTTCTGGTAAGCAACAAGAGGAATATGCATCAACCCATCGCCATCATACAGCTGAAGGCGATTTCAAGGTGAGTCTTTTGGTCTTGATTGCTTGTGTAATGAAGGCCGATGGCAATGTAAAACGTTCGGAGTTGGATGTTGTAAAGCGTTTTTTGCTTCGCAATTATACAGAGTCTGATGCTTTGGAAGCTTTGCAGATTCTCAAGAAATTGCTCGAACAACCTATCAACGAAACGGAAATGGCTATGCAGATAGGGCAATATATGAATTACAGTACCAAACTGGAATTGGTTCATCTGTTGTTGGATATTGCTTATGCTGATGGAGGATTCAGCTCTGCCGAAATGGCGGTCATCAACCGCATTGCCAATATTTTCCGTTTGTCAACCGCTGATTTTGATGCTCTTTGTGCATTGTATAACAAACAGCAGGATGCCGATTGGATGTACAAGGCTTTGCAGATTACACCCGATGTGTCTGACGATGAAGTCAAGAAGGCTTATCGTAAAATGGCTATGAAATATCACCCCGACAAGGTTGCTTCTGCCGGAGAAGAAGCTAAGCAATCGGCCACAGAAAAATTCCGTCAAATCAATGAGGCTTATGAAGCTATCAAAAAAGCACGTGGCATGAAATGATAAAAGCAAATTAATTGTATCTCTTCATTTTATAGCTGCCAATGTCATTATAATTTTGTTCATCAATAATATGTCATTTGATTTTTAATCCTGGTATCAGTGGTTGTACATCTACTAATTCCAGTTCTTTTACCATCGAAAGCGTACCTTGTTTGTATTTTAGGAAATGTGGCGTTTTCAAATGACTTTCATAGGAAGAATGGTCGGCATAGATTTCCAGTATGGTTATTTTGTGTGGCATGTCTTTTTCAGCGGTGGCGTAGAGTGTCAATACACCTGGTTCTAACTGCATGGAGGCTTCGATTTCCTCTTTCAAGAATGCATTGTATGCATCCAGTTGAGTTGGGTCAATGGTGATTTTTGAGAGGCGCACAAAATTATTTTTAGTACTAATAGTTTGGGTATATTCTTGTTTAATAATAGATAATGCCTTTATGGCAGCAGGAAAACCTATATAGGGTAAACATTGAATGATAGCGGCAGTCAGTGTTTCTGGCGTGTTGCCCACATTGATATTGCCGTGATAGTGTGAATGAAGCTGACTTTCTGCCTCCAATGTTGCCAACACACAATAGCCCAATAATTCACGTGTCGGTAAATCTATGGCGCCACGGCTATATATTTCGCCAAAGAAATAATCCGTAAGAAAATGTTCTACTTCATTGCCCATGTTGTCAGGTAATCCTTCCATTACCGAAGCGATACCGCCAGGGTAGAGCTTGTCTTGAATGGCTTTTCCTGTTTCATGACGTGTTTCTTCTGTCACCATACCTTGTTTTTCCAAAGGCAAGGAGATACCCCGTTCTTTAAATACTTCGTTAATTGTAGCTACAGCGTTCAGCATTTTTGGAAAACCGATGAAAGGAGCGGTAAGATACATTATTTCACGTAGTTCTTCAGGACTTACTCCTACATTTAGTGCTGCTCCTGCATGTGCTTTCAATTGTGGGAATGTTTGCATGGTGGCAAGAGTAATGCAGGTAATCATCTCACGTTGTTTTAAGGTTAGATTGCCTGTTTGAAACACTTCTCCGAAGATAAATTTCTGTAGAATGTCCATCATCTCAGAATCTGTTCCCTGTCCTGTCAGTGCTTCATTACCGAACAATTTGTAGTAGTTCTGTTTACATGTTTCTATTCTGTTCATACTATTGTTTGTTGTCTGTGCCATCGTGGATAAACTCCCTGCCAGCACGAGAGCAATTATTCCTATTACTTTTCTCATATTTCTAAAATAAAAAGAGTATAAACTCTTGTCCAACGATAGATTTTCTGTTTTTATCTGCTGCAAAATTACATAGGATGATGCAGGAAGACTGTAACTGTAAGTTGGAAAACTGTACCATTTTTACTGAATTTGTGGTCTGCGTAAAACATTGTCGGTTAAATACTTTATCTTTGTATAGGCATAATAGGAAAGAATATGAGTAAAATACTGAAAGTAAGAAATGTCAATGATTATGGAAGTTATTTAGACTGCTCTGCGAAACATCCATTGGTATGCGTGGTGGATTATGCTGAAGTGTCACCTATACGTCATAGTTTGAATAATTATAGTGTATACGCACTTTTTCTCAGGGACGATGCTGATGTAGATTTGGATTATGGTTGTGGCAAGTATGATTATAACAAAGGTACATTGTTGTGCGTGGCACCTGGACAGGTGGGAGGAAAGGAAGACAATGGCGAGTTGGTGTCTATTACTGGTTGGGCGTTGCTTTTTCATCCGGATTTGTTGCATGGTTTCCCACTCGAAAAGCGCATCAAGGAATATTCTTTTTTTGATTATCGTGTCAATGAAGCTTTGCACATGACGGATGAGGAGCATAACATATTGGTCTCTCTTATGCGCCAGATACAGGACGAACTAAGTAAGGAATCAGATGGGGTTCAGAATACTATTCTCGTAGGATATATCGAATTGATGCTCAATTTCTGCCAACGCTTCTACAATCGTCAGTTTCTGACCCGTAAAATTGAAAATTCTGATATCCTTGTTCGTTTTGAGCGCTTGCTTCGTGATTATTTTGAGAAAAATATGCAGTTTACCTTCGGTTTGCCTACTGTGCAGTATTGTGCTGATAAATTGTGCCTGTCGCCCAATTATTTTGGTGATGTTATAAAGAAAACCATAGGCGAAACAGCAAGTAATCATATCCGTCAGTTTGTCATGCAATTGGCAAAAAACGAACTGGCAGCAGGAAAAACCATTTCTCAAGTATCTGACAGTCTGGGTTTTGAATATTCACAGCATTTTAGTCGTATGTTCAAGAAACAGGAAGGTATCACTCCGTCGGAATACTGTCAGAAACTTCACTCTTGACAAACAGACTTTCAGCATTTTTCCAGAAAATCAAGTCGGCATATTTGGCAAGTTCTTTGTCGGAAGCGGTTGTCTGTTTCAGTTTTTGCAGGTTGACTTTCAGCGCATCATCTGGCAGGTAGGGATAGTCCGAACCGTAGAGGATATGGTTGGGCGTTGTGATGCTGAGTAGCGAACGCAAGACTTCTATGGTTGGGTTGCCTGCCAGGTCAAAATAAAGGTGCAACAGATTACCTTGCCAGTCTATCGGTTGCATATAGTTTTGTTTTACCATTGCTGGAAGAATGGATTGCATGCGTGGCAAGGCCAACGACAGAAATGAACCGCAATGAGGTACAACAACTTTCTGTCTTTACTTTGTGAGGATGTTCTATGTTGCAAAAGTACAGCGAAACAAATCGATGATGGGTAGACAAATCTTTTGTATTTATACCAATTTCACTGATAATGAGTCAATAAAAAAGGACAGTACCCGCTATCGCTGGCAAATACTGTCCGTAAAGTTTTTGATGAAGAGTCTACTATTTATAGGATTCTTTATAGACGTTTACAATATCTTCGTCCGTCATTTGTACACGGTCGCTGGTAAACATCACGCCCATTACTTCGCGTGTGTTGTGCATCAGTGTCTCAAATTCGTTAGGGCTAATACCATAGTCAGACATCTTCAAATCTGCTACGCCGCAGGCTTCTTGCAAATGGGTAAGAGCGGTAAGAAAATCTTCGGGCTTTGTTGCTTCAGGCATTCCCATTACTTGTGCCATTCGGATGAAACGGTCATCACAAGCGTGGTTCTCAATGAAATATTTATAGTATGCCTTGCTGACCATAATCAGTCCTGCACCGTGAGGTAGTGCCGGGTGATAGGCGGAAAGTGCATGTTCCAATGCGTGTTCGCTGGTGATAAGTGTGAGGCACATTACTACGCCAGATAGGGTATTTCCCCACGCTACATGGGTGCGGGCTTCCATATCTTTACCGTCTTTCACGGCGCGCGGTAGGTATTTTGCCAAATTCTCAATGGCAGTTAGGGCATACATGTCGCTCATCAGGTTCGCACCATTGGCAATGTATCCCTCTGTACTATGGAATAATGCGTCAAAGCCTTGATATGCCGTAAAGGTAGGTGGTACACTTGTCATCAGTTCAGGGTCGACAATGGAGAAGATGGGAAATAAAGATGCGTCGCCAACAAATGCTTTCTCGAATGTGTCTTCTTTGGTGATTACACCTGAATTGTCTGTTTCTGAACCAGTTCCTGCCGTTGTGGTAATGGCGATGATAGGTAACGGTGCGTTGGCAATTGGCTGTCCTTTGCCCGAACCGATAGGTACATAGTCCCAAAGTTCACCATCATTTGTTGCCATTACTGCAATGCCTTTGCTGCAATCCATCACGCTGCCGCCACCTAGTGCCACAAGGAAGTCGCAGCCGTTTTCACGGGCAACTTTTGCTCCGGCATTTACATTACCAACGGTAGGATTTGGCATTACGCCGTCGAACAGGAAGGTCTCTACACCTGCTTTATGCAATTGTTCTTCTGTGCGCGAGAGATAGCCGTTGGCACGTGTCGATTTTCCGTTGGAGATAACGATGAGGGCGCGTTTGCCAGGCATTGATTGTTTACTCAGTTTGTTCAGCATTCCTGCCCCGAATATTACGCGGGTAGGAACATACATGTCATAAGTAAGACGGGTTTCCATATTCATTATTGCTTAATGTTATTGTGTTTTTATTTGTCTATCTGACTCTCTGTGAACGGGTCGGCACGGTGTCCCATCAGGTCTATCTTCTTGTAGGCAGTGTCGAACTCTTCCATTTCATAAGGAGTTAGTCGCACTGAAGCTGCGCCGAGGAAGTCATCCAGGTGATTAGCATTGGTTGTTCCAGGTATAGGAACTATCCAGGATTTACGCGAGAGCAGCCATATCAAGGCAAATTGTGCAGGAGTGACTCCTTTACGTTGTGCCCATTCTTCAATGAGATAGACCAACGGCATATTATGTTTTAATGCTTCAGGTTGGAATTGTGGTAGATTATATCGTCGGTCTCCCTTGTAAAAACGACTGTTTTCGTTAATGCTACCTGTGAGAAATGCTCGACCTAATGGACAATATGGGACAAAGCCGATACCTAATTCCTGAAGCGTAGGGAATATCTTCGTTTCTGGTTCTCGCCACCAAATGGCATATTCGCTCTGTACGGCTGAAAGTGGACATATGGCATGCGCTCGACGTATGGAGCGGGCACTAGCTTCGGATAATCCCCAGTGTAATACTTTGCCTTCTTTCATCAGGTCTTTTACTACACCAGCCACATCTTCCATGGGCACATCAGGATCTACGCGATGCTGGTAAAGTAGGTCGATATGGTCTGTACGCAAACGACGCAATGATCCTTCTACAGCACGACGGATATGATTTGGTTGGCTGTTCAAAGCTGTCGGCTGGCCTTCTTCTACCCCGAATCCAAACTTTGTCTCTATTTGTAC
>JADIMG010000090.1 GCA_017694875.1 Candidatus Gallipaludibacter merdavium
GCTTCAGTTTCCTGTTCATTCAATAATGATTCTTGAGCAGTATAGTATGGTGCATATTTTTTAGCCATTTCAACGATTTCAGAAAGAGCTTCATCATGAGTCATACGTGCTTTTCCACCCACACGGCGTAAATCCCTTTGAATTCGTTGCAAACGCTTGGCAATGTATGTGATGACGCCACGTTCAGCTAAAGTTTTTAGTTGAGCTACTTTTATAAATAAGTCATTGTCGTCAATTTCTCGCATAAAATTATTCAATAAGTTAACTGCCATATTTACCTGTGCGCCCATTGCAGTTTGTTCATCATGGGCTGTTTCTTGCGAGCGCATCTCATCGTCTTGCATTTGACGAAACTTTTTTAAAGCCATATTAACATGCTTGTGGTGTAGTTCTATACGATCTACAGATGATTCTTCCTTTGGAGCCTTGAAGTATTTGAGTGCATCGAGTACAGATAACTCCTCAGGAGTTTCGGATACCAAGAAGAACACTTTGCGGAAATTAGTCTTGAGAAATACAAGTGTGTCATTTGATAGTGTAACTCCATCAATATTCTTTGCTTCACGCCCTGTACGACTACGTAAAGAAAGTTTGGCTATACGGTTGTACTCTCTACGGTTAGTTTGATAAAGTTCACGCAGTTCTTCATAATAAGGAAGTTCTTGGTTGCATTCCTCTTTCTGTTGTTTCATGCCTTCATCAAAGAGTTTGCTAAGGTCACGGTCAAGGATTTCTTCTTGTGAGTAAATCTGGTTGTCTTCTCCAAATGTAGAATGGAAAGTTTGAATCTTGCTCAATGCAATCTGGTTGAGGTTGATTTCACGATTTCCTTCACGCGAGGGATAGAACACATAATTATAAATGTGTTTAGATGCAGAACCAATACGGTTTACACGACCTATGCGTTGCATCAAGCGTGTGCTGTTCCAAGGGGTATCGTAATTCACAATCACATTAGCGCGATGCAAGTTAACACCTTCTGCTAATACATCTGTGGTAAGGATGATATTATAGTCATTCATTTTTACCTTGTAGTTTGCATCGAAATTCTCACGGATCGTCTTGAATTGTTTGCTACGATTATCAGCAGAAATAACCAATACATCCTTGCGATTGATACGGCGAGCTAAGTACTCAACCGTATCAACTGATTCTGAAAACACAACTAATTTTTGCTCAGGATTGCGTTCTGTCTTGAAAAACTCATGTTTAAGTAATTCTTCAAATTTCGCAAATTTGGAATCATCCTCATCCGTTATATCCGCCCATGCCGCACGCAGCTTTTCAAGTGTGTTTTGGTCATTGTGTAGCATCTCAATAAATTCAGGCTTGAAATCAACCGCAGCGAATACTGCATTTTTGGGATTATCTTCCGCCTTGGCATTTAGCTTTTCCTCTATCTCTTCATCGCTTAACCCTGATTCTAACAGCATATTGATGTCAAGATCGGGAGCTATAAATATTTTGTCACGTTCAAACATGTCTATCATATTTTGATTTGCCTGACAGAAATTATCTAATGATACTTGAAAGGCATAAAAGCTGCTTTCAAGACGTTTCACTAATCCATTTTTACGAATACCTGCCAAGCTTCGGCTTATCAGTTCCGCATTATCATACAAACCTTGGGCTGCTTCTGGTTTCAAATAAGCTATGGCTTGATAACGCGCATAAGTCAGACTCTTTTCAAGTGTAAACATTGCGTGTTCAAACAAATCAGCAAGATGCTCATTCAATTCATAACGGCTCTCTATGGGGCGTTCCACCTTTGGAAATCCATTCACATCCTTATTGTAACGAGATATGCTTTCAATGTCTGTTCTGGTACGCCTAACGGTCAACGGTTTTATTATTCTATCGCGTACACGCTCAGCGAGCTTTTTGAAATGATTGACATTAAAATCTGGTTCCCTTCGTAATCTTTTAAATTCCTTAATAAGAGGTGCAAAGAAAGCAGTCAGATTTGACACACCATCAATTGTACAATGGCGTGGATCTTGGAACAGTTGTATTTCATTATATATATCTGCCGGAGTATTATTCATTGGTGTTGCAGAAATGAGCATGACTTTCTTTTTATATCCCGGTATGTTACCTGTTTCAATGCGAGGCATTTTGCATATTTCTTGCAATTGCTCAAACGCTGCTGTTGTATGAGAACGGAATTTATGAGCCTCATCCACAAGTATAAGATCAAACTCGTCTGCATTCCAATAGTTGTAGTTATCTTCATCCAAGATTTTTGATAAACTTCCGTTGGAAACAAAATTTGCATACTTATCAATTCCAAAATCCTTAAATGTAGCTTTCCAGTTTTGTTCAACTGCTGGTGGATATACTACAAGAATTTTAGTTTTGTCTCTACCGTTTTCTATCAAGAATTTTTTTGTTATCATAGTCGCAATGACCGTTTTGCCAAGACCCACTACATCTGCAAGAAAAAAACCATCATAACGGAGCAGTTTTTGATATCCCTCTTCAACAGCATCCATCTGATAGTCATATTTTTTATACCCCTCTGGCATATCAAACGGATTATTATCGTCTGTAGCCATTACTCTGTCTGAGAAATATTCCATCAGCATTTTGATATACAGTTCGTATGGTGAAACATCTCCTTTTAGATATGTACGGTCAATGGAGATTTTCACATCATCAGCTGTTATTTCACACCCTTCAGCTTCTTTCCAGAGTAGTTCGAACTCGTCTTTTGCAAACTTGACATCATCATATCGATTCAATTTTACATTAAACTCATATTGGCGGTCTTCCGAAATGCCAAGACCATTGCCAGACAGGTTGCTTGAGCCTGTTATAGCTACACCTTGTGTGTACTGATTAAAATCATTAGGATAGAGTACATAAATTTTAGCGTGAATTTTCTTTGAAGGATGGGCGCGCATCTCTAATTTCCCGTCTATGAGATCTTGTACCATTTGGAACATTCCATCTTCAACCTCCTTGCGATAATTTGATTGTTCTATGTCCTGACGTATTTTGCGTAGGCAGTCTTCCTTTACTTCTTCTTCAGCCCCGAAGAACATTCTTCCTTGTCTTACTGCTTGTGCAATATATTTATCTACATCAATGCCTATTAGTACCCTTACTTTATTGATGCCATCAAGGAATGGGCGCAAAGAAAAATAACCAGATGCTCGCAGAAATCCGACAACAGCATCCAAATTACGAATATTGGGATTATGTTGCAATATGCCCTCAAATTCTTTCATAAGGGTGTTATTGCTTCTATTCGTAAAAAAGTTAGAGTTGATATTGGTGTTTACAGTATCATTCATGTCGTTATATGTTACAATGTTTCCGAATCCTTTTCTTTCTCTCTTCTCTCCTTAACCTTATCCAATCCGGGCATTTTCTTGGATACGGCACTCTCGCCAGCAGGAAAGTATGTTTTAAAAACTTGACATAAGAAACTCACAATATCACTGCGCTTCTTGCCCATGTTGGAGAAAGCGGAGTAAACGTAATACATGAGTTCTTGCTGACTGCACATTTCGTTTGGCTGGATTGTGATTGAGGGTTGAAGAATCAAATCATGCTCTGCAAAGGCGTAGGCACTGGCAAGAATTGCTTTTTGTTCCTCTTCGCTGAACATCTTGATTTTTCCGGCAAACCATTCAAGTTCTCCTTTTTGGAGTGCCTGTTGCTGCTTGCTTTGACGTTCCATCAGAATGGATACTTTCTCTTGCTCTTTCTCTGTAAGAGCATTTTCAAGTATGCGGTTTTTCCGCTTTAGAACATTGTACTTTTCCATAAAGGCAATGGAAATACAGAGATAACCTACGGTTATGGTAAGAATCAATACCGTATGAAATCGAAACTTGGACGGAAAATCCGGCAAAGCGTCAATATAGTCGCAGACGATAAGAGCAACTACGAGCATATGCGCAGCTCCGACATACATCGCCCGGACTTTGACTTTTTGGCTCGCGGGAGAAACGCCCAAAAGCAAAGCTATCGCCAAAGCCGCGACCAATAGGATGGATACCAAGATAAAGATTGTCATGTGTCACGCCCTCCCTATTATGGTTTTACGATGATACGCCAATAACCACCATGATCAGCTCCTTCCCTGACAAGCAAGCCTTTGGCTTTTAGATTTGCAATTTGCATTTCAATGGCGCGTTTGCTGACTCCAATCTTTTCTGCCATCTTGTCTTGAGAGATGGAACC
>JADIMG010000091.1 GCA_017694875.1 Candidatus Gallipaludibacter merdavium
ATTATCGTGCTTACCCCCAAGAAAAAATAAAAAATGAGGAAACTCAGCAACATAAAAAACAAAATTAAAAATTAGCAAAATGCCGAAGATGAAAACTAACTCCGGTGCCAAAAAAAGGTTTACCCTTACCGGATCAGGAAAGATCAAAAGAAAACATGCTTTTAAAAGTCACATTCTGACCAAAAAGACCAAAAAGCAGAAACGCAACCTGACACATGCAGGTCTTGTTGACAATGCCAACCTGAAGAGTGTACGCGAAATGCTTTTGCTCCGCTAATCAGAATCCAACTTTAAGTTTTCTAAGTAATCAACCGAACGTTTAGCTACAAGTGTGTTTTAAAAACACCGCTAACATTCACAAATTCATTTAATTATGCCAAGATCAGTAAATCACGTTGCTTCACGTAAAAGAAGAAAAAGAATTTTAAGCCTCACAAGAGGATATTTTGGTGCTCGTCGCAATGTTTGGACAGTTGCCAAAAACACATGGGAAAAAGGATTGCAATATGCTTACCGTGACCGCAAAAACAAAAAACGCAGTTTCCGTGCATTGTGGATTCAACGTATTAATGCAGCTGCTCGTCTGGAAGGCTATTCATACTCACAATTAATGGGTGCTTTGCACAAATCAGGAATTGAAATCAACCGCAAAGTATTGGCTGACCTGGCCATGAACCACCCAGAAGCTTTCAAAGCAATCGTTGCAAAAGCTAAAAACGCATAAAAGCAGAAGAATAGTAGTTTCACTGCAAAATCAAATAAAAGGGTAGCCTGCTTTGGTTACCCTTTTGTTGTAAAAAACTCATTCATCACAAATATATCAGGATGGAAAACGAACCTTTATATATAGAAGCATTCAATTATCCGCTGGAAGACGAACGGATAGCCAAATATCCGCTGCCTGAGCGCGACCATTCCAAGCTATTACTCTACAAACAAGGACAAATCAGCGAAGACATATTCTACAATATCGGCAAGCATCTACCAGACAAAGCCTTGCTGGTATACAATAATACAAAGGTAATTCAAGCCAGACTGATATTCCACAAACCGACAGGCGCACGCATTGAAATATTCTGTTTAGAACCATTGGATCCGCACGATTACAGTCTGTCATTGTCCTCCACAAATTCATGTGAATGGAAATGCCTTGTCGGCAACCTGAAAAAATGGAAAGATAACCATATCAGCATGCCCATCGGAAACAACCGCATGCTCATTGCAGAACGCCTGGAAAGCCAAGGGAATACGCACCGAATACGGTTCAGTTGGAACGACGAAACACTCAGCTTCGCTGAAATTCTGGAACAACTCGGAGAACTTCCCATCCCTCCCTATTTGAATCGTGCTACAGAAGAAAACGATAAACGGACCTATCAAACCGTCTACTCTAAAATTAAAGGCTCAGTGGCGGCGCCAACTGCAGGCCTCCATTTCACGGACAAGGTGTTGGACGGACTTAGAAAAAACGGCATCAGCATGACGGAAGTAACGCTCCATGTGGGAGCTGGAACATTCCAACCGGTAAAAGTGGAGGATGCCAACCAACACACCATGCACACGGAAACCATTGCAGTAGAACGCAAAGCAATAGAGGAAATAAGAAATCATCTTGGCAATATCATCGCCGTTGGAACAACATCCGTACGCACTTTGGAAAGCCTCTACTTTTTAGGATGCATCGACTGGGAAGAAGAACTCCCAACAGTCTCGCAGTTCGCGCCCTATCTAAGCACATTTACCGAAACGCCAGACGAAGCGTTGGACAAATTACTGGATAAAATGTCTAAACTGCACATGGAAACACTCCACGCCTCTACACAAATCATGATTAAACCAGGATACATGTTCAGGATTGTAGATGGCATGATTACCAATTTCCATCAGCCTAAAAGCACCTTGCTGTTGCTGGTATCAGCCTTTATAGGGAAAGACTGGGAAGAAGTCTACCAATATGCATTAAACCACGGATTTCGGTTTCTAAGTTATGGAGATAGCTCTCTATTGCTACCCCAAGCAGACAAACCACTTTCAAAATGAAAGTTAGCTCCATGTACATTTTATTCAGAAAACTAACAATTCAAAAGAAATATAACCAAAAACAGTTGATTTCAAAACAACAATCACAATATATCAGAAATTTCGCAACTAAAACAACTCAAAATAGGCAAAACTATCAGTTATAATTTATAAGCAATTTGCACAAAAAAGTCGGAAAACGTGTTCAATAACATGTTTTATCCTATTGCAAATATGCATAAAATCCTTTTACTTTGCCATCGACAATTAAAACAACACAATCTTTTTTATACCTTAAAAAACTAATACCTATAGAAAGCGGGACTTTGTGAAAAGTCCCGCTTTCTGTTTTTACAAAAAGCAATGACCCAATTGTGTTTATCAATCGGACCTGAAACATACTGATTAAAATTCATGTATGTATAATGTTTTTTACCAATATCCCCCCCCCAAAAAATATCATTTCGCTGCAACAAAAACACGTGCAGCACGCATCTTAGTGCAAAAATCCCAAATTAACAAGGTTAAAAACACGAAAAACGTAACATTTTGTTTGGATCACATCATCTTTTTTGTATATTTGCCAACATCACAACAACATACATAAACAAAAGAAGCCAAACAAATCACATAACTAACACAGCGACATTCCAGAACACAAATAACAATCTTTTTTCTGTTAACGAACATTCAAAACACATGAAAAAACTACATTTTGTCATACTATTTGTATTATTACTGAGCACAGTCCTTAACCACGGAAATGCACAGCAAATCTCTATACCCTACACCTGCGGATTTGAAGATGCTACAGAAAATGCCAATTGGACATTAAACGCCAATCCCAGACAACCAATTTCAACGTTTACGAATTTATGGTATATAGGAACGGCAACCGCCTCACAAGGAGAAAATTCTTTATATATATCATCTGACCAAGGGACTACAGCCTCTTTTACATTTGCAGAAAACACTGTACTCGCTTATAGGGAATTCAGTCTTCCTATAGGAACTTACGATTTTTCTTTTGATTGGAAAGCTTCAAATACAGGAGTGACTTTATATTGCGCATTAGTGCCTACAACAGTAACTATTTATTCATATAACAATGTATCTGACTTGCCGACATGGCTAGATACTTATGCTCTGACATTTGAAGGAAGTAATGCCAAAGAGTTACGTGGGGCTTCATCATGGACATCTGCAAGATGTCAGTTAAATATACAAACGCCTCAGTCTTATCGTCTTGTTTTTTTGTGGAACAACGCAAATTATGAAGGCAAACCAGGAGGATGTATTGACAATATTCAAATATTTGGTACCTCATGTGGAAGACCTTCTGACTTGTCTGCAAAACGAAACGGTAATGCCGTAACACTCACTTGGAGTGGGGATGCTGCATATTATAATATACGCTATCAAAAGAGCGATGACTCTAACGTATACGATGTTTCATCTGTTAATGATACCACATTGACATTATCTGGCTTGAGTGATGGAGTTTATGATTTTTGGATACAAGGTGTATGTGCTGATGGCGAAGAAAGCATGTGGGAATGTTTTTCTTCTGTGTTGATTTATGAGGCCCTATGCATAGACTTTCTTAATTTGGATAGCGCATATTGTTCAACAGGAACTTGTTTACAGAGTTCCATGTCATATGACAACGAAATACAAGGGCGCGTGGATTTTGGCTACGCATCCAAAATGAGTAGACACACTATCCATTACATGCAAGACGAATATGATGCACAAACCGATTTTGGTTTAAAGACTGTACCTGATGGAGAATTTGCTTCTGTACGTTTAGGTAATTGGGATACTGGTGCTGAAGCGGAGCGTATCAGGTATAATTATACTGTAAATGCAGATGATGCAGCGGTCTTATTGCTAAAATATGCCGTTGTGATAGAATGCCCTACTAATCATCCTATTACGAATCAGCCGCGTTTTCTTCTGGAAATGTTTGGAGAGAATGGCGAAAAGCTAGATGCTTGTACTAGTGCAGATTTTTCTGCTAGACTTGATTTGGTAGGTCAGGATGGATGGCATCAGGTTGGTCCTGAAACATCCCCTACTTTGTGGAAAGATTGGACAACCGTAGGAATTAATCTTCAGGAATATGACGGACAGACGATAACTATCCAATTAACAACATTTGATTGTTCTCAATCTGGACATTTTGGATATGCATATTTTACATTAGGGTGCGATGAAGGAGTTGTGCAAGGTATAAATTGTGGCGAATATCCGACTACACAATTTATAGCTCCGGAAGGATTTAATTACTCGTGGCGGAAAAAATATGTAAATAGGGATGAGGAGATTTCAACAGAACAAATATTAGAAGTTGATCCATCTGATACAACGACCTATGAGGTTGATGTAATTTATCCTACGATGGCAGAATGTTATTTTACCCTTGAAGCATCTGCGATACCACGTTTCCCTGTTGCTTCATTTGAATATGAACTTGTGCATGATGGCTGTAAAAATGAGGTCAGATTTAATAATACAAGTTATATATGGACCGAAAATGGTATAACAGGTAAACCTGTAGAAAGTGTTTTATGGGATTTTGGGAATGGACAATCTTCTGCACTTTATTCACCTACAGTGCAATATCCTAATGAAGGAGGAGAATATAAAATTAAACTGACGGCCGAACTATGTGATGGACTTTGCTGGGATGATACAGTAATGACGATCGTTTTGCCTTCTGTTGGCGATACATTGGTAAAGAAACAAATAGAACTCTGTGAACAAGATACGTATGATTTTTTTGGAAACATCATTTCGGAAGAGGGAATTTATTACGACACATTGAAAACCATATATGGATGTGATAGTATTATCGAACTTAGTGTAAACATGTATTCTAAGTCATATACAGAAATATGGGATACTATTTGTGCCGATTCTGTTTATCTGTTTGGAGATAGATATTTAACTAATACAGGTGATTATAGAGAAACTTTTGTTGGACATATGGGTTGCGATAGCGTGGTTGACTTACATTTGATAGTTACAGAACCTTTGGTGGTCACTTATGAATTACCTACATATATTTGTGCCGATGAGCCAGAGTTTACATTACATTATAATACAAAGAAAGGTATTCTTAACGATATAACAATTGCTTTCAATGCTGTTGCTCAAGAGCAGGGATTTCAAGATTTTGTGTTTACAAATGATGAATCTGGTTCGATTTCCATTCCGATTCCTTCAAATGTGAAGCCCAATACGGGCTACAGTATGACATTGAGTGCTGACAATGGTTATTGTGGAGAATATTTTGTAGAAATAGATTTTGATATAAACTATCCAGCCGATATTGTTACCCAAAAATGGGATGATGCATTGGCCATTTATAATAGTATGTATAACGGAGGCTATGAATTCTCGGCATATGAATGGTACAAGGATGGACAGAAGATAGCAGGAGCTTCAAGCCCATACTTATATCTCCCTGATGAAAAATTAGATAAAGAGGCTTTGTATAATGTATTGTTGACTCGTGTTGAAGACGGTGTCCAACTGTTTTCATGCCCACTTGCAATTATAGACAAAACGAGTCTTTCTGTTTATCCTACAATGTTGCCTCCATCTGAAAATGTAGTGGTAGAAACACTGGAAGATGGTATTTTTTCATTATGGGATATAATGGGCGTACGAGTTAAGACTGGTGAAGTAAAGAAAAAAATAGCGAATACAATAACAATGCCTTCATCTGAAGGTGTGTATATTTTGAAACTGCAACTAACAGATGGAAGTGTATATCAGACACAAATTATGGTAAAATAACACGATTTTATTATACATGCAATTAACTATTAATTTTATGCTTATGAAACACAGGTATCCAAAAAGTATTAGGCTAATCGTTACTGGGTTGTTCCTTTCCCTTTCGGTTTGCCTATCAGCTCAGAAAAGCGTATGGACAGAAAGTTTTGAAGGCGGTATTTTGCCTTCTGGCTGGGCAGAAGAAAAAATGGATGGTTCTTTGAACTGGACATTCGAACAGGGAACGGTAATAAACAACGACTCTGCATACGATGGGGTTTATCGGGCCCGGCTTATTGGTCAAGGAACGACAAGGCTTGTCTTGCCTATGACCGATATTAAAACGGGAATTACAATGCCGTATCTACGGTTTGCCTATAAATTAAAAATGACTGATTCACGCATTGATACTTTACGTGTTTTATATCGTACAGAAACAACTGGAGAATGGAGATATCTCCAAAATGCTGAGTATTCAGATCAAAAGATAGATTGGAGCTATGAGGAAATACCTTTATCAGAAATATCTACTGTTCGCAATGCGCAGATAGCATTTGAAGGTAAAACGGTTTTCGGTGGAGGTATATTACTTGATTTCGTGTCTATCGGTGATCAGTATAATTGTGCAACTCCCCCAACAGATCTTACTGCACGTCAGTTAACACCAAATTCTGCAACTCTACGCTGGTTTGGCAATAATAACGATATGGGGCGCAAATATTATATTGTAATTGATACTATTGAGCATACAATTGATCTGGAAACAATTGAAGCGTGGAAACGAGATACTGTTGAAGCTACTGGAGATGAACATTATGAAGTGACAGGCCTAGAGCCGAATAGAGATTATTTCTTTTATGTCAAATCCGATTGCGATTATAATGACATGAGCGATTGGTCTGAGGGATGCGCTTTCCATACGCCATGTTTACCGCAACCATTACCATTGGTTGAATTGTTTGAGGATGATTACTCGAGTGAATGTTGGCTTTTTTATAAAGGAGAAGCTACAACTCCTTATATTACATCTTCAACTAGTGGAAAGCCGTTCCAAGGAAGCAAGTATCTGTATTTCTATGCCAGTTCTGGAAAGGGAATGAGTTATGCTGCCATGCCAGCTCCTGATGCAGATTTGAATACCCTTATGTTTTCTTTTATGGGTTATTCTGGATATAATGGAACAATAGAAATAGGCGTCTTGGAAGATCCGAACGATCCTTCTACTTACCAAACCGTAAAAATATTTACTACAACGAATGATAAAACATACCGTAGATATTGTGTCGATTTCGATGATTACACCGGAACAGGTAAATATATTGCTATTGTAAACCAAGCTGGTTTGTCAGCCAACGGTTTTTGCATTGATAGTGTACGTTTAGAAGAAAAACCAGAATGCCCACCTCTTTTCTTGCAAGAGGCTAGCGCTGTGACTGCAACGAGTGCTTTGTTTACTTGGTCCAGTATTGGCGATGAAACCGCATGGGTTGTACGTTTGTTTAGTTCAGTTCAAACTAATCCGGAAACGGCTACCCCATTAAAAGAATATAATATACAAGGTAATATGGAGCTGCAACTGGAGGAGTTGACTCCAAATACAGAGTATTTCGTTTATGTTAAACCTACTTGTGGTACTGAATGGGTGGGTGATAGTTTTACAACAGGAACTGCCATTACAATTCCATATACTGATAATTTTGATAACTATGGCGCTTCGACTTCTTACAATGCAGATTATTTACCGGATGGATGGATAGTTGGTAACTTAAAAAGCACCTCCACTTCTACCACTTATTACCCACTTACATATGGAAAAAGCGCATATACTGCCAATTATGCATATGATCACACAGACAATCCAAACAATCCGTATCACGCAGCTTTTTATTTTAAGGGTTCAACTACATATTACCAACCCTATGCTATTATGCCGCAAATAATTGGGGTAGATGATATTAAAGGACTGATGCTCCAATTTTATGCATACTCAACCGTTGGCGATTTGCTTACTATTGGTGTGATGGAAGATCCTTCCAACATGGAAACTTTTGTACCGGTTCGCACTATTACCTTGTCAGAAGAATGGAATTTGGAAACTGTATATTTTGATGCGTACCAAGGTGATGGATGTTATATAACATTTGTACTCCACATGGATGCCAAACCGAGTTCTACACCCAATGCACGTATTGATGATTTGACAATAACTGTTGCTCCAAATTGTCGAATGCCATTGGATTTGAATGCAAAACATATTTCAGCACGAAGCTTGGATTTAATGTGGGATGGCTATACAGAGACTCAGTGGAAATTGCAAATTGCTACAGACGAGGCCATGACTGAACTTGTGAAAGATACATTAGTGAATAGAAATGACAGTTGTCATATAGGAGGTTTAATTCCAATGACAGATTATTATGTCCGTGTATGTGCGAATTGTGGTACTGATGAAGTTTCCGAATGGACCCATGCCAAACACTTCCAAACATATGCAGAAATTAACACTTTGCCATATGAAAATCGTTTTGATGATATAAGTGGAACAACAAGTTCTACATCCAGTACAGTGGAAGATTATCTTGTGCCACAATGGTATGTTTGGAATATAAGTGGGGCGTCAAGTTTTGTATATACACCACATGTGTACGGAAGTACTACTTATAATGCAGCGCGCGATCATAGAGTAGGAGAAGAAGAGAAAGACTATTATAATTGCGTAAAGATGTCATCAAGTAAAAGTTATAATGGTTCTTGCATGGTTTCTCCCGAAATAACTGCTGTAGAAAATGTGGAACAATTGCAGATTAGTTTCTGGGGATACACTTCCACTGCTGGACATACAGTCACAGTTGGTGTTGCCGACAATCCTGCCGATACGTCAACCTACGTTTCTATTGAAACATTTACTTTACCTAAAACAGAATGGACATATTGTGTTGCCTTTTTAGATTCATATGTGGGAAGTGGAAAATATATTTATTTGTTAAGTAGTAATCCTACATCAACAAACCTAGTTTATGTAGATGATATCGAAATTAAGGAAATACCTGATTGTCCGGAAGTTACGAATATCACAATAAAGGAAGGTACGTTAACAGACATATCGGCTTCTTTTGTCTGGGATGCTAATAATGCGGAAGAATGGAACATGAAGATTTTTGATAGTGAATTGACCGAAGAGGAGATTGATACCCAAACGCCTATTGTTAATATATCCGGACTTACTAATACGGAGAAATTGGTTGAAGGTTTGGAAGGAAATCGAGTATATTATGTGTACATACAGAGCGTCAATGAAGCTAAGAATTGCGTAGGAAGTTGGTCTGTCCCACTCGTTTTTAGAACAGCATGCTCTACAATCGGTGAATCTTTACCGTTTTACGCTGATTTTGAAAATGAAGGTTCTGGTGTTATTCCTAGTTGTTGGACTGCTGATGTTTTTGGTTCATCTGCTGCATTTCCGAAAACAGATGCACATTCAACGTCTTCGTCAGCTACAGATCCTATCCATGATGGATCAGAATATTCATTATATTTCACATCCTCTAATACAGGCGGTGCATATGCTTGGGCCGCAACCCCACTCTTAAATATTACAGATATCCGTAATCTACAACTCACATTCATTGGTACAGATGATGAACCCTCCACTATTCAAATAGGAATTTGTGACCAACCCAATAATCTACAAAATTTCATTCTTGTAAAAGAGTGTAAAGTAAGCGAGCTAAAAACATGGAATCATTTTACCGTTTTATTCAATAATGTAAATGAGGCATACAAAGGATATAAATATACCATCTTCAGGGTTTTGAACACAGGAACATCAGGCGAATACAGTAGCGATACGGATAATTATTTCTATCTTGATGATGTTCTGATACAAGAAATCCCTGATTGCGTGAAGGCTTTTGATGTAGCTCTCTCGGAGATTAAACAAACTTCAGCGCTAGTTAATTGGTCTGGAAATGATGAAACATCATGGGATATCTGTGTTTTTGATACATTGATTTCTTCCGAAGCAGTGGACACATATATTGATGATGCTATTTTTTACGTTGTAGATAATACTGTAAAACCGTATAGATTGGAAGATTTACCTACGGGAACAGAATTATATGTTTATGTACGTACGAAAAACCAAACGAGAGATTGTGTCGGAGATTGGTCAATACCAGGCAAAATGTTTACTCAATGCTCTGCAGTAGATATACCATACTACGATGATTTTGAAGACTATAGAACAGTCAGTTCAGCTACTGCATCTGGCAATCTACAACCAGAGGAATTCCCCAAATGTTTGACATGTACAGGTAGCACAACAACAGCGCCGACTTTATATGGTTTGGGCAGTGGAAACTTCAATTTCTGTGAACCAGGGACAACCGCTTTATTCATGACGACCAGCGATGGAAAGACCAATTATGTTTCTTTTCCAGAGATGAACGTAGACAATGTGAATATGTTGGAAGTAGCATTCAAAGCATGTAAAACTTTGTCTAATGTAAAATCGGGTATTATTCGTATAGGTGTTATGGACGATCCTTATGACCCGACAACCTTTACCAAAGTATGGGAAGATACATTAAAGAATTATTTGAGTCAATCAAAGGAATGGACTTCGTTTGTTGTTAAATTGGACAGTTATATTGGCAGCGGTAAGAACATCACTATATCTATGCCAGGTCTAGGTACTACGAACCATGCTTATTTTGATTGGATACGGATTGATACCATTCAACCAGTCCACGCTCCGCTTTCTACTACGATTGAATCCGTTTCTGAAGATTCAGTTTCAGCAGCATGGGATGTTATAGACGGCGAAAAATGGCGTATCCGCATTATTCCATATACAGATAATGTTACCGTGAATGATACAGCAACTGTAGATACTGTAGTGACGTCCCCTTATGCAACATTCGGGTCTCTAGCTTACGATACCCATTATATGCTTTATGTAGCAGGAATACAAGCGAACGATACAAGCCAATGGGGAGAGGGAATAAAATTCAGGTCCGCATGTCCTTCCAGTGTAGCATTACCTTATTTTGAGGATTTCAAAGCTTATGATGTTAATGAATATTGCTGCTGGACATCTCTAAACACAAATGAAAACAAAGATACCGTTGCTTACGTGAACACACATTCTGACAGTGATATTTTGGCTCTTAATTTTCCTAAAGGTTGTCGTATGATGTTACCTGCATTTACCAATATTACTTCTATTGAAAGTCTTCGAATTACATTTACGGCTTTACCTATGACTACAGCTTATAATGTTACGGTTTGGGCTTACGATGGAAACAACAACTACATGAACGTGGGTATTGCAAATGTAGAATCTAGTATATATGATAAACGTCAAGTTGATTTTAGTTTCAGTTTCGAGGGAGCCACACAATATAGATACATCGCTTTAGGAGTGGATAATCCTGGTTATATAACCAATGTCATGGTAGAAGAAGATAATTGCCCACGACCTATCAATGTCCGTCTAACCAATCGTATGGATACCGCTGTGACTATTACATGGGAAGCTGTCGGAGCATCCGTTGATTCTTGGGAAATTGAATATGGTCCAAGCAATTTTACTATTGGACAAGGAATAAGAGTAGAAACTTCTACTTCAAACAGAACTATACACCCTTTAAACCCAGAAACAGAATACGATATTTATATTCGCTCTGTAGATACAGATAATAATCTCTATAGTGAATGGGTTAAAGCAGAAAGCATTACAACTATGCCATCAGTAGCAACTGTTCCTTATTTCTGTGATTTTGAAGAAATAGAAGAATGTGAAAAATGGCAGCAGATTAAGTATGAAACGACTGAACAAAGTCCCAACGACTGGTATTTCGGAATATTGCCAGGTACTGAAAGTGGAAACGTTGCATATATCTCCAATGATGGAGGAACAACATTTGCCTTTACCAGTGATAACATAGGAACACAAGATCTCTATCGTAATATATATCTAAAAACAGGCAAATATAAGATTTCATTTGATTGGCAAAATGTGGGGGATACTGATGATTATGCGAATCTCACAGCATCACTTTATACACCTGGTTGTATACCAAATTTATCAAACAGCTCATATTGGCAACAAGAAACCGGTGTTAATGCAACATCTGCTTATGATGCCCTCTTCTCCTTAACTATAATAGGTCGAGAGGAGGTTGATGAAGGAACTGGTCAAGCAACATGGAGACGTGATTCCACAATATTAGACGTAAATAAGGATGGCGTTTATACATTAAATTTCCGATTTAAATGTGGTGCCAATCGTATAGGGAAAGAACGCACACCCGCAGCCATTGACAATATTGCAATCGAAATGATTCCTTGTACAGCTCCTACAAATGTTACAGTAACAAACATTTTGGACACTGCATTTACTTTGACATGGAATCCAAGTTTGCTGGAAGAAATGAATGAATGGCAGGTGAAAATATTTGAGACGGGTGTACGTTATGAAGATCTGAGCACTCAAGAGGCTTATATCGATACAATTGTGACAACACCTTCTGTAACATTTGATACGTTGCAGGCTAATACAACTTATTATTATGCAATACGCATGATTTGTGGAGAAGATACATGGACTCCTGTAAATAATGTGACAACACTTTGTGCTCCTATGGCATTACCGATGGTAGAAACTTTTGAAAGTTATACAACAGGGACCAGTGGTACCAGACCTGAATGCTGGATATATAGTGATCCATTGACTTATAATGGAATTTATGTTGCATCAGGGAAAAATGGACATGGACTTTATATTGGTACTGATACATATATTATTTTGCCATTATTTGACGAAAACATAAACAACATTGAACTTCGTTTTGATTTTGCCTGTGCTGCTGCAAATAAAATGTTATATGTAGGTCTAGTTTCTGATCCATTTGACATCAATACCTTTGATGAGATAACCTCTGTTTATTCAGAGAAAGGTAGTACCGGTAATTGGTATGAATGTGAAACTAATTTCTTTAATTATGACGGAGAAGGGCGTTACATTGCAATTAAAGGAGAATCTAGCTTTTATCTGGATTCTATTCAGGTACGTACAATGCCTGATTGCGCTAGGGTAATGCAAATAGAGGCAACAGGAATCACTCGTGATGCTGTTACACTTGATTGGTTGACAACTGATGAACAAAGTTGGAACGTGAAGCTAACAACACAAGAGCTTGATAATATACAACAGACAAATGGTGTCATTATAGATACTTTAGTTTATGAGCATCCCATTACATTGTCTAGCTTAGAAGCATGGACAGAATATTATGTATATATACAAGCTAATTGTGATGATGGTGAAAGTGACTGGTCGAAACCTTATGTATTCCGTACTGAATGCGGTACATACGAACTTCCTTTTGTAGAGGATTTCAGCCGTTACGATGATTTAAATAGTACGTTTGATCGTTGGGAAGTAGAAGATGCAGGATGCTGGACAATGCGTTATGCAGAATTAGATGCTGTCTTTAGTGGTAGTACTTATCCAAACACATTACCTGTTATCAATGAGAATTATCCTGAGACTCAGAACTCTCGTTGGGCATTACAGGTATGGCAAGGATCAAACAACCCAGATTCAGTAAAAGTGACAACAACAGCTTTGAACGGACAAATTTATTATAGTCCGTCTGGATCGTCCACAAGCGGTGGCTATGAATCATGGTCTGAACGTAAGGTTGCTGATTGGTTTATTTCACCAGAAATAATTGTTAGCGGTGAGAATGTAAGGCTTGTATTTGATTTGTCAATAGGAAATAAAGAATCCATCTTACCTTCGGATCGTTTTGCGATGTTGGTTTCGGAAGACGCAGGAGAAACCTGGCTACGTGAAAATGCTACAATTTGGAGTGGTGATGCTTCTGGAGACTTACAAATGCAAAATATACGTGAGGTTCTTTCTCCTGTATCTTTCGATATGACCAAGTATATAGGAAAGACCATAAAGATAGCATTCTATATTGAACGATTAAATGGTGCCAGCGGCAGTTCGTTAACAGATCCTGTTATACATATTGACAATGTAGCTTTGCGTTGTTTCAATGAATACGTATTAGAGGATGTTATTTGTCAGAATAATGATTATAACCGAAATGGTTTCTTCCTCGCATATGATAAAGTGGTCAATGATACTATTCTAACACGCGAAAGTTTAACTGGAGAATGTGACAGCCTCATAACTCTGTATTTATATGTAACTAAACCACAAATGACTCCTCTGTCAGCAGAAATATGTCAGAATGAAAGTTATACGGAGTACAACTTTAATTTGCCAATACAGACTGAGACGGGAGTATTTGAGTATCGTCAATATTTGAGAGAAACTGGTGGATGTGACAGTATTGTTGTTTTACAATTGACAGTTCATCCAACCTATAAAGATACAGATATTGTTGTTATTCAAGATAATGAATTACCTTTCGTTTATAATGATACAACGTTTGAAATCGGTAGTCAAAGCGGCCTTTACAGTTTGTTATATGCAACAGAGTTTGGTTGTGATAGTATAATTATTGTTGATTTAACAATAGAAAACAGCAATGATTTATCACACACTTTTGCTGGAACCCTATCGTTTAAACCCAACCCAGTAAGCACAAATTCTACAGTATATATAGATTGCAAATTAACAGATCCTACAGCTTATGTAACCAAAATAGAACTTTTCAATAGTCTAGGGGCATTGATTTACATGAAGAATAATATACCAACTAACTTTATGTCACCTCAAGAGGCAGGAATCTATATTGTAAGAATTACCACCAACACAAATGACTTTGTTATTGGAAAATTGATTGTTGAATAATTTATATGAGGGAGGGTATGTCATTAAGGCATACCCTCTTTGACAATTCTAAAATATAGCAACAATAACGCTTTATTAAACATAGACATCTACTTAATTATTAGGAACCAAACACATAAAAACGTATCTATATATGACAAATATAAAGAAATGGCTATGCTTATGGATTTTGACATATACATCTATAAGTTTGTTGGGACAACAATCATTACCTTATTTTTGTGGATTTGAAACGGATGATGAATGCCTTGGATGGGAACTCAACGCTGGAGCTACAGATAATTTCACAAATCTTTGGTGTATAGGAAGTGCAGCATATCGGTCTGGACTAAAATCCATGTATATATCATATGATAACGGTACTACTGCAGGATATACCGCAAACAGAAACATGTTGACCGCTTCACACGAATTTCAGATACCACAAGGGACCTATTTATTGTCTTTTGATTGGCGTTCAATGGGGACAGCTGACTCAACAGCAATATTATATGTATGTTGGATGCCAGCAACAATAGAGACCTCTTCTATACTATCCTCCTCGCCACCAGATTGGGTTTCTCAACGCAAACTCACTTGTTCTGGCGAAACAGTCTTATGGGGCGCATCATCTTGGAAGAATGAACAAGTAACATTACAAACTAATGGGAATCCATACAAACTTGTTTTTGTATGGTTAAACGCGACTAGTAACCCTGTTAATCCAGGAGCATGCATCGATAATGTTCAGTTAACAACCATAGCATGCCCACCACCAGAAGAATTACAAATAGAACACAATGGAACCACAACAACATTTAAATGGCAAGGAAACGCAAATTCTTATTCTCTAAAATATAACATTTATGGTCAAAATACATGGGCAGAAATTCAAAATATAACAAACACAGAATATAGCGTTCAAAATTTAGAAAATGGAGTTTACAGTTTTTGGGTACAAGGCAATTGCGACAACGATACCAGTATATGGAGCGAATCAGAATATTATCTTATATATGACATATCAGCTGTTACTTCATGCATCAATTATATAGATCTTGACAATGCTCAATGTTGGATTGGCTCTACATCCAATCCCTATACGATAGCGCAGAAAGTAGATCATGGCTTTGCCGCAAAAGAGAGTCGGCATACGATTCATTATTTACCGGATGAGTATGACCCACGTACAGACGGCTTACTAAAGACGGTTCCGGAAGGGGCGCTTGCATCTGTGCGTTTAGGTAACTGGGATGTAAACGGAGAAGCAGAAGGTATTGCGTATGAATATTATGTTGAGCCAGATATGAATGGCGTATTGCTACTTAAATATGCTGTCGTCTTGGAAAAGCCAACACATGATCCTCCTGAGCAGCCACGTTTCAAATTGGAGATTCTAAAAGAGGATGGATCGCCTGTTGATGAGATGTGTGCGTCTGCCGACTTTACTGCGGGAGAAAATTTGATTGCAGATGGTTGGCATACGGTAGGAAGTAATAATGATATAATTTGGAAAGACTGGACTACAATTGGTGTAAATTTATTACCTTATGAAGGTCAAACACTTACTGTGCGCTTAACTACCTACGATTGTAGTCCAAAAGCACATTATGGATACGCATATTTTACATTAGATTGCGCTGATGGCGCTATTACAGGCATTAGTTGTGGAGGAAACCCAACAGAACGCTTTAAGGCTCCAGACGGTTTTTATTATCGCTGGTACAAAACTGATGATCCAGATGTAACGTTGGGAACATCACAGGAATATCCAACTCCTCCCGGATTATTGGCTTTAGGTGATACATCCCTATACAGTGTGGATTGTATCTATCCCGAAGCAGAACAATGCTTTTTTACACTTACTGCATCAGCAAAACGTAGAGATCCTGTCGTGTCGGTTTCCTATGAATTGTATCCTAATCAAAATTGCCAAAATGAGGTGCAATTTATTAACAATAGCTATATTTTAATGGAAGGTGAGCCAACAGATATGAAGTGCGAGGCTATGCTATGGAGTTTTGGAGATCCGAGCAATACGACCTCAACATCATATGCGCCATCTTTTATATATCCGAAAGAAGGTGGTGATTTTACCGTGTCTGTGACTGCATATATATCAGACAATCAGTGTGATTCTACGATCTCGTTCAACTTGCATTTGCCTCCTGTTGATAACCAGAATGATACATTATATGTGTCAACCTGCAAAGATTATTATGAGTTCTTCGGAGAAACATTAACAAGCGAGGGTATTTATTCAAAAAACTTTGTAACGCAAGCCGGATGTGACAGTATTGTCATTTTAGATTTACATTTTGTCGATATGATTGAGCAAATTATATATGATACTATATGTGAGGGTGAGAATTATATTTTTGGAGAGAGAATCTTGGGGGAAACAGGTGAATATATGCATACCTTTATTACAGATGAAGGGTGTGACAGTCTAGTTCAATTAATGCTATATGTACGCCCTAAAGGAAATGTACAATGGACTGATATTCCTTCCTATTGCGGAGATATAGAAGGATTACCTATTTCTTATTATGCAGATGGAGTTTTTGAAACATATTACATTTTATACTCAGATTCTGCCAAGAAGCAAGGATTCATTGATTTAGAGGCGACTCCATTAGTTCAACCTATTAGTATAGATATACCACAGGGAGTTAGGCCAGGGCAATATGCAGCATTGGTTATTTTCGGTGACCCAAAATGTGGAAACGACACTATACCCCTTGAGATTTCAGTTCTTTATCCAGACAGCATTATCGTTCAACGTTGGGATGACATGCTGAGTGTAACAAACGATCGTTGGAATGGTGGCTATACATTTTCTTCCTATCAATGGTACAAAAACGGTCAACCCATGTCTGGTCAAACCGGTTCCTATCTGTATGTGCCTGAAGAGAAGTTAGACACCGAATCAGAATATTCCGTACTTTTAACACGTGCAGATGACAATGTCGCCGTGATGACCTGTCCATTTGTTCCTCAAACAATATCCGAGGATGAACGTACAAAATTAGTTATCAGTATAGATAATCTTTCGTACAACAGTTTGGAAGTAGAAGTGGCACAACCAGCACAAATCAAGGTTTACAACACATTGGGGTTGAAAATCTATGAATCGTCTACCGAAAATCATGCGGAAGTTCCTCTCCCCACCTCATCAGGTATGTATATAATTGAAATAACTGGTGATGACGGACAACGTGAAACCTACCGTACCATCGTCAAATAAATAATGCCATGGAATATATGAAGAAAATAATAATGCGCCATGCATTAAAAATTTTTGTGATGATGGTTGTATTTCAGACCATTCCATCTATTGTATCAGGGCAAACCCATTATGTCGGATTGTCTCCCAAGATAGGCTATGCGGCATTGATTGACAGCAAGTTTGATGACATGAACCGCTTTAGTTTGAATACATGTGGAGGTGTGACTGCAGGCATAAGCCTGTTTTATGAACTGCAGTACAACCGCTTCCTGTTTCAGACTGGTTTTGATTTTGACTTTCTGAATTCCACCACCCGCATAACAGATTTCACGATTAACCGTCCATTAGAATATCCGTCATATCCGATGCTCTATAATTATGGCTTTATCGATTGGCGTGAAACTCGTAATATTGGAATGGTATATCTTCCGGTAATGTTCGGTGGGCAGTTTGAACGTATCTTTTTCCTGGCCGGAGCAAAAGTTGGCGTACCACTTTCAGCAAGCTATACCTCAAAAGGGACACTGGAAATAACCGCCACGGATGAACAGTTCATTGATGAAATACAAAATGCTTATACCCACTACATCGTATCGGAGAAACATAAAGACAATGGATCCCTTGCTCTGAAACTCCCTTCATTAGCGTTGGCTGCTGAGGTTGGAGTAGATTTGGATGAATGGCTCGCAGCAAAGCCCCCCAGACGTCGTAGAGGCATGCGCCGTCCGAAACGGACTTTCCGTCAACTGTTGCACTATCGCGCCAGTCTATTTGTTGATTACGGACTCCTTTCCCTCAATGATTATGAAGGAAATTTAGCCGCTTCCCGACCGATAAATGTATCGAATGCATCATCCCAAACTGGCCACCTTCCCGTATTTAAAGAAGGAACACCCGACCTGCAAGGAATGAACACTGTATTATCAACTGATGGTGCGGTCAACTCTCTGTTAAATCCACTAACTGTCGGCGTAAAATTTACTGTTAGCTATGAATTTGAGAAACCAGATCCTCCACGTCGGCCTCGTCCGAAACCCAAGCCCAAACCCAAACCCCAGCCCAAACAGATTCCACCAGTACCTCCAGTATATATGTGCGGTGTAGTACTTAATGGTGAAACCCGAGCTGCATTGGATAGCGCTTCTGTTGAGATTTACGATGTTACGGGAGAAACTGCTCTGTTCCTTGATACGACAAAAACAGACGGTATGTTCCATACCAAGCTGGAGGCTGGCACATATTCCGGCTATATCAGACGTCCAGGCTATCTCCCGTACACAGGAGAATTCACTTATGTGGAAGGAGATACGGTATATATTCTTTTGCAGGAAATAAAGAAAGATATCGTAACACTATTGGATGTCCATTTTGCGACGAACAAGACAGTCGTACTGCCTGAATCAGCTCAGACCTTAGAGGATTTATACGATTTCTTATCTGAAAACCAGACAGTTCGTATCAAAATTATTGGCCATACAGACAGTGTCGGGTCTGATGAGTCAAACCAGCGTCTCTCTGAGGGACGGGCAAAATCAGTCCGTAACGAAATGATAAGGAGGGGTATCGATGCCTCTAGAATCGAATTTGAAGGAAAAGGCGAGATGGCTCCTATAGCAACTAATGAAACAGAAGAGGGACGTGCCCAAAACCGAAGGGTAGAATTTATCATCCTTTCAGAATGATCCAATATTGTTTTGGTTTGAACTTATAGACGAACCAATAATCAGAATAATAAGGGTCATATCAAACTCAATCTTTTGAGTAAATGATATGACTCTTTTTATATGCTCTTTATCTATTAATACAGATAACTAATCCTTTTCAATACACATTTATGAAAACAAATGGTACGACAACAATAAAAGGAAATATTGACTTTGCTGAATGACAATAATAAAAAATGAGAAAATACTGATAGTTACAAATGTTTTTTCGTACATTTGCCCAGTTAGGACAAAACAATGTTTCATTTTAAACACATATAAATATGAAAAAACTTAGTTTTATCGTATTGCTGTGCACCATTTTTTCCGCAACAGCATTTACACAGAATCCTGTTATTAAATTCGAGAAAACTACTCATGATTTTGGAACCATGAAAGAAGCTGACGGTAGAGTTACAACTGTATTTGAATTTACCAACGAAGGTGCAACTCCATTGGTAATCAGCAAAGTAAGAGCTTCTTGCGGATGTACAACACCTAGCTGGACAAAAACGCCTATTGAACCAGGACAAAAAGGTAACATCACCGTTACATATAACCCAATGGGCAGACAAGGCGGTCCGTGGCAAAAATCCATTACTGTTACTTCCAATGCAACAACCCCGACAACCCGTCTGATTATCAAAGGTAACACCATTTCCAAATCAGCACAACCTGTTGATGCATATCCTATCAAAATTGACGGTTTAGGACTCAAAACAAACACTTACCAATTTGGCAATATCAAAAAAGGCAATGTAATTGAGAAAAGTATTGAGCTGGCCAATACGACAAAAGATCCTGTCCGCATCGAACTGGTTTCTTCAGCTAAATATATTGAAACCTTAGCTACTCCTGAACTTGTTGAACCGGGAAAGACCGCTATGCTGAAAGTACGCTTTGACAGCAAAGCATGCCAGGAATGGGGTCCAATCCGCGAAGAAGTTCATTTACTTGTGAATGGTTCTACAGAAGCTTCTGAAAAGAACCGCTTAAGCGTTATTGGCAATGTGATTGAAGACTTCAGCAATCTGAGCACAGAAGAACGCCAACAAGCTCCTATTGCCGAATATAGCACTATCAACGTAAATCTTGGAACCATTAAGGCAGGAAGCAAAGCGACACAAAAAGTGTCTATCAGCAACAAAGGCAAAAAAGCCCTTGCCGTTCGCCGCATTGTAAACAACAACAAGAGCAACATTACCGCCAGCATCAACAAAACAAACATCAATAACGGCAAAAAAGCCGATTTGAAGATTGAAGTAAATACCAAAGATTTAAAACCTTCTACCTATCGTCGAAACATTACCGTGATTACAAATGATCCTGATCACGTTAATACTATGATATCGATTGTTTGGAAAGTGGAAGAATAACAAAAAAACAAAGACATGCAATACCATCCTGAAAACGAGCCCCAACATATAGGACTAAGCGTAAACGAAGGTGTGAGCGACGTTCCTATTGTGAATCCTTATGCCAGACCACGGCGCAAACGCCAGCACTTTTCTGTAGACGAATATACAGACGCCATACTAAAAGGTGACATGACGATGCTGAGCCGTGCTGTCACACTGGTGGAGAGTTCACTACCTGGCGACCAGACTACTGCCCAAGCGGTCATTGAAAAATGTCTGCCTCACGCAGGAAAGTCCATCAGATTGGGAATTACAGGGGTGCCCGGTGCAGGTAAAAGTACCTTTATTGATGAGCTCGGAATATTGCTAACACGCAAAGGACACAAACTTGCAGTGTTAGCCATCGACCCGAGCAGCGAACGAAGCAAAGGAAGCATCTTAGGAGACAAGACCAGAATGGAACGTTTATCCACTGACAATAATGCTTTCATTCGCCCTTCACCATCTGCCGGTTCCCTTGGAGGTGTTGCACGCAAAACCAGAGAAAGTATCATCTTGTGTGAGGCCGCCGGATTTGACGTCATCTTCGTTGAAACTGTAGGCGTAGGGCAAAGCGAAACCGCAGTCCACTCCATGGTAGACTTTTTCCTTTTACTGCAACTGGCCGGTACGGGTGATGAACTGCAAGGTATCAAACGTGGCATTATGGAAATGGCTGATGGCATTGCTATCAACAAATGCGACGGCAACAACATTGAAAAAGCAAAAGTAGCCCGTAGCCAATTCCAAAATGCACTGCATCTGTTTCCTCCCCATGAATCAGGATGGTCACCGGAGGCTATCACATGTTCTGCCGTGGAAGGGAATGGCGTACCCGAAGTATGGGATATGGTCCAACGCTACATTACCTTCACGAAAGGGAACGGTTATTTTAATGAAAAAAGGACCCGACAAGCGAAATACTGGATGTATGAAAGCATCAATGAACATTTACGCAATCATTTCTATCAAAACGAAACAATAGAGAAACTGTTGCCGCGTTTTGAAGAACAAGTGCTAAAAGACGAAATAAGTTCATTTGTTGCAGCCAACAAACTTCTGGAAACATATTTCAAAATTATCAAGGACTAAGATACATGACTACGTTGTAGTACTATAGCAAATTTCCGCTATCCCCCAAGCCTTTTCATACCAGCAGACAGGTATGAAAAGGCTTTTTCTATATTTGCAAGGAATGCCTACCCACTAGTTACAAACCACTATCAAGCTATCGCTAAACCAGTGCTTTTATATAGTAATACAGAAAGAAAGCTGAAATAATCAATTTGAGCAAAGTGCCGGCCATAAAACCGACAAAAGCTCCCACACCAGCCCGAAAAGCCTCATGGGATTGTTTACCTGCCAGAAATTCACCTATAACCGCACCAATAAAAGGGCCCAACACAATCCCCCATGGTCCCAAAAAGATTCCCACCAGAACTCCAATCGTACTACCCCAGATACCCCATTTGGTACCTCCAAACCTTTTAGCACCCCACGCCGGAATGAAGTAATCGAGAAGCTGAACAACCACAACTGCCGCACCCCATAACAAAAGGAAAGTCAATGAAAAATCAGCATAAGAAGAAGCATGCAACAGCAACAAACCCACATAGGCTAAAGGCACTCCTGGTAGTACCGGCAATATACAACCGGCTATGCCAATCAAAATACAAACTGCGGCTAAAACAACTAAAACAACATCCATAAACAAGATTTCTACTCAAAGTAAATTGATTCTGCTAGCAAAGATAGCGATTTCAACCTGCGAATCACAAAAAATAGCATAAAATTATCGGCTCAAAGTTTTGGAATTAAATTTCTTTGCGTAAATTTGCGTCCCGTAAAGTAGAATGAAAACACTAAAAAAACAGAGTATAAAATGAAATCGGTCATCAGAATCTTATTAGGAATCGCTATTGTATTCTTAGCTTACCTTTGTGTAACCAGTGTATTAACCCCTATTCGTTTTGAACAAGAGAAAGCAAAACGCGAAAAGGTTATTATTAAACATTTGATTGACATCCGTGCTGCCGAGCTGGAATTTAAAGAACAAAACGGTCATTATACTGCTGACAGAGACAGTCTGATTACTTTCTTGCAAACAGCCAAAAAGAAAGAGGTAAGAAAAGAAGGTGCTCTGACCGAAGCGCAATTGGAAGCTGGATTGACAGAAGCAAAGGCTGTGAAAATCATTGAGAAAGGTGACTTGAAGGAAATTGAAGCTAACGGCTTGCAAGGTTTCCGCCGTGATACTGTCTACAACGATATGTTGCAAAGCTTATACAAGAACGAATATACTAAAGAGACTATCGCTAATCTGTTTGTTATTCCATTCAGCAACGGAAAACATTTTGAAATCGAAGTCAACAACTCATACATGAGTTCTTCTAATATCAATGTGCCTTTATTTGAAGCCAGAGCTTCTTTCGACAGCTACTTGAGCGACTTGAACAAGCAAGAACTTATCAATGCCAAAGATATTGCAAAAACATTGGAACGCTACCCTGGTTTAAAAGTTGGTTCTGTGGTTGAGCCAAACAACAATGCCGGTAACTGGGAATAATAATTCCCCGCTTTACATATGCAAAAAAGCATACCATATAAACTATCCATCCGCATAGAAGCGGATGGATTTTCTTTTGTATTGACTCAAAACGGCAAACTGCTATTGAAGAGACAATTGTGGTGTAACAAAAATGAACTGGTCAACAAATTAGTAGCTGAACTGCAACTGCAAAATCTATCAGATAAGCTATTTGACCAAGTGGAAGTAATCATTCATTCTCCTAAAGCACAATTGATTCCCCAAGAAATCTACCGACAGGAAGACGAAACACATTGGCTACAATTGAAGCACAAGGACAAACAGTATATTTCCTCAGATACTATCGACATATACGGATGTTACAATATATTTGCTACAGATCTCAAGCTATATAATGCCATAAAAGCCGTATTACCTCCACACACTGTTTTCAAGCACGCTCTTACCGAGCTCATTACGCAACCCATTAACAGCAATACCTGCATGAGGGTTTATCAAGGAAATAAATTTATTGACATCTGTGTCATTAAAGAGGGGAAACTACTTTTGGCAAACACGATAACCATAGAAAACGACGCCGACGCAGCCTATTGGATAATGAACGTGATTGAACAACTCAATCTGACAATCAAGACTGACAATATAGAAATACAGTCAGAAACATCATCAAGCTTACGAAATATACTAAACGAATTATTACCATAAAAGATGCGGATTATCAGCGGAAAATTCAAGGGGAAAAGAATCAATCCTCCTCAAAACATAACGGCCAGACCTACAACTGACTTTGCAAAGGAAAGCCTATTCAATCTACTCAACAACAGAATAGATATTGAAGATGCAGATGTCCTTGACCTTTTCTCTGGAACAGGAAGCATCAGCTTGGAATGTGTTTCACGGGGTGCGAGAGAAGTGATTGGCATTGAATTGGCACAGAGACAAGCAGACTTTATCAGGAAAACTATTGCACAGCTCAACATAACCAATTACAGACTGCTCCGTACGGACGTGTTCCGTTTTCTTGATTCCTGTAAAATCCAATTTGATTTTATCTTTGCTGACCCTCCCTACGATTTGCCTACATTGCCCACACTACCGCAAATCATCTTTGAAAAAGGACTGCTTAAAACAGACGGTATATTTGTATTGGAACATCCTGCAAAGTACGATTTCTCAGAACATCCCCATTTTTGCGACCACCGCAATTATGGAAGTGTAAATTTTACCTTCTTCAAATAAAATGATCTACTACATCGGAATCGGGACCAACCTTGGAAACAGACAGGAAAATATTGCGAAAGCCTTACAACTTATTCAGGAACGTACCGGGAGAATTCTAAGACATTCCAAAGACTTCATCTCTGAACCTTGGGGATTCTCATCTGAAAATACATTTCTGAACATTGCCATTGCATTGGACTCTGAACTGTCTCCCATCGACTTGCTGCATCAAACACAAGCCATTGAACGGGAGATGGGACGGACACATAAATCCGTCAACGGCGTCTACCATGACCGTATAATCGATATCGACTTGCTGGAATGTGAAGGCATCACCATTCATAGCGAAGAACTGAATCTACCCCACCCGCTTATCAACCAGCGTGATTTCGTATACATACCTTTACAGGAAGTGAAAATGCAGGAAGAGCCACATTCATAATCGCCCCTTATATCCCTAAATTACAATTGCCACAAGGCCCATATACTCACACATAAAACCGTTAACAGCCAGATAGCAGATATAAGGTATCTGACAAAAACGGGACAAGCGGAAAGAGGCTTTCCTGAAGACATCAGTGACGGACGGAATCTCTTCAACACAGCATATACCAATAAGGCCATCAAGACTCCCACGATAGCCCCTCCCAAAATATCGCCAGGATAATGTACTCCCAAATACAAGCGCGAATAACAATTCAGTATCGCCCATAAGAACAAAAATACCGTATTGAGTCTGTCACGAGACAACAAGCCAAACAATAATGACAGACCGATGGTATTGGCAGCATGCGATGATACAAAACCATAACGTCCACTTCGATAGCCGTTCACCAGGTGCAATACTCCTTCCAATTCAGGAATTCGAGACGGGCGCGGACGTTCAATCAATGGCTTCAATATAGAAGAAGACACAAAATCGGCCAAACCTACACAGACTACCATTGCGCCTATTATCCACCATGCATCTTTTCCCCACCGCCTTATTATATAATAGACCAATGCCACATACAATGGCAACCATGTCAGCTTGTCTGTATATATGGGGATAAAGAAATCTCCAAATGCACTGTGAAAACTATTGATATAGACTAACAGAGCCGTATCAACTTCAATAAGGAAGTTCATACAGAATATTATATTCGTTCCAACATCTGCTTTTCTATCCAGCCTCTGTTTCCATTGGCCAAATGAATCTCATACCAATCGCCCACCGCATCGGCAATGCGCACTTTAGTTCCTTCATGCAGAACAAACAAGTCCGTACCACTCATATCTGGCGCGCTCTTTACAGTGGCTACCCCCTGGAGAATGATGGCTTCTGTACGTTCTACATAATTATGGCGTGCCACACCGGAAAAAATTCCCGTCAACAAACTCACCAAAATAAATACAACAGCCAATTGGAAAGAAAGTTTCCGCAAGACAAGACGTTTGGCAAATGCAAAACTCAAAAAAAGCAAAGCGCAGACAATAAAACATCCAATGCTGATATATGCCCAGACATTTGATGTCAAAGACTGAATCAAAGACTCTATCCATACTGACAGGAAAGACTTCTGCGTGTTTTGGATATCATCAACCACGCGCTGTTGCGCCAACTGCAAATTATACTTTGCATCGGCATAAAAGGGTTTCAGACGCAATGCACGCTCATAATTCAGTATCGCTTTGCCTATTTCATTTTGCTTGTAATAGGCATTGCCCAGATTATAATAGACTTCCGGAGCAAAACCTTCCTCGTCCAACACCTGCGTATATAATTCAACCGCTTGTCCGTAATTACCTTCCGCATAGGCTTCATTTGCGGCCTCATAATTGGATGCCATTGAAACAAATGCCACCAACAAGAAAAACACAACTATATAAACTCTTTTCATATTCCTGCTACTTCTTGATTTTTTCATCCAAACTACTAATCAAATTTACAACCTGTTCGTATAGCTCACCCATCGGATTTTCACCAGCAATAGGAGCATAACGCGCATACTCACACGTATCCAATACTTTGACCAATTCGTCAATCAATTCAGCTGGTACGGAACGTCTTTCCAATTCACCAGCCACGTTGTCACGGTTGAGACTGGATGTTGGCATGGACAGCTTATCTCCCAAATAATTCCATACGGCCTTAAGCACCTCCTCATAGAAGGCCTCTTTTTTGTCTTCCTTCCATAACTTCTGCGCCAGTTTGAGTCTTCGTTGAGCCATCTTATTGGCTTTCTTGTTTTTCACCTTGACAATGTCAGCATTCTCTCTAATCTGTTTTCTGAAGAAAACGAAAAGAATGACGGTCAAGCATAATGGCAATAAATAGTATAACCAATAGCGCCATGTTCCAAACAACAATTCACGCTTTTCCATCAGTACAACAGGGCTGGTATGGATATAGCGTATATCGGTTGACAATTGCTTCACATCTTCCTTACCCACATAGGTAACTCCCACAGGGCCGGTAACCGTATCATTAGCACCTTTGCTTACATTCAACGTATAGGCTTCCGTACGCAATGTTTTATAGACACCTGTCTTCGTATCAAAATATGACCATTCAACTGAAGGTATGTTATATGTGCCAGAAGCACGTGGAATAATCAAATATTCAATTGTTTTCTTGCCCGACATACCGCTTGATGTGTTCTTGAATTGATTGGTCACTTTAGGGTCATACACTTCAAGACCTGCGGGGAATTCAATTTCAGGACTCTTAATCAGCTTCATATTACCACTTCCGGCTATCTCTATCTTCAAGGTTATAGCTTCATTTGTAGTCACCGAAGATGATGTCAGGCTGGAGTTCATATCAAAAGTGCCGACCACTCCGGAATAGGAGGCCGGTTTTCCTTGCGGAAGCGATTTTACATGAATGGTTACTCCTGGAGCTCGCAATGTTTTGGTCACATTGGTATAAGTATCAAAGAAATCATCAAAGATACTGCGCACCTGAGAACGGTTTTGTACACGTACAACTGCATCGAAAGTAGCGTCGTCAATCTTTATATCACCATCATGTTGTGGATACAATAACATTTGAGCCAATATGGCTGAAGCATAATTCCTTCCATTATAGTGCTCATAGGTCAACTGATTATTGTCACTCAAATCAATATCCTGCTTCAAGAAGCCGGTAAAATCAGGAAATTTCGAACCTGTAAACTGCCGTACATCTACAAGGGTATACAAACGATAAGTCAAAACGATACACTCCTGCTCATAGACATTGGTTTTGGAAACGATTGTCCGCACAAACAGATTTTCATTGGAAATGGCGCTACCTGACGGTTGATCTACCTTACCTCTTTCACCGCTCTCTCCTCCACTGGGCGTTTCATCTGGCGGAAGGACATTGATTTTGAGACCGTTGGATGTATATTTGTTTCCCTTTACACTGACAGTCGCAGCTGGAATGGTAAATGTACCTTCCTTCTTCGCCATCAAAGTGTAAGTAAATGTGTGCGTAAAAGATGAACTGCGTTTGCCGTTAATGAATTGTGTACTGCTACTCCGTGATTCAAATGGACCTGCCAATATGTCAAAATCGCGCAACTCCGGCGCACGCAAATCCTTAGCCGAAGCATTGACCGTATATACCAATTGGAACGGTTTGTTCAAAATAACCGATGAAGGAGCTGTGGCCGTAAATGTCACTTCATCAGCTTGCGCCACACATACAGTGGCCAAGAGTATCAAAATTATGCTAAATAATTTTCGATTCATGCTACCAATCTTTTTCTGCATTTCTTGTTCCCTTATATTGTGCCTTCTGGGCTTTCTCCTGCGCTTCTTTTTCATCCTCTTCTAAAGCCTGCAAAATTCGTTCAGCATTCTCCTTAGACATCTGCTGGTCTTGCTGTTGCTGCTGCTGTTGTTGCTGGTCCTGTTTGTCTTGCTGATTTTGCTGATTGTCATTTTGCTGCTGTTGGTCTTTTTTATCCTGCTGTTGCTGCTGGTTTTGTTGGTTCTGCTGATTTTGCTGTTGTTGCTGTTGCTTGCACATCTCCTGAGCATAAGCAAGATTGTAGCGCGTTTCATTGTCTTTGGGATTTTGCTTTAACGACGCTTTATAGGCTTCTACTGCCTCCGCATATTGTTGCTTGGCACAAAGAGAATTGCCTATATTATGGTTTACAGCACTCAAACGGCCTTTATCATCTCCCGCTACGGAAGCAGCAGCCTTATATTGTTCCAAAGCCTCATCATATTTTTCTTGCTTGAAGAGTGCATTGCCCAGATTGTACAAACCTTCAAAAGACTTTGGATTTTGTTCCAAAGCCTTACGGTACTCCACTTCTGCATCAACATAACTGCTGTCTCTGTATTGTTTGTTGCCCAAACGCACATTCCGTGCTTCCTGCTGTGCAAAAGCACAGATACCGAAACTGGCAAAAAATACCACTATATAATATTTTATTCCGTTGACCATTTATTTATATAAATTGATTTTACTCAAACGTTTATTTCTACGACCAAAAATAAAGAACTCTATCACCAGCAATATTAAAGCGACAATCACAAAAGACTGATATTGCTCATTATATTCTGAATAGACACGTGTTTCCAATTCCGACTTAGCCAATTTGTCGAGTTCTTGCTGCAAAGTCCGTTGGGCTGCATTGGTATTGTCAACACGCAAATACATTCCTCCGCCTGCCTGCGCAATCTGCCGACACATCTCCTCATTCAATTTCGATACGACCACATTGCCATCCTTATCTTTACGGAAACTCATTGAGCCTTCCAATGGGATAGGACTTCCTTCCGGCTTACCAACTCCAAGAACAAATACTTGAATTCCCTTCTCTTTTGCCAATTTGGCCGCACCAATAGCATCATCCTCATGGTTTTCACCGTCCGTTATCAAAATAATAGCACGAGATGCCGTACTTTCCAGACCAAACGACTTGATGCTCAAATCAATGGCTGAACCAATAGCCGTACCTTGACGCGCTACCAAACTTGGTGAGATTGAAGACAAGAACATTTTTGCCGACACATAATCACAAGTTATAGGCAATTGGGTATAGGCATCACCGGCAAATACAACTAAACCTACTTTATCTTCAGTCATTCCGTCAATTATTTTTGAAAGCAATTGTTTGGAGCGTTCCAAACGGCTTGGAGCCACATCTTGTGCCAACATGGAATTGGACACGTCCAATGCAATCATAACCTCCATACCCTGACGTTTCAAGGTCTGCTCTTTCACGCCAAACTGAGGACGTGCCAATGCGACAATCAACAATATGAGGGCAACAATCTGAAGATAGAACTTGAATTGTGGACGTACCAACGAAACATTAGGCATGTATTGGGCCAACAACTCAGGGTCGCCAAATGACTGCAGTTTGCGCTTGCGCCGAACGGTGTTCCACACAAACAATATCACCAGCAACGGCACGATAAGCAGCAAATACAAATATTCGGGTTGAGCAAATCTGAACATACTCTCTTCTCCTTCCTTTTATGGCAACTTGCGCAACAGGGTATTACGCAACAGCAATTCCACAAACAAACATAACAATGACAATGCGACAAACAAACCATAGTTTTCGGTACGTTTGCTGTACTCCTGAACCTTTATTTTTGATTTCTCCATCGTGTCAATCTGCTTATAAATCTCTCTCAGGGTATTATTATCTGTCGCCCGGAAATATTCACCACCTGTCGTGGAAGCGATAGCACGAAGAGTTTCCTCGTCAAATTCCGACTCTATGGTCTGATATTGAGTGCCTAACGGAGTTGGAACAGGAATCCGTGCCGGGCCATAGGAACCCACACCAATCGTATAGACTCGCACTCCAAAAGTCTTGGCAATCTCAGCTGCTGTCAGTGGCGAAATGTCACCTGCATTGTTTGAGCCATCTGTCAACAAAATAACGACTTTGGATTTCGTCGGACTATCTTTTATTCTATTGACTGCATTAGCCAGACCCAATCCGACAGCTGTTCCATCTTCCACCAAGCCATATTCAATACTCTTGAACAGATTGACTAAAACCGTATGGTCGGTTGTCAACGGACATTGTGCAAAACTCTCGCCAGCAAAGACCACCAAACCAATGTTATCATTTGGGCGGGACAATATAAACTCTGATGCCACATCCTTGGCCGCCTCCAAGCGGTTGGGTTTCAAATCTTCCGCTAACATCGTGCCGGAAATATCCAATGACAGCATGATATCTATACCTTCAGTGCTTTCACTACGCCAACTGTTGCTCAACTGTGGACGCGCCATGGCTATACTCAAAAAGATTATTGTCAGCACACGGCAAACAAAAGGCACATGTAAGAAATACAGCCGTGTTGATTTCGGAAATTTACGGATACTTGCATGGGAAGATATCTGCAAGCTGGCATCCGACTTCCGCATCTCCCAGAAATACCAAAAGATGACAGGAATCAACAACAATAACAGAAAAAAATATTCAGGATTCTGAAATGTCATATCAATCAACTTTTACCAATTCATTTTCAGAGGTATTCACTTCCTCCACTTGTTCTGCAGGGCGTGTTCCCTCGATAAAGCTATAAGCATTACGCAAACTCAGTTCATTCTCTTCTGTAGATGGTGAAGCTTTGGCAAATTTCACAAGGTCGGATAATTCCAACATCTGTTTCAATGCCGCAAGCATCTCTTTCTTATCTTTCAGCAACGGTTGCATCATATATAATATCTCAGAAGAAGGAAGTTCACGGCTAGCAACATCAAAAACACCTTCAATATAAGTACGTACTACATCCGTCAGCTCTGTATGATATTCTTTCAAACGGGCAGGTTGTTGCCACATCTTTTCAGCTTTTATCTTGTCCAGCTGTTCCACTGCGACATCATAGGGCGGACGTTTTTCCTCCTCTTTCACTACCTCATGCTGCTCTTTTTTGGCATATCGACGATACAACCATATGCCTAATACAACCAGTAGTGCCACCAGAAGCACCAACAACACAATGCGGATAATACCCCACCAATAAACCGGTGCTTTATAGATATCCTTCACGTCTGCCAGCATATGTGAGGCAGTATCGATTTCAAATGGCTGAATCACTTTCAAGGCTACCGCATCTGACCAAATGGTATCGCTTCCGGAAACAAACGGTAAAGCAGGAACCAAATACAACGAATCTTCAAAGGCAGTCACGACATAACGCCGCCTCACCTTTACATTGGACTCGTCAGACGGCAAGGTATCCATTTTACCCATATCAACAATTTCCAACCCACCCCATATTGTATCCGAAAATATGGGGAAAGAAACGACTGCATCATGTGGCTGAACCACCTCTAAAGTCAATCCCGTCTGGTCACCAATCAAAATCGCCACGGAATCAACCGATGCTGATGCCACTATCCGTTGCCCTTTCATTTCAGATGGCAATAGCAGCAACACTAAAAACAACACTAAACTTATATATCTTTTCATACTCTCAGCATTTTCAAGAAGCACTACGCATACGGAACAGTTGCATCAGTCCACGCACATAATCGTCTGCAGTAGAAATGGACACATAATCCACACCCGCATGGGCAAATAATTGTTGCATACCCAGCATACGTTCACCCCATGCATCCCGATAAGCCTTACGGAGGCGTTTGTCTGAGGTATCAAACCAGACGCGTTCCTCTGTCTCGGCATCTTTTAGTTTAATCAACCCCACGTCAGGCAATTCCGTTTCTCGAATGTCATACAAATGCAAGGCTGCAATATCATGCTTTCTATTGGCAATCATCAAAGCATCGCCATAATTCTCATCCATGAAATCGGAAATGAGAAAAGCTGTACAATGCTTCTTTATCACATTGGTGAAATAACGCAACACATTGGCAATATCGGTTTTACGGCTTACCGGTTCAAAATCAATCAGTTCTCTGATGATATGCAGAACATGTTTACGACCTTTTTGCGGAGGGATAAACTTCTCTATCCTATCAGAAAAAAAGACAACGCCAATCTTATCATTATTCTGCATGCTCGAAAATGCCAACGTCGCTGCCAATTCTGTCATCATGTCTTTCTTTGTCTGAAATTGCGTTCCAAAATCGCGGCTGCCCGACACATCGACAAGCAACATCATGGTCAATTCACGCTCTTCCTCAAAAATCTTCACATAAGGACGCTGGAAACGGGCCGTAACATTCCAATCAATACTGCGCACATCATCGCCATACTGATATTCCCGCACTTCAGAAAAGGTCATACCACGCCCCTTGAATGCCGTATGGTATTCTCCGGCAAAAATGTTTTGGGACAAGCCACGGGTCTTTATCTCAATACGGCGGACCTTCTTTAGTAAATCACTCGCCTCCATACGCTACTAAGGCACCTCAACTGCATTCAATATTTCTGTAATAACTTCCTCACTGGTCATATTGTTGGCCTCGGCCTCGTAACTCAAACCAATACGATGGCGCAACACATCATAGCATACAGCGCGCACGTCTTCAGGAATAACGTAACCACGACGCTTAATAAATGCATAGGCACGGGCAGCCAATGCCAGACTGATGGAAGCACGCGGCGACGCACCAAACGAAATCATTTCACGCAACGAGTCCAAACCATAATTCTGTGGATAACGCGTAGCAAATACTATGTCAACAATATAACGTTCAATCTTTTCATCCAAATACACTTCACGGACCACATCGCGAGCAGCTACAATGTCCGTCTTCTTCAGGATTGGCTTAATGGCTTCACGGTCGCCTCCCAAATTCTGACGTAATATCTGACGTTCCTCTTCCAGTTTCGGATAGTCAATAACTACCTTCATCATAAAACGGTCCACTTGTGCTTCAGGCAACGGGTATGTACCTTCCTGTTCAATCGGGTTTTGAGTGGCCAATACCAAAAACGGCTCTTCCAAACGGAAAGTTTCGTCACCAATAGTAACCTGGCGCTCCTGCATGGCCTCCAGCAAAGCACTCTGCACTTTTGCCGGAGCACGGTTAATTTCATCGGCCAAAACAAAATTGGCAAACACAGGACCTTTCTTTATAGAAAACTCATCACGTTTCTGGCTATAAATCAGAGTACCCACAACGTCGGCCGGCAACAAGTCCGGAGTAAATTGAATACGGCTATAATCAGCTTCTATCAGTTGCGCCAATGTCTTAATAGCCAACGTTTTGGCCAAACCAGGCACACCTTCCAACAAAATATGTCCATCAGCCAACAAGCCAATCAACAACGACTCTACCAAATGCTTTTGACCGACAATCACACGGTTCATGCCCATCATCAAAGCATCTACAAATGAGCTCTGACGCTCAATACGTTCATTCAGTTCTCTAATGTCTACTACTTGTCCCATAATATATGAATCTAAACATTTAATTGTTTCTCTTTTACATTAAGTATAATGCGCCATAGGCAAAAACATCTTCGTTCAACGCAAATATAATACCTAATGTAATTGTTAAAAGCCGCACGAAACATCAATTAACTATAATTTAACAACGCCAATAAAAAGTGGAAGCAATAACAAAAAACACTAACAGTAACTTACGGATAATTTTAGATTGTTTTATACTGGGACATGTTCACAACTGGAGAAGTTTTTCTTCAAATTTGCCCCTCTCAACGGAACGCACTATCTTTGCCCCAAACCAAACAACATAAATCTATGAAACCATATAATCAACTTCGCATCGCCTTATGCTCTGACCATGCGGGATATCAGTTGAAAGAAACAATCATCAATTTTCTAAAAACCCAGAATACCGCTGCAATCAAGGATTTCGGATGTTTTTCCGAAGAAAGTTGTGACTACCCTGATTTCGCTCATCCTATGGCATCGGCCATAGAAAACAACGAATATGACTACGGAATTGCTATATGCGGAACCGGAAACGGAATCAGCATGACGGCAAACAAACACCAGAAAATCAGAGCTGCACTTTGCTGGCAACCGGAATTGGCAGCACTGGCAAGACAACATAACAATGCCAACGTTTTGTCACTTCCAGCAAGATTCATAGAAAAAGATGTGGCACTTGAATGCGTTAAGACCTTCTTTACTACCGACTTTGAAGGCGGAAGACACCAAAAACGCATTGACAAAATACCTTTACATTAATCATTTCACAAAAATATTGTAACTTTGCTGCCGGTTTCCGCAAACAAAAAGACGGAAATCAATATAATAACTTAAATAAATAACTAATGATGAGTCTAAAAAAGAACATTGTCGCATTACGCCAAAAGAAGGCTATAGTAGAAAAAGGCGGTGGAGAAAAAGCCATTGAGAAACAATTGGCCATGGGAAAACTACCAGCCCGTGAACGTATCTTGGCGTTGCTTGACACAGATTCTTTCCATGAGTATGACCTCTTCGTTGAGCACGAAGAAAGAAACTTTGGAATGGATAAAAAGAAATTGGCTGGTGACGGAGTTATTACAGGTACGGGAACCATTAATGGCGCGCCCGTATGCATCTACGCACAAGACTTCACCGTGATGGGTGGTTCACTTGGATTGAAACATGCCCGTAAAATCACCAAAATTATGGATCATGCCCTCAAAATGAAAATGCCTTGCATTGGAATCAACGATTCAGGAGGTGCACGTATTCAGGAAGGTATCGGAGCTTTGGCCGGATACGGAGAAATTTTCTACCGTAACACACTGGCTTCTGGTGTTATTCCACAAATTTCAGTGATTCTCGGACCGTGTGCAGGCGGTGCAGTTTACTCACCCGCACTGACCGACTTTGTTTTCGTGGTGGAGAATATTTCGAAAATGTTCATCACCGGACCTAATGTAATCGAAACGGTACTTGGTGAAAAAATTTCACAAGAAGATTTGGGAGGTGCACGCATACACGCAGAAATTACAGGTAATGCACATTTCTATGCCCTCAGCGAACAGGAGTGCTTCAAACAAATCAAAGACTTGCTTGCCCTTATTCCACAAAACAATGAAGAACCGGCTCCCATCATTAAACCTAAAGAGCCTAAGTTCAGAAAGAATATTGAAAACATCATTCCTTCCGACCCGAAACAACCCTATGATGTACGCGATATTATCAAAGCGCTCGCAGATGACTCCCACTTCCTCGAAGTGCATGAATTGTGGGCTGCCAATATCGTAGTTGGTTTTGGAAGAATGAATGGTGAGACAGTCGGATTCGTTGCCAACCAGCCATTATACCTTGCTGGTGTGCTTGATTGCGATGCTTCTGACAAAGCAGCACGCTTCATCCGTTTCTGCGACGCATTCAACATTCCTATTATCACATTGGAAGACATGCCAGGGTATCTGCCGGGCGTGGACCAGGAACATGCTGGTGTAATCCGTCATGGAGCCAAAGTATTATACGCTTACTCTGAAGCTACCGTACCTAAGATTACGGTTATTCTCCGCAAAGCATATGGTGGTGGATACATTGCCATGAATTCACGCCATCTTGGTGCTGACTTCATGTTTGCATGGCCAAGCGCAGAAATTGCCGTAATGGGACCGGAAGGAGCTGCCAACATCATCTTCAAGAAAGAGATAGAGGAAGCTGAAGACAAGGACGCTATGAGACAACTTAAGGTACAGGAATATATCGACAAATTTGCCAACCCATACGTTGCGGCTTCCAAAGGATTTATCGATGCTGTTATCGAACCAAAAGAAACAAGAGGATTGCTCTTGCACGCATTGTCTGTATCACGCAAGAAATACGACTACAGACCGGCTAAAAAACATGGTATTCCTCCATTTTAATTTATACAGCTATGCCTATTACAAAAGAAGAACAAGAAGAATTGGTAGACTTCGCTGTTACTGCCAGAAAATACAAGACACTGCTTACGAAAAAATTCAAGGAGAGAAAACCTTGGGTCAATCCAAGCGCATTCGAAATACAGTCTTCCATTCCTGGAACAGTAATAAAAATCTTTGTCAAGGAAGGAGAAATTGTCAAGGAAGGAGAACCACTGCTCATTCTCGAAGCTATGAAGATGCAAAACAAGTTTGAAATGCCCTTCACGGCTAAAATAAAACGCATCGACATTAAAGAAGGAGAGAAAGTGGCAAAAGACGTATTGATGATAGAACTAGAACCAGCCGAATAATCGGTTGACACATATAGACAAAAAAGCATGCCCCGCAAGGTATGCTTTTTTGTTTATTGGCAAAAAAACATATATTTGCAGAAAAACCCGAACACATGAATGTACAGATAGAGCAAAGCTGGAAAGAGGTATTAAGCAATGAGTTTGACAAGAATTATTTTATCCACCTCACACAGTTCATCAGACAAGAATACTCAACAAAAACCATCTATCCTCCTGGACGGCTCATTTTCAATGCATTCAACAGCTGTCCATTTCAGCAAGTCAAAGTAGTCATAATAGGACAAGACCCCTACCATGGTCCACACCAAGCTAACGGATTGTGCTTTTCCGTAAATGACGGCATCGAGACGCCACCATCGTTAATTAATATCTACAAGGAAATCCAACAGGAATTTGGCACTCCGGTCCCCCCATCAGGCAACCTGCAACGTTGGGCAAACCAAGGTGTGCTACTACTCAATGCCACTCTAACAGTTGAAGCACATAAACCTGGCTCACACCAAAACATGGGCTGGGAGCAATTTACAGACGCTGTCATCTCTGCTTTGTCACAACAAAGGGAAAATATCGTATTCATCCTTTGGGGCAGCTACGCGCAAAAAAAAGGGGCACATATCGACAAAAGCAAACACCTTGTATTGACATCGGCACACCCCTCACCTCTATCAGCCTACAGAGGATTCTTTGGCAACAATCATTTCCGTCTGGCCAACCAATACTTGGAGCAACATGGTATAACACCAATTAACTGGTAGGACACCTATCTACTTCTTGTGGTGCTACAGTTATCGGTATTGATGCGCATACAAGGTACCACAGCCATTGTGACCCGAAGCTATACAAACAAAGCAAATCAAAATCCATGCGTGTCTTTATTATATCTATTTCCAAAAACAACAATAAAAAATATGTATATAAACGCACGAATATAACCACAAAAACGTTTTAATAATATATGAACAATTAAATTATAGCTCTATGAACAGATCATTATTACATCTCTTGTGCGGAATGTTAACGGTCATTACCATTTCATCCTGCTCTGCATCAGAAAACATCAACACAACAACAGTCAAAGAGCTGGATCTCAACCGTTTTTTAGGTCAATGGTACGAAATAGCACGTTTTGACCATACATTTGAACGCGGAATGGTTGGTTGTACAGCCACCTACTCCTTAAACGCTGACGGAACAATTAAAGTCGTTAATGCAGGATACAAAAACAGCCTGGATGGCAAATTTAAAGAAACGGAAGGAAAAGCACGCAGACCCAATGATGCTGAACCGGGAAAACTGGAAGTTGCCTTTTTCTGGAATTTCTATGCTGACTATTATGTGCTCGAATTGGCAGATGATTACAGATATGCATTAATAGGAAGCAAGAAAAGCAAGTATTTATGGATTCTTAGCCGTACCCCAAAAATGGATGAAACAGACCTAAACTATGTCTTGGAAAGTGCCAAAACAAGAGGATACGACACCGAAAAACTTATTTGGGTAGAACAAAAAACAGAATAACCCGGAAGAATACTGATTAAAAAAGCAAAAGCCCCTTTGAAGGGGCTTTTTGCATATTTAATCTTTACTTGTTAGTCTACAATCAGCATTGCGTCTCCATAATCCCCGAATCTATAACCTTCTTTTATGGCAACATCGTATGCATTCATTACATATTCATATCCTCCGAAAGCAGCCGTAAGCATCAACAAGGTTGAATATGGCATATAGAAATTAGCCACCATCGTATTGGCAACAGTAAAGTCATAAGGCGGAAAAATAAATTTGTTTGTCCATCCGGAATATGCCTTGATATGTCCATCTGTACCTACCACCGTTTCAAGAGCTCTCATCACATCTGGACCTATGGCGCAAATCTTGCGTTCTTCGCTATGAGCCCTATCCACAAGGTCTACAATACGCTGCGTCACTTCCATCTGCTCAGAGTCCATCTTGTGCTTGGTCAAATCTTCCACGTCAATCATCTTAAAGTTGCCCAAACTTATATGAGAAGTGACAAAATCCCATTCTACCCCTTTTATCTCCATGCGTTTAAACAATTCGCGACTGAAATGTAATCCGGAAGCCGGTACGGCAACAGCACCCTCTTTTGCTGCAAAAATGGTCTGATAACGCTCTGCATCTTCAGGTTCAACCGGACGTTTGATTGTATCAGGTAGCGGTGTCTCACCCAAAGCAAACAGGCTCTTGCGGAAGCTGTCATAGTCAGAATCAAACAAGAAACGCAGTGTACGGCCACGTGACGTTGTATTGTCAATCACCTCTGCCACTATAGAATCATCGTTTCCAAAATACAATTTGTTTCCAATACGTATTTTACGAGCCGGTTCAACCAACACATCCCAATAACGCATTTCCTTATTCAGTTCACGCAATAGAAACACTTCTATCTGTGCACCTGTCTTCTCTTTGTTACCATATAACCGAGCAGGAAAAACCTTTGTGTCATTAAACAGGAATATATCCTTCTCATCAAAATAATCCAGTATCTCCTTAAACACCCGATGCTCTATATCACCGGTTTTACGGTGTAAGACCAACATACGTGCCTCATCCCTATTATGGGCTGGGTATTGCGCGATCAATTCATCGGGCAATTTGAATTTAAATTGGGATAATTTCATCAGCTAACTTGTTTTTACATTAAACATTCGCTTTTATTTCCGATAACAATTCCTCAAATTGTTCCATATTCATACAATCCTCTACTTTTATATTCCCGACCCTTGTGCGACGGAGGGATATCAGATGAGCACCACTTTGCAAAGCCTCACCTATATCGCGTGCCAAGGCGCGTATATAAGTCCCCTTGCTGCAAACCACTCTAATTTTCATAACCATATCAACAAAAGAGAGTAGCTCTATCTCATCAATCACAAGCAGTTTCGGTTTAATGGCAATGTCCTCACCCTTGCGGGCATAATCGTAAGCACGCTTACCGTCCACTTTAATGGCGGAATAAACTGGAGGAGTCTGCCATATCTCGCCTACAAACGACGGCAACACCCTACGTATCAGTTCTTCCGTAATATGTTCAGTAGGATATTCTGCATCAATCGGGTGTTCCAAATCAAATGATGGAGTTGTTGCGCCCAAACGTATCTCGGCTACATATTCCTTCGTCTGATATTGATAATAATCAATGTCTTTCGTTTTCTTGCCTGTACACACAATCATGACACCTGTTGCCAATGGGTCCAGTGTACCAGCATGACCCACTTTCAACTTTTTCTCCTTCAACACCTCCCGACACAATTTCCATCGGACCCGATTCACCACATCAAAAGATGTCCAGCCAAGAGGCTTGTCAAAATACAATACTTCACCTGCCTTGAAATCCATCATGCAGTATCTTACCAACATGTATAAATGACCGTAAACAAGCCTACAAGCAAGCAGTATACGGCAAAATAAATCAATTTACCTTTCCGCACCAGATTAATCATAAATTTGCATGCGAAACAGCCCGACAAAAAGGCAGCCAGAAAACCGACCAACATCGAAACCCAAGAAATTCCCACTCCCAATCCACCATTTTGCAACAGGTCTATCATTTCCAGCAAGGCTTCACCCAAAATTGGTACAAGTACCATCAAGAAGGAAAACTGGGCCATATTCTCTTTCTTGTTTCCCAATAGCAGACCGGTTGCTATTGTACTTCCGGAACGGGATATGCCGGGAACAACTGCCACGGCTTGTGCAAGCCCTATAATAAATGCATCTAAATAGGAAATGGTAGGCTTGTTGCCGGATTTCTTGAAATAGGCAAAAGCCAACAGCACAGATGTAATCAACAATCCGCAACCAACAATCAATAAGCCAGAACCGAAAATGGATTCCACTTCATCTTTAAAAAACATCCCCACAACAAATACAGGTATCATGGATACACATATCTTTGCTACGTAGGTCTTTTCCGCATTCCATACGCGGGTTGTAAAGGTTCCTTTCAGCAAGCCTGAAATTTCATGCCATAGCACTACAAATGTACTTAAAACAGTTGCTGCATGCACAATGATAGCAAAAGTAAGATTATCATCTCCACTAACACCCAACAA
>JADIMG010000092.1 GCA_017694875.1 Candidatus Gallipaludibacter merdavium
GGTACAGGAATTCCCCAATCCAAATCACGACTTACAGCACGCGGCAGAAGTCCCATGTCGAGCCAACTCTTGCATTGTCCGTAAACATTGGTTTTCCATTCCTTATGGTTTTCCAGTATCCACTCTCTGAGCCATGGCTCATGTTTATCCAAAGGCAGATACCAATGTTTTGTCTTACGCAATACAGGTGTGCTGCCACTTATTGCAGAACGGGGATTAATAAGTTCAAGGGGAGAAAGTGCAGTTCCACACTTTTCGCACTGGTCACCATAGGCTCCTTCTGCATGACAGTGTGGGCATTCGCCTGTTATATATCTATCAGCGAGAAATTGTTGCGCTTCTTCGTCATAATATTGCTCGGAAGTCTGTTCAATAAATTCTCCCTTATCATATAAGGTACGGAAAAATTCTGAAGCTGTTTTAGTATGAATCTCAGATGTAGTACGTGAGTAGATATCGAAAGAGATTCCAAATTCCTTAAACGAATCTCGAATAAGTGCGTGATATCTGTCGACAATATCTTGCGGAGAAACTCCTTCTTTTTTTGCCCGAATGGTGATGGGCACTCCGTGTTCGTCTGATCCACCAATCATGATTACATCTTCCCCCTTCAAACGGAGATAACGCACATAAATATCAGCCGGCACATATACACCTGCCAAGTGTCCTATATGCACTGGCCCATTGGCATAGGGCAATGCCGTTGTTACTAAAGTCCTTTTAAATGATTTCATTGGCTTGATTGCTTATTAGATACCTTAAATTGGGTGCAAAGTTACATTTTTCTGCGCTGATAGTCAAATATAATTAATTAAGGAGTTATGCAACAAATCAGATAGAGTATGGAGGGAATATATACACACATAGAATGGTGTGCCTCATAAGAAAAAAAGAAAACACGTAAAAAGAATATTGAAAGTTGTTTATTCAAATAGTATTGTGTACTTTTGGAGCGTGAAACCATTCTTACTATAATATGGAAATTACACACGATAAGCGACGCGGCGTATTCGAAACCATAGTTGACGGCCAGGAGGCACATTTAACTTACCGTTTGAGTGAGGGCGAGCTGGACGTAAGACACACCATTGTTCCAGCTCCTATTGAAGGTCGCGGTATAGCATCAGCATTGGTTAAGGCTGCATTTGACTATGCGCTTGAAGAAGGTCTGAAGCCGGTTGGTACATGCCCATATGCTGCACTATGGTTAAAACGCCACCCGGAATATAAAGGCGAATGCGGAAAAGATTTTAACGGGACCTGTGCCATTTAGCTATCGGAATTCCGTCGCTCTATTTTCTTTTCAAAATCAAGGATTATCTCCAGAAACACATTTCCATTGGTATTGCTACTCCTTTTTTGGGGGTTGCAATGCAAGTGTCGTCACAAATGGACTTGTAGATTCAGAAAGAGTCGCATGTAACCCTTTACAACATAAGATGTCCTTTTCCAACTGCAATAACCGCATTTTTTCTGTAAGCCCGTTAACATAACCCGTCAACTTTCCTTTTTTTCCCACTACCCTATGGCACGGCACAACTATCAGAAAAGGATTTGCCCTACAAGCAGCCCCAACAGCTCTCACAGAAGTTGGACGGCCTATTGCTTGTGCAATATCTGTATATGAGCATGTTTCACCATATGGAATGGCCACTATACATTTCCAGACTGATAGTTGGAAAGGAGTTCCTCGAAATTGCAACGGGAGCGTAAAAGTTGTACGTTCTCCTCTGAAGTACTCATCCAACTGTTCATTGGCTATTTTTACCAATAACGGCAAAACAGAAGAAACTGGCACAGACTGGGGCAAACGTTCAATAGAACAAAGAGCTTTTTCCGTAGCACTTATACGAAAAAAGCCCCCAGTATTCTTACAAACAAATGTAGTTATCATTCATCATTTATGGTTCTCTGCAAAAACTTTCAAGCGTTCATCCAATAACTCGTAATCACCAGGCTTAATTGCAGAAGAACAAGCTCTCAATCCTTGTTGGTCACTTCCTGTTGTTGATAGAGAAATCGTACATACGCCATAATTCAGCAACTCCCTCTGCAATTCATTGCCGGTATATCCATCATGTCCAATTGTAAAGAAAAATCCATCACTTACTGCCACATCATAATCTTTATCATAAACGATTTTAAAGCCATACTTCAGAAAAATTTCTTTCAAGCGCTTCGTACGCTGCGCATAGACAGAAGTATCTTTTACAAAATTGACTTTTCCGTCAGCAGCGGCTTCAAACATAGCCGCCAATGCGTGTTGTGCCGAATGGCATACACCCGAAGAAAGAGCATAAAGAATGGACTGGACGAAAGCTTGTCCGTAACGTGCCATTCCATAGCGCTCGCGCAAAGCCGGAAATTCACGCACAAACAGTTTGTCTGATATAGCTACTACTGCAATACGCTGACCTGCATAGCTGAAAATCTTAGACCCGGAAATCAACAATATATAATTATCTGTATAGTTTGCTACAGTCACTTGATATGGAGGTGTGAAAGGCGTTCCCAAATCCCGACGTGAATCCATTCCCATATAGGCCAAATCCTCAATGACAGTTACATCATATTGAGTTGCCAATTCTCCGATAATTCTCAATTCATCTTCATTCAAACAAATCCATGCTGGATTATTTGGATTGGAATAGATGATTCCTGCAATATTTCCTTTTTTCAAATAGCTCTCCAATTTGTTTTTGAGCGCATGTCCACGGAATTCATATACATCAAACGTTTCCTTTTTGAAGCCAAGCATATCCACTTGAAAGGGTTGGATAGGAAATCCCGGATTAATAAACAGGATTGTATCTTTTTCTGGCAAACGGCTATGGATTACACCTATGAAAGAAGAGAGAGAACCCATCATGGACCCCACTGTCGGTATACATCCGTCGGGAGCAATGTCAATGTTAAGAAAAGCCTTTACAAATCGTGATGCTGCCTTCTTCAATTCTGGAATACCGGCAATATTAGGATATACTGATGCAACTCCACTATCCAAGGCTTTCTTTTCTGCGTCCACACCCACCTGACATGCCGGCAGTCCAGGCGAGCCCATTTCAAGATGAATAAATTTCTGACCGGTTTTTTCTTCCAAAGACTGTGCTACAGCAACCATTTGACGGATGGTAGCAGTACCAATCTCTTTGATGCGCAAGTTTTCAATGGTTTCTTGCACCAATTGTGAAGGAATTGGAGTTTGCATAGTTTTTTCAATTTAGCATTTAGATGAAAGGTTACTCACAGCAAAGTAAAAATTGCTTGTGGCAAATATAGCAAAAGGGTTAGGAATGACCAAATCATGAGCGCACTAAAAAGGGAAAAGGGTGAAAATACTGCTACAAAGCATCTTTTCACCTTATTTCTTCTTCAAAATTTGTTCTACCAACCTCCTCCTAAAGCTTTATAAAGTTTGATTAAAGCTAATTGTTTTCCGAGGATAGCATTATTAAGGCTCAACTGTGCATCAAAATAGGTACGTTGTGCATCCAAAACATCCAAATAATTGATATACCCATTGATATATTGCAGACTGGCGAGGTTCATTGTGGTATATGCAGACTGTTCCAATTTCAATCGGGATTCATATATTTCCTGACTGTTATTGTAATCCACTATCGCATCATAAGTTTCCTTGAATGCCACCAATACCTGCTTTTCATACAAATGACGACTCTGTTCGTAGGCAGCCTTCTTTGCTTTCCACATTGCCCTGTTTTTTCCCATTTCAAAAAGAGGGGTGATGAGATTTCCCAGAAAATAGCCATATGGAGAACGAATAAAATTAACGAACTCATTACTTTCGAGCCCAAAATGTCCCGTAAGAGCAATTTTAGGAAACATATTTGTATAAGCAACGCCAACAGCCGCATTAGCTGCAATAAGGCTCTGTTCGGCCGCTCTCACATCAGGACGTCGCTCTAACAATTCAGATGAGAGTCCTACGGGCAATCCCTCAGGCAAAAAGATTTGATTTTCCATGGAAGCCCGCTGGATTTCATGCGGAAATTCTCCAGCAAGCAATGCTATCTCATTCTCTTTTTTCGTAATTTTTCCTTTGAGATCAGGAATAAGTGTAGCTGTCCGCGCCAACTCCAACTGTGCTTGCTGATAAGATGTCTCTGAGGTTAACCCTCCTTCGAAACGCACCTTGGCCAGTCGTACACCTTCTTGCCGGGCGTTTAAGGTCTGATTAACTATGCGCAATTCACTATCAAGGGCCATCAGTTCAAAATATGCCTGCGCCACTTGAGCAATCAAGCTGATTTGTAAATTTCTTCTATCTTCTATCGATCCCAACAATTCCGCTTTACTTTTTTCATTTGCCCAACGCAAATTTCCCCAAACGTCCAACTCCCATGTAGCCAATAATTTTACACCTGGCTCCCAATCATAAACAAAACCTTTTCCTCCATAGTCTGTTGCTTCCAATTCCGTATAGACTTGTCCATCTAATTTAGGGAACAGTTCACTGAAATCAACCCGTTTCAGAGCTGCCAATTCTTCAATGCGGGCAGCAGCAACCAACATATCTTTATTATTATCCAGTGTAGTCTTAATCAGACTTTGCAATAAAGTATCAGAATAAATATTCCACCATTCCACGTAAGCCAAAGATGATGAGTCGGCTACCTGTTGTGTAGAATCCTGCCATTGCGGCAAATCCATCTGGGGTTTCACATATGCTTTTCCCACTTTACAGGCAGAAAAAAAACATAAGGTTACCAATATAACCAAAGAAGAAAATAAATATCTGCTTTTCATCATGAACGTCTTTTCAAAAGCTTGTTTTTCGCTTTATAAATATACACAAAGAAGAAAGGCACGAGAATTATGCCAAACATTACAGCTGCTATCATACCAAAAAACACTCCTGTACCTATAGCCTGACGACTGGCAGCTCCCGGTCCGGATGCCAGAACCATCGGCAACATACCCAAAATAAATGCTAAGGAAGTCATCAAAATCGGGCGGAAACGTAGTTTCGCCGCATAAATAGCGGCTTGCAACACATCTACCCCTCGGTCTACCTGTTCCTTGGCAAATTCTACAATAAGAATAGCATTCTTTGCAGCCAATCCCACCAACATTACCAAACCTATTTGAAAATATACATCATTTTCCAGTCCACAGAACCAAACGCCCAAATAAGCCCCTAAGGCAGCCACTGGCAATGACAACAGGACTGCTGCCGGTACTAGCCAACTTTCGTATAGAGCCGCCAAGAAAAGAAATACGAAAACAAACACCAGTCCGAGTACCAGACCTGTTTGCCCACCGGCTTGTTTTTCCTGATATGACAGGCCACTCCACTCTACACCAATATTGGAAGGCAAATGTTCCGCAGCAATCCGCTCCAAAGTCTCCATCGCCTGTCCTGTACTAAACCCTTTGGCCGCCTCACCTCTAATAACGGCTGAAGTAAACATGTTGAAACGCTTAATGCTTCCTGGACCTGTTGTGTAATAGGTATCACCCAAAGACGACAAAGGAATCATACTTCCATCTCGCCCACGCACAGAATAAAGACTGATATTGGATTTGTCCTCCCTATATTTGGCTTCCGCCTGAATATAGACCCTATAAATACGATTGAACATATTAAAGTCATTGACATATACAGAACCCGTATAAGCCTTCATGGTTGAAAACACATCACTTAAAGGAACACCAGCCAAAAGCACCTTGTCACGATCCAAATCATAATAAAGTTGCGGAATCTCTGCCTGTAAAGAAGAGGACAAACCCGTAAGCCCTTCTTCAAGCGAAGCATAATAAAGCAATGTATCTGCCGCTGCGACCAAGTTTTCAAACGTAGCTTCACCACGCGCTTCAAGCTGCAACTCAAAACCGCCCGAACTACCCAAACCTGGTATCACAGGAGGAGTTGACAGATAGACCTTACATTCAGGATATTGCCTCAACTCCGCTCTCACACTGTTCATCAAATCTTCTATACTTTCATTCTCGCGTTCTTTCCAATCCTTTAAAATTACAGTCAATTCACATCTGGCCTGACTTGTTCCCACACGTGGACTAGAACCTGTAACATTTTGGACATATGCCACAGAAGGCTGTTGCATCAGGAAATCAATGGCTCGCTCTGTTACAACACGCGTGCGCTCCAATGTTGCTCCTTCCGGCAGTTCCAATTCCACCTTAAAATAACCTTGGTCTTCCATCGGCAAGAAGCTGGTCGGAATTACACGATGAAACAGCAGGATAAGTCCTATTACAATAATAAAAGAAGTAAAGATACGTTTTGGAGCCGCAACTGTCCGCGAGATGCCCTTTACGTATTTCTTGTTTCCCACATACAACCACTTATTTATATAGCGGAAAATAATATTTTTCTTCTTTCCGTTAGATGGCTTCAAAATAAGTGAACACATAACGGGACTAAGTGTCAAAGCAACAACTGTTGACAAGATAACAGAAACCGCTATGGTGATTGTAAATTGTCGATACAGCAAACCGGTAATACCCGACAAGAAACTAACTGGCACGAACACAGCCACAAGAACCAATGATGTGGCGATAAGTGCTCCACACAAACCTTCCATCGCCTTTTTTGTGGCATCATATGCTCCCAGATGCTCCTCTTCCATTATGCGCTCTACATTCTCTACCACCACAATAGCATCATCAACCACAATACCAATGGCCAAAACAAGTCCTAATAGTGTCAATATATTAAGTGAGAAGCCAAAAATCAACATGAAACCAAAAGTACCAATTAATGAAATCGGCACAGCCACAATAGGAATCAACGTCGCCCGCCAGCTCTGCAAAGAAAGGAACACCACAAAGATAACCAATAATAAAGCTTCAAACAGGGTCTTATATACCTCATGAATCGAAGAAGATATATAAGTGGTCATATCAAATGGAATTTCATATTCCAATCCTTCAGGAAAGTTCTTGCTCATTTCAGCCATCTCTTCCTTAACACGCTGTGCCACTTCCATAGCGTTAGCACCAGGAAGCATATAAACCCCTAAAACAGCTGCATTACCTCCATTGATACCACTCTCTGTTGTATAAGAAGATGCCTCCAGTGACACACGCGCAACATCACGCATTCGAATGACTGAACCATTTTCATCAGCTCTCACTACAATATTTTCAAATTGCTCTACCGTTGACAAACGTCCCTGTGTCGTAATCGGTATGGTCAAATCAACACCTTCCATCGGTTGTTTGCCAAACTCACCAGCCGCAGCTTCACTGTTTTGATCTTTCAACGCATTCTGCAAATCTTTGACAGTCAATCCGAAATTTGCCATTTTATCAGGTTGTACCCAAATTTGCATAGCATAATAACGGCTACCTATATTCGACACGCGTCCTACTCCCGGAATACGCCTTAAAAGATCCAATACATTGAGTGTCGCAAAGTTACTCAAATAGATTTCATCAAATTTCGGGTCATCAGAAGTCAAGCAGATGGTAAGCAACTGGCTTGCAGCCTGTTTTTCAACAGAGATACCATTTTGAACGACTTCTGCCGGCAAACGAGATTCCGCCAGCTTCAGTCTATTTTGAACTTCTACAGCTGCTAAATCCGGATCGGAAGAAACATCAAATGTCACTGTTGCGGAAAAGCCTCCTGAATTGGAGCTATTCGATTCCATATACAGCATGCCTGGCGTTCCATTCAATTCCTGCTCTATCGGAGTTGCCACTGCCTGTGAAACAGTAAGCGCACTTGCGCCGGGATAGCTGGCACTAATTTTCACCACCGGGGGAGTAATTTGTGGATACTGGTCTATGGGCAACATAGTCAGCCCAATAGCCCCCACAATCACTATCAGAATGGAAAGGACTATGGAAAAGACAGGGTGATCAATAAAGAAATTAACCTTCATACGCTTTTATCCCTCCATTATTGTTGTTGAGCATTCTGATACTGATTGTTGATTTGTACCTTCATGCCCGGCTGTAACTTATGGTAACCCTCAGTAACAATCTGCTCTCCTTGGGCCAAACCTCTTTCCACCACTGCTATATTGTCAAGTTGAGGGCCCAATTCTATGAAACGCTTTTCGGCCGTACTATCATTTCGAATGACATAAATAAATGCACCACCCTTTTCAATAATTAAAGCCTTCATCGGCACCACCACAGCATTTTCACGTACGTCAAGCAAAAGCTTTACTTTGGTAAATTGCCCAGGTAGCAACACGTGGTCAGGATTCGGCATTTCAGCACGTACAGAAAAAGTTCCTGTCTGTGGGTCAACCTGCGGCTCGGCAAAATCAACCAAACCTTCATATGGATACTTAGTGTTATCAGCCAATGTAATTGTGATATAAGGCTGCCAGGAACGGTTTTCCACTTTCTGCCCCAAATTGACATTACGTTCCTTGCTCTTCAAATAATCTAGAGCAGTCATACTGAAATCAACCAACACAGTATCGCTCTTTACCACTGTTGCCAACAAGGATTTTCCATTGGTGCCAACCAATGTACCCAAATCAACATGACGTTCACTGATGTTACCTGAAATTGGAGAACGTACCACAGTATAATCCAACTCCATTTGCGCCTGATCCAAATCGGCCTGACTCATACCTACAGAAGCGACAGCACTTTCATATGCGGCAATAGCATTATCCAAATCCAACTGGCTGGCAGCATTCTGTTCATAAAGAGGGCGAATACGTTCCAAATCATGCAGTGCTTTTCTTTCCAAGGCTTGGTCTTTTTTCAATTTGGCCATTGCCTTATCGACCGTTGCCTTATATTGGCGCTGGTCAATGACAAACAATGTTTGTCCTTTTGTCACATAAGTACCCTCAGCAAAAGTCATTTTTTCCAAAAAGCCTTCCACCCGAGCATGAACTTCTACAAACTGCTGCGCACGCACTCGTCCCACATATTCTCCATAAACATTCACGTTACGAAGGCCTACTGTCTTGGTTGCCACGACGGGAAGTGGCTCTTCGTGTTTTTCTTTATAGAACACAGAAAACAGCACATAGGCAACCACCAATACAAGGAGAATTATCCAAATCGTTTTCCGATTTTTCCTATACAACAGCCCCAAATTACGCATAAAACGACCTAAGGCGGCAAAAATTTCCGCACGACGGGCAAAAATGCCTTTTAAAGCCACTTGTAGCCGTGTAAAAATTGACTGAAAAAAGTTCAACATATTGCAAATGTAAGATTTATCAAAATACCTTCTTAAAGACACATATTATGAATGAAAAAGCACTCTTGAATTCTGTGCCTAAATCACCTTATTCTTTGGTGTCGTTGCCTGAAATTCCTTTAAATAAAAAGGTTCATAATAGGCAACATCCACAAACTCTTTTTTAGCAAAAGCCTCTTCTGACAAAGACACCATACAAGCTGCGTCTGGATATATTCCTTTCAAAAACAAGGCATTCTTATGCTTTAGCACTTCTCGGCACTTGTCAGAACCATTACCCAAGAAAACCACTTTCTGTCGCAACAATTGCTTTCCAAATGAATCTTCATCTATAATCTGCGCTGCAACCGGTTCCAATTCGTTCAGATTAGTATCCAACAATTCATCATATACTTCCATGCGACGGGCATCTATCATAGGACACAAACAATCTGCTCCCATTTCCAAAGCCTTACTGCGTGCCATTGAAGCCATAAGTTTCAACGTGTCGACAGCTATCAGTTTAGTGCCTATTCCATAACAAATTCCCTTTGCCATGGAACATCCTATTCTCAAACCAGTATATGAGCCAGGTCCACGACTCAAAGCGACAGCATCAAGCTGCAAGGTTTCCTCTTTCAAAAAGGACAAAGCCTCATCAACAAACAAAGGTAACACACGCGCATGGTTATGCCCTTGCATATCCAATCTGTGAAATAGCACTTTGCCGTCACAACTCAAAGCTATAGAGCAGACATCAGTTGTCGTTTCAATATGTAGAATTGTCATACAAATAAAACCCTATTAGATAATATTCTGCAAAGATAAGAAGAACGATTGATTTAGAGCACAAAGACAAATGATTTTGATAGCTTTTTAGGAAATTATGCCAAAGTAAAACGACATAGAGACACATATCCAATTAATATTAATTAGAACGACACACAATAACAATTTAAACATACAACCAATCATATTTGTTTTTTATTTTTTTTATATAGTCACATCCATATCCATTTAAAATTTAATTTTACCTTTGCACTTGCATAAACAACAAATTTAACAATTACATCAACTTTAATATCAACAAGCTTTTTTATTATCAAATCACATGTACTACCCAAAACAATATATGTCAACCTCAGACAAAAACACATAAAAAAATAGAACCCATAAACTTAACATTTAAAATGTCTATGCAAAAAAACGAAAAAAATAGGAATACCGTAACACATAACAAAAAAATTAATATTGGTGTAATAATTGCCACCTCAAATGGTAGGACCGAATTATTGTTTTCCCGTTCTTTAAAATCAGTTTTAGATCAAAGTTTATTACCCGATTATATACTCATAGTAGATGATAACAACAATAATGTACATAGCCATGAAATACAAGAACGCATCCGCACATTACAGAAAAAATCACACAACACATCCATATATTATTCTCGTAACACACATACCAAAGGAATGAGTGGAACCGGTTCTTGGAATACAGGTTTCTCATGGTATGACAACAAGTTTAAAGAAAATGATTATATAGCTATACTTGATGATGATGATAGCTGGGACAAAACATATATAGAAAAATGTATTCAACGTATTAATATGTGTGATCACTTTCCAGATCAAATAGCAGCGTATTTAAAACGAAGTGACAGTAACAATGCAAGTATATTTTCACATGACGACATCACAATATCCAATTTTTTAATTAGAAACCCTGGTATTCAAGGCAGCAATATGTTTTTTAGATTTGGCATCATAAAAAAAACAGGAGGATTTGACGAACACCTTCAAAGCTGTACTGATCGTGATTTTATGATCAACATCTTAATGACTTTACCCTGCCACCACATAGAAATAATTCCAGAAATATTAATTAGACATTTTTCCCATCCTTTATCCGTTACCCATGACTTTGCAAAAAAAACAAAGGGTTTAGATGTCTTTTACAGAAAACACATTGCTCTATATACACAAGATGTCCTAGACAAGAGTTTAGTACGCTCTGAAATGCTATTTAAATATCCAAATTCTAATAACATAAAGAAATTATGGAAGCTCGTACACTTACATTCACAAACTCCCAAAATTGTTATTGGAGTTGCTGTACATAACAGCCAAAAAACATTATTACAATGTATCAAATCTATATTACAACAACAAAACATAAAATCTGAAATATGGACACTTGTCATGGATGATTCTTCATCAGACAATTGGAAAGATACAATTCAACAAGAATTAGAATCAGAAAAAATAATTTATTGGAATGAATCCTTTATGAATGTTTCAAAGACAAGAAATTGCATAAACTCTTTCATAAAAGAATATTTTGGAAATGTAAAATTAATTGGTCGGCTTGATTCTGATGACGAATTTGCTCATCCTTATGTACTTTCTGAAATTGAGAAAATAAAGGACAATACAGACGCAGACTATATTATTGCTGGCAATTATCTAAAACAAGAGGGTAAAATTCTCGGGAATGTCAACTATGCAAATCAGGAGCTTTTAAATCATAAATATTTATTAAATCGTTTAAAGCAGATGGCTGAAGGAACTGCCAAAAACGAATTACCTTCATGCAATCTATTCATGTCACCTAAGTACATACAAAAATATCCCAATATACCTAGTGCTGAAGATCATTATTTAACAGCAAAAATATTATGGAACAGAGACAAGAGATGTGTAATTTTAGCAGACAAAATTATAGCCACAATATATAGCTTAGATGGAAATCTAACATATAAAAACAAACAAAATAACAAACACAAACAAGCGCGAATAAAAATCTACAATGAGATTAAGAAATGGAAATAGCAAAAAAAATTATTACGGCAAAAAAAATCTTACAAGACCATGGAATAGCAGATTTAAAATATCTAGGACATGGTACTAAAGGAATTGTATTTCACAACAATACATGGGTATACAAAATCATTATACCATCATGTAAAAGTGAAGACACATCAGAAATATTGTCATCACTTCATTTTTTCCTAAAAAAAGAAACATATTTGAGTTTCTACCAAATAGAAGAACTTATCAAAACCAATGAAGGCTATATTATTCAAAAATACAAATACGAAGAATCTGAAAAAGTCACAGAGATGTCAGAACATGACATAATCATGTTTCTAACCGAATGCTGGCAAAAGAAAATCGTCGTCAAAGACTGCAAAAAAGAAAACTTCATTCGGGTAAATAAACAGCTCAAACTAATTGACATGGACTCTTGTGTGGCATACAATGACAACTTATTCTTAAATGCATGCGCAAGATTATATTTATATACAAACTTTCCCAACCACCCAAACATTACCAAATTACAGCGAAGCGCCATCAATAATTTCGAAATCAAAGAGTTAGAAGACTTAAGAATTTTCGTTAACAAAGTATTTGCCAATATTATATATTCCGAATCTGCCTCTGAAATTACATCATTAAAGTTTTCGCCACAAAAAGACTTTGTGTATGAGCAATACTCCACAAAGAATCTACCTAATCTCGAAAAGCTTTTTTTTAATAAGCTCAAGCAATGCTTATATTTATGCGATATTCAAATAGAAGACATACAGTTATCAGATTCTAATACATTTGAAACAAGACATCTTCATATAGGATACAGAAAACTATTAGAAGACATCCATGATATTACATTATTAATAAAAACCTGTGCCATGGACGTTGCCACCATTGAACAGAACGTCAAGCACATCGTAAGACAATTATCGTCTCCTAGAACATTTAAAGAAATCGTTATTGTAATTGATTCTAAACAAACAAATTTTTTAAGGCAATATACAGAGAAATCAAATTACAACAGAACAATAGAAATAATATCACAATTACAGAAAGATAACATCATTGATAGATTTATCATTTATGACCCCCAAACAAATAAGCGCATAAATAAAGATTGGTTCAACATAGAATCTGATTTCAGTCACTCTTCCAAAAATATTCCCATTGCTTCACAATTATATGGTTTTGAGAATTGTACCAGCAAATACATTCTGCAAGCGGATAGCGATGTACTTATTGGCAGAAAAGATCTCACGCATGATTTTCTTTCCGACATGGTCACTGAGCTTGTAAAAAATGAAAAAGTCATATCTGTTGGCTTTAATATATACAACTCAGAAAGTAAACCATATTTCGGATTTGAAAACGGAGGGTTTGTACCTGAAGTTAGATTCGGATTAATACACAAAGAAAGATTATTAAAATTGCGCCCACTGCCAAATTCTCTCAACCATGCAGGAATATTAAATCTCTCATGGTATCGCTCATTGGAACAACATCAAAAAACAACAGGATATTGTTCCATAAGAGGTGGGGACAATCGCACATTTTACATCCACCCACAAAACTACAGAAAAAGAAGTCATTATGCATGGATGCTTATTCTAGACAGAGTTGAACAGTTGGAAATTCCACCATGCCAATATAACCATTTTGATTGTGAAGGATCATTCTATGATTGGTGCAGTCCCAAACGAAATGAAAAGATGGTTATTCTATCATGTTTTAAAAATGTAAGCCCGGAAAAATTTTTACGCTTTTGGTATTCTTTGATAAGTCAGACCTATACAGATTTCGGCATTATTTTATATGATGATAATTCTGACAATGGAATATCTACTCTAATCGAACACACAATTAAATCCCATAAAAATAAAGTCACTTTAATTAGGAATAGAAATACTCAGAAAAAAATCAAGAATATATATCTTGCATTAAGCAAATATTGCAGCAACGAGGACTCAATTATCGTATGCGTTGATGCCGATGATGCACTAATAGGGAAACATGTCCTTGAAGATGTATATAATGTATACTTACACAGGGAAGTTGATATGACTTGCGGAAGAGTTCATCAAACTTATCGTATTCAAGCACATTATCGTTACCCTGTTGATTTCGTAAATCCACGTACATATGAAGGAAACACATGGCAACATTTGAAAACTTTCAAAAAATATCTTTTTGATTCTATTCCGGTCCATTATTTCAAATATGACGAACAAAAAAAAATCTCTCAAAGAGAATGGCTCGAAACATGTGACGATTATGCATTTATGATACCAATAACAGAAATGAGTAAATCTCCTTATCAAATGGAATTCATCAATTATTATTATGAAAGAGATTACAATAAACGCAATGAGAATAGAACTATTAAAGACAAATGTATTGAAGAAACATTGAGAAAGAAGCCACTAACCCCTTCTAACGTCAAAAGAGGGCGAATTGCTTTTAACGCTAATATAAATCAGATAGAAATTGATATTACTTTTGATTGTAATCTCAAATGTAAAGGTTGTAATCGCTCATGCGGATTGGCCCCATCAAAAGAGATGATGAGCGTCACAGATATTGTTAATTTCATCCAAGAAAGCATCAATAACAACAAAAAGTGGAAACGCATTAATATTCTTGGCGGTGAGCCAACAATACATCCAAATATTATTCAAATAATGGAACATCTACAAAATGATTATGCCGACAAGTTTAATCCTGATGTTGATATCCAATTTGTGTCAAATGGCTTAACAAAAAAGAGCCGCGAAATTTGTGATATCATAGAAAAAAGATTTAGTAATGTGCAAATTGATAGAGAATCATATAAAACGAAGAACTCCATTGATTACTTTTCACCCTTTTGCGATGCACCATGTGATGATCCAACCTTTGAAAATGCAGATTATTCAAGCGCTTGTTGGGTCGCTTCATGTTGTGGAATAGGTTTAAACAAAAACGGTTATTATGGCTGTTCTGTATGTGGAGGTATTGATCGTATTATTGGGAAAAATAAAGGGAAAAAACATTTGTCAGAACTTACTGAAGAAGTAATTAAAGAACACTTTTACATGTTTTGTAGGTATTGTGGAAATTTCAAACATTACGCCTCATCCAAAGGGAATTTTATTCCTCGATGCGAAAAAAGTCCTTTCAGAGAAATCATTTCACCTACATGGAAACAATTATACCTTGATTATAACAAAAAACAAAAAGCACATGAAGACTGATAACGTTTTTTTAATAACTGGAGGTGCTGGATTCATAGGATCACACTTATGCAGCTATTTATTACGAAAAGGGCATAAAGTCATTTGTTTAGATAACTTCGTCAGTGGCACAATGGACAACATAAAACCCCTATTGTCAAATAATAATTTTCAATTAATAAAACAAAGCGTAATTGAACCAATAAGCTGTCATGCTGACATCATCATTAATTTAGCAAGCATCGCATCCCCTAAATTCTATCAAAAATATCCAATAGATACATTTAAAACCAATGTATATGGTGCTATTAATTTATTAGAACTTGCTAATAAAAGTAACGCCATAATCTTGCAAGCATCTACGTCTGAGGTATACGGAGATCCGCAGCCACTCATTCAAAATGAAAAATATTGGGGCAACGTTAATCCAATTGGAATCAGAAGCTGTTACGACGAAGGAAAGAGAGCTGCAGAGTCCATCTTCATGGATTTCCATCGTATCTACCACACTAAAATAAAAATTGCAAGAATATTTAATTGCTATGGCCCAAAATTACGTTCTGATGACGGAAGAATTGTAAGTACATTTATTCTCCAAGCGCTAAAAAATAAAAATTTGACTGTATACGGAGATGGCACTCAAACCAGATGTTTATGTTATATTGATGATATGTTAGAAGGAATTTATAAACTCATTCAATCTAATGATAGTATTATTGGCCCAATAAACCTCGGCAATCCACAAGAACAATCAGTTATACAGATTGCAAAACTAATAATAGAACTAACAAATAGCAAATCAAACATCGAATACTATCCTTTACCCGCAGATGACCCTAAACATAGATGCCCAGACATTTCATTAGCTCAACAGCTATTAAATTGGAATCCAACTACCGACATTATCGAAGGAATAAAAAAAACCATTGCTTATTACCAAAACACAGAATTACCATCGTAGAAAGTATATTTAAAAAATGAACAAAATAATAATAACTGGAGCTGCGGGTTTTATTGGCCACGCATTAACAAAGTCTTTACTTGCAAAAGGATTTTACGTTATTGGTATAGATTGTATGACTGGAGACTATAAACAAAAAGGAATAAAAGAATATCGTTTACATGAACTCCTGCAAGAACCAAATTTTTCATATGTTAACCTTGACTTATCTTGTGACATTACATCATTAAATTCTTGTCTTATTGGATGCAACACCATAATCCATTTAGCAGCATCTGCAGGTGTAAGGGAATCCATGAAAGAACCTTCTATCTTTATACGTAATAACATATCCGCTTTTGCCAATATCATTGAATTAGCACATAAAAATGGAATCAAACGATTCATATATGCGAGTTCAAGTAGTGTATATGGCAATAGAGAGATAGGTACAAATGGTTTAACTGAAGACGAGATAACCGACTGTCCACAAAGTGTATATGCGATGACAAAAAAGTCAAATGAATTATTAGCTTATGTATATTCATCAGCATACAATATGCAAACAATCGGACTTAGATTATTCTCCGTATATGGCCCATATGGGCGACCAGATATGGCTCCTTGGATTTTTGCCAATTCCATATATGAAGACTCAATAGCCACAATCTATAATGAAGGAGAAATGCAACGTGATTTCACCTATATAGATGATGTAACAAATGCCATTATCTCAATCATAAATAAAACTATTAAAGACAAATATGTAATATATAATATTGGAGCATCAAATCCACATAGTATCAATGAGCTTTATAAGATAATCGAAATGGAGATGAGAAAAAGTGGTAAATATCAATATAAAGCGACAAAAAATGGTGATGTCAAAGCCACCTTCGCTAATATAGACAGACTCAAGAAAAATTACGACATTAAATCTTTCACAAATATACATACTGGCCTCTCATCTTTTTGTTCATGGTTCCAAAAATATATGGCAGAAAAGACTAAAAAATAAATTATTGGTTCAGATTAATACCCTTTTGTTATCAATATATTTTGCCATTGCCTATAAAATTCGCCATCTTTGTCAACAACAACCTATAAAGACATTTGGACATGAAAAAACTTGTGGTTTTTACCGGTGCTGGGGTTTCTGCTGACAGCGGTATCAGCACATTCAGAGACAGCGACGGATTGTGGGCCAACTATCGCATAGAAGACGTATGCACACCCGAAGCATTGGAACACAATAGAAAAACTGTAATTGAGTTCTACAACATACGTCGCAAAGAGTTGCTGGAAAAGGAGCCCAACGCAGCACATAAAGCGATTGCTGACTTAGAAAAATATTTTGATGTACAAGTAATAACACAAAATATAGACGATCTGCATGAACGGGCTGGCAGTCACCACATCACCCATCTTCATGGCGAGCTACGCAAACTCAGAAGCAGCAAAAACGATAAAGCCATTGTGCCCATTGAGGGTTGGGAGCAACCATTGGAAGCACGTCATCCTGACGGTTCCTTATTACGACCACATGTAGTCTTTTTTGGAGAAGCCGTACCTATGTATGATGAAGCTGTAAAAATTACACAAACTGCTGATATTTTTGTAGTCATCGGCACATCATTAGCTGTCTATCCAGCTGCTATGCTTGTGCGTTATGTACCGTCAAATGTTCCCATCTTTGTGGTTGACCCTGGACAGCCAGACATGTCTATTATACGTAATCCTGTAACATTCATCCAAAAGAGAGCTGCTATTGGAGTACCGGAGTTGGCCGAACTTTTGAAAAAAAAATACGCATAAAGGTCAATGCCGACAAGAAAAATCACCATATTATTAATTAGCATCCTATATTGCATAAGGATATCGGCCGAACGACCCAATTTATTGTACAATGTCGATTTTCTGACCTATTTCGACAACAGGGAATATCATTCTGAATATCAAATACCACAAACAATCTTTTCTTTTCGCCTCTCACCAGAAATTGGCATTGGAATCAATGACCGTTCTGGGGGCAGTCATCGTGTAATGGCAGGAATACACTATACACAGCCACTCGGAGCATATTGGGACAAAAGCAATTTTTCACCCATAGCCTATTACCGCTATGATTACAAAGGCATTAGGATTTCGTTGGGAAGTATTCCATATATACAACGCATTGAACGGTTGCCCGATTATCTGCTTTACGATTCCATTGCGTACGCAACCCCCAACATACGTGGTGCCCTACTATCTTATAGTTCCAATATTGGCTATGTCGAGTTCATGTGTGACTGGAGAGGATTCCGTTCGGACAAGACACGTGAAATGTTCAGACTTGTACTGAACGGATTGTACCATCACCATTGGCTGGAATTAGGTGGTTTAGCTCAAATAAACCATAAAGCAGGCTTTGCTCCTCCTGCCCAACATGAGGGTGTATGCGATGATATTTATATCCAGCCACAAATAGGCATAAATCTATCGAAATATACACCATTAGACTCCATATGTTTAAGAGGAAGTTATATTATTGGTATACAACGCTATCGGGATATTCAATCAACTAAAATACCTCAAGGTGGTCTGATTGAGTTTTTTGCCAGATGGCGGTTTGTCGGATTAGAGAACACATTATATTTCGGTCAGAACCTTATGCCATTCTATTCCTATTACGGAAGTGACCTCAACCAAGGAGATCCATTCTACAGATCGCCACTATATAATCGAACAGATCTCTTCCTCTATTTGATAAACAATAATTTTGTGAACTGCTATTTTTCCTGGAACATACATTACGATGCACAAAGGATACAGCATCAGCAACAGCTAATTATAAGATTTTCCCTAGATGGACTTCACAAAAAAGAGAAGCTAAAAGGATTGTTTGACAAATAAAAACGGGAACATGTCTCAATACGATTTGCAGATCCTTCCCTGATATGTCTGACGTGCCACAATGCGTTTACGCAAACGGTCTGTAAACTCATAGTTTTTAAGTCCCCAATCCGGTGCAATCAACAATTCTTTGGGTGATTGTGAAATAAAACGTTCAATCTCTATATCTGGACGTAAGCGCTCCATAAAATCTATAACCAAGTCAATATAATCGTCAGCTGAAAACAAGCGGAACAGATGTGGCATCTCTTCTGCCTGTTGTGCCATACGCGTACCGCGAACCAACTGCAATTGATGGAGTTTCAAGCCAGAAAGAGGCAATGCAGAAAGTCGATCGGCATGCATCAACATTAATTCCCTGTCTTCGGTTGGCAAACCAAGAATAAGATGGGCAACTACAATTATTCCACGCAACGCAGTACGCTTGATAGCATCAACCGCACAAGCATAATCGTGCCCACGATTGATGAAACATAGGGTCTTATCATCGGTTGATTCCACACCATATTCCACAGTTATCGAATAACGTGCTGACAAATTTGCCAAATAATCCAGCAATTCATCGCTGATGCAATCTGGCCGCGTCCCGATGGCAAGCCCTTCTACATTCGGAAAGGCCAAAGCCTCTTCATACAACTCCTTTAAATGGTTGAAAGGTGCATAAGTGTTTGTATAAGATTGGAAATAAGCGATATATTTTTGTCCTGGATATTTCTGCTTAAAGAAATCAACCCCTTCTACCAACTGTTGAGTTACCGTTTTTGTTGACTGACAATAGTCGGGTACAAAAGCTTGATTATTACAATATGTACATCCACCATAGCCTACCCTACCATCACGGTTAGGACAGGTAAAACCTGCATGTATCGATATTTTCTGATAGCGCTGTTTCACTCTCCCAACATTTGCAGGAACTGCTGCTCACTGATAATCTTCACACCCAATTTCTGTGCTTTTTCCAGTTTGGCAGGTCCCATATTCTCTCCAGCCAAAATATAATCCGTTTTGGAAGATACCGAGCCAACATTCTTTCCTCCGTTACGCTCTATCATTTCCTTATATTCATCACGGCTATGCATAGTAAATGTACCACTTATCACAATAGACAGCCCCTGAAGTTTATCTGTACGTGAAGCCAGTTTGTCTTCTGACAAAGCCATCTGCAAGCCATAAGCACGTAAGCGTTCCACTATTTCACGATTGGCTGGCTGTGAGAAATATTCCACCACACTGCGTGCAATACGCTCACCTACTTCATCCACCGTCATAAGTTCTTCCACTGTAGCCTTCATAATGCGGTCAATATCATGAAAAGCATAAGCAATCTTCTTGGCTGTAGTTTCGCCCACAAAACGAATACCCAAAGCAAAAAGCACACGCTCAAAAGGCACATTGCGTGAAGCTTCACACGCCCGCCTAATATTTTGTGCTGACTTGAGTCCCAAGCGTTCAAGCCGTGCCAAATCCGGCACTTTCAAATCATAAATATCCGCCATATTGTGAAGCAACCCATTCTCATAGAGAAGCGCTATCGTTTCTGTTCCCAATCCGTCAATATCCATTGCCTTGCGCGACACAAAATGCTCTATTTTTCCCTTAATCTGAGGAGGGCAAGCAACCTCATTCGGACAATAATGCGCAGCTTCGCCTTCATAGCGAATCAGTTCGGCACCACACTCAGGGCATTTCTTGATGAACGTTACCTTATCGCCCACAAGCAACCGTGCATCTTTGTCAACTCCGGTGATTTTCGGAATGATTTCTCCTCCTTTTTCCACATAAACCATATCGCCAATGTGCAAGTCAAGTGATGCAATAATGTCAGCATTATGCAAAGAAGCACGCTTTACCACCGTGCCAGACAATTGTACAGGATCCAGATTGGCCACAGGAGTTACAGCACCTGTACGTCCCACTTGGTAAGACACAGAATTCAATCGTGTACAAGCCCGTTCCGCCTGAAATTTATAGGCAATAGCCCAACGGGGTGATTTAGCTGTCAATCCTAAAATTCGTTGTTGGCGTAATGAATTAACCTTCAATACGATGCCATCTGTAGCCACTGGCAAGTTCTTACGTGCAGTATCCCAATAGGCAATATATTCCATAATTTCATTTACAGAATGACACACCCGAAAATGTTCAGACACCTTGATACCCCACGAACGTGCCGCCATAAGATTCTCAGAATGCAGGTCAGAAGGAAGGTCTTCACCCAACACATAATATAAATAGGCATCCAGATTACGTTCCGCAACCAAAGCTGGATTTTGCAGCTTGATGGTGCCGGAGGCTGCATTGCGCGGATTGGCAAACAAAGGTTCCTCTTGCGCTTCACGTTCTTTGTTCAGAGCTTCAAATACTGCCCAAGGCATCAGAACTTCTCCCCGGATTTCCACGTGTTGAGGATAATCCCCATGCAAACGCAATGGGATAGAACGAATGGTTTTCACATTGGCCGTCACATCATCGCCTTTCACTCCGTCACCACGTGTCACAGCACGCAATAATTTTCCTTGTTCATACCACAAAGAAATGGAAGTTCCATCATATTTCAACTCGCACACCACCTCAAAAGATTCATTCAGGCCTTTGCGCACACGTTCATACCAATCACGGACTTCTGCCTCGGAATAAGTATTGGCAAGCGAAAGCATCGGATAACGGTGTTCCACTTGTGTAAACTCTTTGGTCAAATCGCTTCCTACACGTTGTGTAGGCGAATTGGGGTCATAACACTCCGGATGCGCAGCTTCAAGCTCTTGCAAATGGTGCATCATGTCATCAAACTCCTTGTCTGTGATGGTTGGCGATGACAAGACATAATAATTATAATTGTGCTGCTCCAATTCACGGCGCAGTTTCTCTATCTGCTGCAGTTCATTCATTATCGTACAATAAGTTTCAATTGTTTCACTTCTCCATCTCCATATAGATTGACCACATAAACACCTGAAGACATGGTATAATTGAGTGTATAGACATCAGTCTCCACACGGTCAGAATAAACGAGAGTTCCCCACATCGAGTAAATACGCAAATACGCTCCCTGCGCATTCCTTAATTCAAAAGGCTCATCAGGTGATACCACATGAGTTGTATATTCCACATTCTCCCAAAAAGCGGAGGCGTCAGGATCACGATATTCGCCCAACGACAGTCCAACAATGATAGGATCATGATCAGAAGAGCGGAACATGGTCACATCAGAACTTTTATCATAAGTATAATCATCCTGCTCATCGGAATTGATATGATAGGCTGTCATACCCGTTACTTGTTCTAACATAGAACGGCTCGCCAATGCATGATCCAAATAGCCCGCCTGTCCACGATAGGTATAAGAATAAGAACTGTCAGCATGAAATGCACGATGCAAGTCTATATATCCTGCGTCAACCAGAGTTTGCACCGGGTCTTCCTTGGCGTATGCATTGAGGTCACCCATAATCAACACATCCGGATCGTCAAAATAACTGATATTAGAAGTAAGGGTACGTACAACAGCTTCAGCTTCTCTTGTTCGAGTGTAATTGAAAACACCTTGACCATCTCCCTGATCTGCATCCTGTCCCGTTCCCGTTCCACTTTTCGCCTTAAAATGGTTAAGCGAGAAAATAAATTTCTCGCCATTGGCCTTTAGTTGAAATGCCAATGTTTTCTTACGGTGCAAAGGTGAAGGATTATCAATATTTTGAAGCTGTCCATACGTTTCAATTTTATCACTGCGATAAATATAACCTACTTTTGTATATGATCCGGAACTGCTACCGCCATCATTTACATAACTGAAAGGATGTCCCAACCGCGAAGTTAGTGCACTCGCCATCTTGGAAAGAGCCGCCTGCCCCTGCTCTATTTCCACCAATCCATATATATCGGCATCAACCGCAGCTAAAGCATTCAGCAACTTCTGATGCTGACGATTGGCTTGCGTAGCATTATCCGGTCCGAATCCGTCACCATAGTTCTCCACCAGATAATATTCCAGATTCATGGTACACACTTTTACGTTATAATCACCAATATCCTCATGACCTCGTTCCAGATCCTCTCTGGTATTACCTTGAAAAACTGGCGTTCCGGATAGGGTAACAGAAGTTGATGACGTGACCTTAACAGTAAGTCCCATCAGTTTTTCCCCCATACGATGATAATCGTTCACGCCATAGAGCTTGACTGTGGCATCCGAATTGGCCAATACGATACTGCTGTATTCAGTCGTTCCAGGAAAGGCCTGATTGGTAGGCACAAATACACGTCTTGGACTGATTTCCAGATAACTGTCACTGTAATTATTGGTTACATAAAAGGGTACATCAAACACAACCGTCTGCCCTACATAAGGGCGCAAATCATCGGTTGTCCAAGTCAAAGGATTGGAAATATTAACTGGGGTTTGGGCTGTAACTGCAACTGCAATCCACAAAAAGAAAATAAGACTTTTCAGTTTCATCTGTATTACAAATAAGATGGCAAATATACGGAAAAGCTGTAGGGAGAACAAAATTTAGAAGATGGTTTGAGATATTTTATGCACAACTTGTTCCCATATTCCATCTTTGTATTTCCGTTAATAAGATTCACCCTCAAAAAGGCCATTCTTACGAAGCATTTCAAAAGCACATTATTATCATAAATAAAATAATTTGCATGCCGCATTGTTTTTGTCTATCTTTGCTTACAATCATGGTCATCAGATATAACCACAACTTATTTTCATTATGAAAAAGATTTCAGTATGGCTGATACTGTTATGCTCCTTTACTGCAAACGCCCAGCTACTTTGGAAGATTTCCAACAATGGTTTGGATAAGCCTTCCTTTATATTCGGCACGCACCATTTAGCACCACATTCCATTATTGACAGTGTTGCCGGCTTTCAGGAAGCTTTAAACGACGTAGCTCAAGTGTATGGAGAAGTAGATTTAAATGAGATACAAGACCCTTCATACGTATTGAAAATGCAAAAGGCCATAATGCTTCTCGGCGACACAACACTACATACTTTGCTGACAAAAAGACAATATCGCCTTGCTGACGTAAAAGCAAGACAAATATTGGGTATTGGATTATCACAAATGGACAATCTCAAGCCATCTTTCCTCTGTTCGCAAATTGCGATAGTATTGTATGCTAATATAATAAAGGATTATGAACCGGAAATGCAGTTGGACCTATGGATTCTCACAGAAGCCCAAAAACAAGAAAAAAAGATAGGTGGTTTGGAAACCACAGATTTCCAACTGGATTTATTATTCAATTATCAAAGTCTGAAACGGCAAGCAAAACAACTTTACAGTTTGCTAATGCATACAGACTTATTTGTCCGACAAGCAGAAAGCATCACGAATGCCTATTTGAGTCAAAATTTGGAATCAATGGAAAAGGCCTCTAATTTAAAGACGGGCTTTGCATCCGATTATCGGCCAGAAGAAATGGAAGTAATCTTATACGGCCGCAATGACAAGTGGGTCAAACTTATGCCTTCCATCATGGCAGACAATCCAACGCTATTTGTTGTTGGAGCCCTACATTTATTGGGGGAAAGAGGTATTTTACATCAATTGAGAGAACAAGGATATACAGTTGAGGCTGTCAACTGACATTCCCCCACTGCATACATCACTTAAATTAGTTGCTCATCGAATAAAACATATGAAAATAATCATTCCATTTATACCCAACATATGGCTATGTTGCAATATTCTTACAGGCATGGCTGCAAACAATTGTTCTTAACTTAGGAAAGGCATACTTTTCTTTTGAGACAAAGTTCTGCATCCAAGAATTTCTAAAAAAGGATACAGAAATCAAGATTCACAAGGCCTATAACAAAAAAGGAATACTTGTTGCAGACGCAAATGTTATACAGAACAAGTCAATTTATACAGAATGGACCACGACAAACAGAATATTGCCATTACAGCCGCATTACCTAAGTTTACAGCAGAAGGAAGTATCGGTTTAAAATTCTTCGAAGGCTCAGTATTCGTATTTGATTTTGACAAAAATATCCTCTACATAAAACGAACAATACAGATAAAGCAAACATTATAAATAATACATCATATATTTTGAATCATTACCATATACGATTGATTCAAGCAACACAACGAAAAAGAACTATCAATTGAATGGATACAAAAAATAATCTACAAGGGAAAAAAGTGGCCTATTGCACATTGGGGTGTAAATTAAATTTTGCAGAAACGTCTACCATTGGCAAGCAATTGGCCTCACTAGGTTGCGAAAAGGCAAAAAAAGGCGAAGAGGCTGATATTTGCATTATCAACACCTGTTCAGTAACAGAAACCGCTAACAAAAAAGACCGTCAAGCCATTCATAAAATGAAAAAACAGCATCCCAATGCAGTGATGGTTGTAACTGGTTGTTATGCTCAATTGAAGCCACATGAAGTAGCCTCAATGGAAGGCATTGACTTTGTCTTAGGTATGAATGAAAAATTTGAAATTGCGCCATTGCTTGAAAAACTGGCATCCAAAAACGAAACCCCTTCCATCCAATGCAGCGAGATAAGAAATATTGGAGAATACCATGGAGCATGCTCGGCTGATGACCGCACCCGCCATTTCTTGAAAGTACAGGACGGATGTGATTATTTCTGCACTTATTGCACCATCCCCTTTGCACGCGGCAAGAGTAGAAACGGCAGCATTGCCGACATTTGCCAATTGGCACAAGAAGCCATTGAAAAAGGTGCAAAGGAAATTGTTCTATCTGGTGTCAACATTGGCGATTTTGGAAAAACTACAGGGGAAACATTCTTCGATCTACTCAAAGCCTTAGACGCATTAGAAGGCGATGTCCGCTATCGCATTTCAAGTATAGAACCCAACCTGCTCACCGATGAAATTATAGAATATACGGCTCATTCAAAGCATTTTGCCCCCCATTTCCACATCCCACTACAGAACGGATGTGACGAAATGCTCAAAATCATGAAACGCCGTTATAATACAACTCTGTTTGCCCATAAAATCAAACGCATCAAAGAAGTAATGCCCCATGCGTTCATAGGAGTAGACGTGATTGTGGGAGCACGAGGAGAAACCCCGGAATATTTTGAACAAGCCCGAGCGTTCATTGCATCGCTCGACATTTCACAACTACATGTTTTTACATATTCCGAACGTGAAGGAACCCGCATGCTGGAGATTCCCTATATAGTTTCTTCACAAGAAAAAAAGAGACGCAGTGATATTTTGCACCAATTGTCAGCAGAAAAACTGAAACAATTTTATCAAGCACATATCGGCTATAAAGGACATGTGCTATGGGAAAGCAAGAAAACCGAAGGAATGATGAACGGATTTACCGAAAACTATCTACGCATTAAAGCCCCATTTGACAAAGAAAAGGTAAACTGCTATGAGCCGGTTATTGTAACTCAAGACAATATAGATCCATTACATGAATAATGAATGAAATGCGACAAAGACGAAATGCAAAAACCAATGCTTTATTTGTCTTGACATTCACTTGCACTACCTTTCTAAAGTTTGGATACGATAGGATATGGCGGCAATACAAAATTGTAAAACCTGGTCTTTCATTTTGCATTGCTATCGCCTTTCGCTATCTTTGCAGAAATTTAATGTAGTAGAAAATACAAGAAGATAAGATGAGCAAATTTGTAATCTACCAAGTATTACCCCGATTGTTCGGCAACTATAATACCACACGCAAACACAATGGCAGCATAGAAGAAAACGGCTGCGGCAAATTCAACAGTTTCAGCCCCAAAGCCCTTAAAGCCATCCGTGACCTGGGAGTTACGCATATATGGTTCACCGGTGTAATCGAGCATGCAACTCAAACCGACTATTCCAACTATGCCATACGCAAAGACCATCCAGCTGTAGTTAAGGGGAAAGCTGGCAGTCCTTATGCCATCAAAGACTATTACGATGTTGATCCCGACTTGGCAGAAAACGTTGCTAACCGTATGAAGGAATTCGAAGCCTTGATTGGACGCACACACAAAGCCGGAATGAAAGTCATCATAGACTTTGTGCCCAACCACGTCGCACGCCAATATGAATCAGACAACAAACCGGAAGGTGTGTGTGATTTAGGAGAAAACGATCACAAAGAATGGGCTTTCTCACCATTGAACAATTTCTATTATATCCCTCACGAAGCCTTCTTACCCGATTTCGACATAGCCGATTATGTTGAATTTCCAGCAAAAGCTACAGGTAATGACGTATTCAACGCTCACCCTACTCACAATGACTGGTATGAAACTGTCAAACTGAATTATGGAGTTTTTTACACTGGTGGTGGTGAAAAGCAATTCTACCCGACTCCTGATACCTGGTACAAAATGTTGGATATACTCCTATTCTGGTGCGGAAAAGGTATTGACGGTTTCCGTTGCGATATGGCTGAGATGGTACCGGTTGAATTTTGGCAATGGGTAATTCCACAAGTTAAACGACAATATCCGAATATCATTTTCATTGCAGAAGTTTACCAACCACATCTGTATCGCGACTATTTGGAAAAAGGTCATTTCGATTATCTGTATGACAAGGTTGGATTATACGAAACGCTACGCAACATAACCAGCAAGAACCATGCAGCGAGCGAAATCAGCCATTGTTGGCAAGCCCTAAACGATATGCAAGACCACATGCTGAATTTTCTGGAAAACCATGATGAACAACGTATTGCATCTGGTTTTTTTGCAGGGCGCGGCATGTGTGCGCAACCGGCAATGATAGTAGCGGCCACACTGACCAAAGCACCTGTGATGATCTATTTCGGTCAGGAATTGGGCGAACTGGGAATGGACTCAGAAGGTTTCAGCGGAGTAGACGGACGTACCACCATTTTCGACTATTGGGGTGTCAAAAGCATACAAGCCTGGGCCAACAAAGGAACGTTTGACGAAAGCCTATTGAGTGACGAGCAACGGGAATTAAGGGCTTTCTACCAAAAACTTCTACATATAACTCTAAACGAAAAGGCCATTACAGAAGGTGTGATGTATGATTTGGAATATGCACAATATCCAGAAAGGTTTAACCAACATGAGCAATTCACATATATCCGCAAATTCAAGGACGAGATTCTACTGTTTGCCCTTAATTTCGATGACAAACAAGTAGATATCGACATTCGCATTCCGCAAGAAGCATTTGAATACCTAAACATAGCACAAGACAGCCAATATGATTATGTAAACCTATTTGATGAAAATGAAAAAGGTACATGTACATTGTCATCAGACCATGACTTCAACGCCCAATTGGAAGCATGGAAAGGCAAAATATATAAACTTACCCCACATAAAACACGTAAAAGCAGAATAAAAAAATGAAAACGATTCTCGAACTGATACGCTGGAAAAACATTCTGTTTCTCGCGTGCAGCCTCTTGCTAATGCAATATGCCGTTGTCAATCCAACACTGGCTATCTATGGTTTTGAACCACAACTAAACAGCATACAGACTCTATTGATGGTTGTAGGTATATCGCTCATTGCTGCTGGAGGGTATGCTATCAACGATTATTTCGATGTTAAAATCGATGAGATCAACAAACCGATGCAACGGATTGTCGGACGATTGATGGATAGAAGACAAGCAATGATCTATCACCAAATATTTACCGTAATTGGTGCCTTGTGTGGAATAAGTTTGGCAATATGGTTAAGAAGTTTCACATTGGGTATCATATACGTGTTTATCCCCGGCCTTCTATGGTTTTATTCAGCCAGCTACAAACGCCAATTCTTCATTGGCAACTTGATTGTTGCTTTTCATCTGGCACTGTCATTCCTTATTATTGCCATTGCCAATGCAATACCATTGACCAACCAATATGGCACTCTTCTTCATGAGACCCCTATATTGAAACAAGTTTACGGATGGACAAGCGGATTCGCCATCTTTGCCTTTCTCTGCACCCTATTACGTGAAATCATAAAAGACATTGAAGATGAAAAAGGCGACCGTGAATTTGAATGTCACACACTACCTATCAAATTAGGAATCAATAAAACAAAATGGGTTTTATATGCACTAATCGCCGTCATATGCGGGCTCTTATGCTATGTAAACTACAGCTTGCTGTACTTCCCAATTAAAGGAAGTCTCTCCACACGCTACTTAATCTTCGGTTTACTACTACCATTTGCTGCACTTGTCTATTTAATCATAACCGCAAAACACAAACGAGATTATCACAACGCATCTACCATGTGCAAATTCATCATGGCATTAGGTGTGCTTTACAGCGTAATTTATTATTACCTGCTTGCACGTCAATACGGCATACCGCTATTCGGACTGTTTGTTGTGAAATAAACCAAGCTGTTAAAGTTCCAAGCAATATGCCTGCTGTTTGTTAATTTTACGTATGCCATCCATATAAAAAGAATATTTTTGCGCCAATTTTTGCGTTGAAAAGTTTCAGATGAAAAAAAGACTCATTATCATATTCATTGCTACCATATCCATATTTTCCACATGGGCAGCAGAGAACAAGGAAAAGATTTTCCTACAGACAGAAGCTGGCAAATTGACCGCAACATTCATCTCACAAAAACATAATCCACGTGAGATAACACATCTTACAATTGAAGGCAATCTGAATGAAAGTGATTTTTTGTTTATAAAAGAAAATATGCCTAACCTTCATTTTCTTGATATCTCAAATACGACAAATACGACACTACCCACCTATGTATTTGCCAATAACAGGACACTGACAACTATAATTCTGCCTAATAGTCTAACCATCATTCCTTCCGCTGCATTCATGAACAGTAGAATAGAATCCATCACTATCCCTTCGATGGTTAACACCATAGGTGACTATGCTTTCCAGAATTGTACTTCTTTAATTTCAATTTCCTTACCTCAAAGCATAAACAGTATCGGTACATACGCCTTTGAAAATTGCTATTCACTTTCATCCATATCCATGGGAAGTATCATAACATATGGCGATTATTCTTTTGAGGATTGTAATGCACTGAAAGAAATAAGGTACACATGCGAATTGTCAGACTGGTGCAAACAGACTTTCTCCAATCTCAGTTCTAATCCTTTATATTATGCTCACAATTTGTATATCAACAACATACATATTGATACTTTAACCATACCAGAAAATATCATACGAATTGATAAATATACATTTGCAGGCCTGAACTGTCTATCAGTTATCATTCCCCACACTACTACCTCCATCGGTAACAACGCATTCTACAATTGCAATTTATTACAGAACATCCATATCGGCAATCAGGTCAAATATATAGAATACAATGCCTTTGAACGGTGTGATGCATTGCATAGCATTACCTGCACATCTCCTATTCCTCCACTTTCAAATCAAACATTGACCAGCATTGACCCGAAAACATGTAAATTGACAGTACCGGAAGAAGCACTTGTAAATTATTTTGAATCATCTACATGGAGCCCTTTTCTGTCGTTTGAAGACTAAAGTTTCTTCCTTTTTGACCATAAAAATAAGAGACAATCTCCTATGAAAGGAGCCTGTCTCTTATTCACTTTATGCACAAAGGAATTATTTCCCCAACACTTTTTTGAATGCAGCCACACAATGATCCAATTGTTCACGTGTATGAGCAGCAGAAACCTGAACTCTAATCCTGGCTTGCCCTTGTGGTACAACCGGATAGAAGAATCCTGTTACATAAATACCCTCGTCCAATAATTTGGTTGCTACTTCCTGTGCAAGTTTAGCATCGTAAAGCATTACTGCACATATAGCTGACTGAGTCGGCTTTATATCAAATCCGGCAGCCTTCATTTGTCCCACAAAATATTCAGTATTAGCATGCAAACGATCTTGAAGTTCATTTGACTCTGTTATCATCTTAAACATGCGAATAGCAGCTGCCGCAATCATCGGAGGAATGGAATTGGAGAACAAATAAGGTCTTGAACGTTGACGCAACATAGCAATTATTTCCTTTTTACCCGTTGTAAATCCACCAACAGCTCCACCAAAGGCTTTACCCAATGTTCCGGTAATGATTTCTATCTTTCCACGTAAACCATATTGTTCTGTCACACCACGACCTGTCTTTCCTACAACCCCTGCTGAGTGTGATTCATCGACCATAACCATAGCATTGTATTTCTGCGCCAACTCATATATCTTATCCATCGGTGCCACATTGCCGTCCATCGAAAATACACCATCGGTCACAATAAGTCTGAAACGCTGTGCCTGTGCCTTTTTCAGTTGTTCTTCCAAATCTTCCATATTGGCATTAGCATAACGATAACGCTGTGCTTTACACAATCTCACACCATCAATAATAGATGCATGGTTCAAAGCATCAGAAATTATGGCATCCTGTTCTGTCAACAAAGGTTCAAATACACCACCATTTGCGTCAAAACATGCTGCATATAAAATGGTATCTTCCGTTCCAAAATAATCCGCAATGGCCTTTTCCAACTGTTTGTGCAAATCCTGTGTACCACAAATAAAACGTACAGAAGACATTCCGTATCCATGTGTGTCCATTGCAGCTTTGGCGGCCTCTATCAACTCGGGGTTATCGGCCAATCCCAAATAGTTATTGGCACAAAAGTTCACAACATTCTTTCCTGTGTTCAATTTAATCCCGCTACTTTGTGGTGTAACGATAATTCTTTCTTCCTTGTAAAGACCGGCTTCCTTAATGGCGGTCAACTCATCCGTTAAGTGTTTTTGAAAATCGTTGTACATGGTTTTATAATTTAGAAGTTATGTAAAAGAATGAATTAGCATCTTATTGATTGGAAACAAACGAACTAAAACCAATCAGAGCATCATACCGTTGCCCGAACGGACGGTAATAGACATAAATGGCATATTCATTTCCTGTTTGCCAATAACTATTCTCTGTTCGCATTAATGTTGCCTTTTGTGTTCCCTTTTTCAAAAACCAATATTGGTAATTATATCCCCCTTGTTTCAAGAAGGCAGAATAGGTATAGCATTTGTTCTCGAAATCATAGTTCATGCGTGAACGTTCATCCATCAAATTGAAGTTAAAATCGCCCCCCACATACATCAAGCCATCAAAAAAGGGTTTCTCCATGGGTAAGAAAAAGTGTACCCACATATAATCGGCTTCCGTATCGTCGTAGTCAGAATTTTCTACATTGATGGCAAACTGACCATTTACATCAAATTCTGTTGAATATGCCCGCCCAAGATTATTTACCGGCACATCCAGAAACGCTTGATAGTAAGTATTGTCATATTTTATGTCGTCAACCCCTTCACCCAACAAATAGACAGAAGAAATATCAAAACGCCTATATTCATACCCACCTTCAAAAATTAGATTTTTGTTGTTAAGATACTTCAGGCTGGTGTTCTCAATAAAATTCGGTTTGACATCAAAAGCTTGGTTATCTGTTCTATTATTTTGCTTTACCAGCAATTTTATTTCATTACGCGAGTCTGTTATCCTTTCATTAAAGTTCAACTCTATATTCAACTGTTGGTAGCGCCCGTTCAATTCTATATCCGTATTTCCCGTTGCCGCAGCATCAATCCCGCAACGCTGTTCCACGATAGAGAAGCACACCTGCGCAATCGGATTGTATTTGTCACCATCTTCATAAATGCATACGACATAATTACCCGAAAGTGTCAAGCGCATATCATCATTGGGAACTTGGAATGTATAATGCGTATAGGTTTGAGTTGTATTGACTGACAGCTCATAATCATCAATATCTACAGTTGTAAAACCTTGAATATATTCGCTTGATGTCAAATCGGAAAGTGTCCAATCTGCATTACAGTGATATACAGTATAGGAATAATAATGTACATCATGCGACAACTCATCAAAAGAGATTTCCAAAGACTCGTCATCATTCAAATTCAACACAGGCCTTACTAATGGATCCCCGTCGGCCTCAATTACCCGCAATGTTTTGATATTGGGATTGAAGATATCAGTTCGGTAGGATTGGGCATGAAGCAATAAACATCCTATAGCACAAAATAAAAGAATATGGTATATTCGGGTATATTTCATAAACAGCCAAAAAGCATTACAGATTCACAGGCAAACGTACAAAAAAAAAATTATACAGCACTTTGTTTATTCGTAAAAAATGCATACTTTTGCGCCACAATTTAAAGAATGCCATTTTAGCTCAGTTGGTAGAGCAACGCATTCGTAATGCGTAGGTCTGGGGTTCGAGTCCCCAAAATGGCTCAAAGCGGAATGATTTCATTCCGCTTTTTTCATACACCGAGAAAGAGAGAAAGAATCAATATTCCTTCTCTCTTTCTCGGTTTCTCAAAAAAACATATTCATTTAATATTGTTCCTGTTCATTCGGGAAGTCACCTGATTTGACATCACTCACATAATGTCTGATTGCATTATTCATTATCTCGTTCAAATTGGCATAACGTCTCAAGAATCTTGGAGAAAATCCGCAATTAAGTCCAAGCATATCATGCAAAACCAGCACTTGTCCATCCGTTCCACCTCCAGCACCAATTCCTATTGTCGGTATGGAAAGCTCCTTGCTAATTTTAGTCGCCAATTCAGCCGGAATCTTTTCAAGTACGATAGCACAACACCCTGCTTCTTCCAACAAGTGCGCATCACGAATTAGCTTGGCAGCCTCATCCTCCTCCTGTGCTCTCACTGTATAAGAGCCGTATTTGTTGATTGATTGCGGCATTAGACCCAGGTGACCCATAATGGGTATGCCAGCAGAAATAATCCTTTTAACCGAATCTATAATCTCTTCACCTCCTTCCATTTTCAGACAATCACAATATGTTTCCTTCATAATCCGAATAGCAGAAGCGACGGCCTCCAATGAATTTCCCTGATAGCTTCCAAAAGGCATATCTACCACCACCAGTGCCCTCTGTGTAGCACGACTAACCGATTTGGCAAAAGAAATCATCTGATCAAGTGTAATCGGCAATGTAGTAGTATTACCACACATCACATTCGAAGCCGAGTCACCAACCAAGATAACATCTACTCCAGCATTATCAACAATGCCTGCCATGGTATAATCGTATGCAGTCAACATACTGATTTTCTCACCACGATTTTTCATTTCTTGCAATCGACGTGTTGTCACACGCCGCACATTTTCTTGATGTACTGACATTTTTATTACCAAAATTATGTGTAAAACATGATTAGTAAAGGGTATATTACACCACTTATACCTTTTATTGCGCGGCAAATATACGATTTTTTTATTGTACAGTTTGGTTTCTCATATTTTTACCTTACTTTTGCAGAGCTCACATAAACTTTACACAATGAAAAATTAAACAAATATTTTATATGGGACAAAAATTTGATTTAATAAGAAAAAGCGATATCTTTTCCCATTTATCATCTTTAAAATATGTTTCAAGATGGGTAGTATTGCTATTAGATACTCTTTTATGCGTCTTCGCATTCTTTTTAGCTATCTTTTTTACAGAACGATATTCCATACAAATACCAGAATTTCCAAGTTTTGGCATCGCATACCGACTTTTACTGTTATTATTCCTACAAATCTGTTTTTTTTGGATATTCCACACCTATTCTGGCGTATTAAGGTATTCCAGTTTTGTTGATGTCAGCAAAGTAACATTCGCTGTTGGCGCAACAAGCCTGTTTGCATGGTTTATTAACATTATTGTCTTTACTTCTACAGGGCGATTTGTCTACAGCAATTTAGGATTAATACTCTATTTCCTCTTTGCTTTCTTTTTCCTGTTCTCGTTAAGATTTGTAGTAAAAACAGCATTCGGATACTTGAATTTATATTCCGGTAATGCCACACGAGTGATGATTTACGGAACAAAATCAGCCGGCATCGCTATTGCTAAAATGCTACGTACAATTGAGAATGACACTTATCGCGTCGTTGGTTTCATTGACGACAAAGACAGTGTTGTCAACAGACTTATATTGGGATTAAAGGTCTATCCAAAGGATGAACACCTTATTCCTCTAATGAGGAAACTGCGTGTCAATAAGGTCATTGTATCTGCCCTAAAAATGCAAAGCATCAATACCTCAACTGATTTGGACATCTTTATCGACAACAATATCAATGTTTTATATGCACCTTCCATTACGGATTGGGACAACAACAGCCCACATCCCAACCAATCAATTGCATCACAAATCAAGAATATCCGAATTGAAGATTTGTTGGAACGCTCTCCCATCAAGCTAAACCTTGAGCCGTTGCGGCAACAAATCAAGGGAGCTGTAGTGCTCGTAACGGGCGCTGCCGGTTCCATAGGTAGTGAAATAGCAAGGCAAGTAGCTAAAAATGAGCCACATCTTTTGGTTTTGCTAGACCAGGCAGAATCACCATTACACGATTTCCGCCTTGAAATATCCAACACCTATCCTACGCTTAATTTTATTCCGTGCATAGCAGATATCCGCAGCAGAGAACGCGTAGAAGAAGTCATCAGCATGTATAAACCCGATATCATCTACCACGCCGCTGCCTACAAACACGTTCCTCTCATGGAAGAACATCCATGCGAAAGCATACACGCCAATGTAATGGGCACAAAAAATGTGGCTGATATGGCCATCAAATACGGTGTCAAACGGTTTGTTATGGTTTCAACCGACAAAGCCGTTAATCCGACCAACATAATGGGTGCATCGAAAAGAATTGCGGAAATCTATGTGCAATCTTTATTCAAGAAAACAGTCCAAACCAATCCAGACTGCACAAAATTCATCACCACACGCTTTGGCAATGTATTGGGAAGCAACGGTTCGGTCATACCTTATTTCCGCAAACAGATAGAACAAGGCGGCCCCGTAACCGTAACTCATCCGGACATTATCCGCTATTTCATGACTATTCCCGAAGCCTGTATGCTTGTCCTTGAAGCCGGCCTCATGGGCAATGGCGGTGAAATATTCGTGTTTGACATGGGACATCCCGTCAAGATTCTGGATTTGGCCAAGAAAATGATTCGCCTATCCGGCTATACCCCCGGTACTGACATCAAAATAGTCTTCACCGGTTTGCGTCCAGGCGAAAAGCTATATGAAGAGCTATTAAACAAAAAAGAATTGACCATACCTACCGACAACCCAAGTATCATGGTCGCCAAAGTCCGTGAATTCGACTTTGACAAAGTGTCCGTACAGATTGACAAACTGATAAAAATGGCAGATTTAGGAAAAACCTTCTTGGCCGTATCAACAATGAAAGAAATTGTTCCCGAGTTCAAAAGCAATAATTCTCCATTTGAAGAGTTAGATATAAAAGAGGAGGGAAAATAAAAACAATATGTTTTTCATAGAACAGTTCATGCAATGGCTATATAATTATCCCATTTTAATAGCCATGTTTTCATTCACTATCGGATTGATATGTATGCCGGTAGTCATAAAAATTGCCAAAGTGCGCCATTTCGTAGTGAAGCCCAACAAACGCATGTCGCACAAAGGTGAAGTACCCAACATAGGCGGAATAGACATCTTCATGTCGTTTATTCTGGCCTATCTGCTTTTTGAATACGACCAACTGCAAAACTCCCAATACATCTTTATTGGAGTTTTTCTTATTTTGATGACCGGCTTCATCGACGACCTGCTCGTCATCACTCCCGGCTGGAAAATGTTTGGCGAGTTGCTTGCTGGCGCATTTCTCATACTCATTTCCGACATACGCTTGACCAATCTGCACGGCTTCTGCGGAATACACGACATTCCACTGATATCCAGCATATTCCTTTCGTTTTTCGTATTCATTGTCATTGTCAATTCACTCAATCTGATTGATGGGGTCGACGGTCTTGCTTCTGGCTTAGGCATCATCTATTCATTGTTTTTTGCCATATATTTCCAGCAGATCGGTGAAATCCACCTCTCCATCTTGGCTTACTGCCTGATTGGCTCTTTGGCTGTCTTTTTCATTTACAACGTTTTCGGCCATAGCAAAAGAAAGATATTCATGGGCGATTCCGGCTCTCTATTATTAGGCTATATGATGACATTGTTCGTATTCCGTTTTTGCGAAATCAATGCTTCACACACCGACTTGGGCATTTTCCACAGCCAATCGGCTCCCAGCGTAATGATAGCTCTATTGGCCGTCCCTCTTTTCGACACCATGCGGGTCATGGCGGCAAGAATCAGAAAACACCAATCGCCTTTCACAGCCGACAAAAACCATCTGCACCACCTGCTGCTGCGCATCGGACTCCCTCACGTACAAGTTACCTGCGTGCTCCTTTGCCTCACAGTGGGCAGCATTGCCATCGGCTGGAGCCTGCGAAACCTGGCCAACGGCTATCTCACAGCCATCATTTTTGTTTATTGCACACTTTACACTTGGATTATCTGGCTATTGGTCAAAAGGAAAGAAAGAAAAAATCTTCCCCAAGAAACAGATAGCAAGAGCGAAAACTAATTGACTATTATCCACATGATATCTGTAGAACAACTCACCGTAGAATTCAGTTCAAAACCCTTATTTTCAGGCATATCATTCCTCATCAACCCCAAAGACAAGATTGCTTTGGTTGGAAAAAACGGAGCGGGCAAAAGTACTTTACTAAAACTGCTGGCCGGTCTGCAACAACCAACATCGGGCATCATTTCCATCCCTTCCGGTCTCACCATCGGCTACCTCCCGCAACACATGATTCATGACGAAGGCACCACCGTGATGCAGGAAGCACAAAAAGCATTCAAGAAAGTCAATGATTTACAGGAACATATCAACCAGCTTGCCAATGAACTGGCTGAGCGGACCGACTATGAATCGGAGGGCTATCAACGGCTCATTGAGCAGATGGCACACGAAAACGAAATGCTGCAGGTATTGGGTGGCGGCAACTTTGCCGGCGAATTGGAAAAGACCCTCATCGGTTTGGGCTTTTTGCGCAGCGATTTTGACAGGCAATGTTCCGAATTCAGCGGCGGTTGGCGCATGCGCATCGAATTGGCCAAAATCCTGCTACAGCGTCCCGAACTATTCCTGTTGGACGAGCCAACTAACCATTTGGACATCGAATCCATACAATGGCTGGAAAATTTCCTCAAAAACTATTCCGGCGCCATTGTGCTCGTAAGCCACGACCGCGCTTTCATCGACAATGTTACCAACCGGACCATCGAGATTTCGCTCGGTAAAATATACGACTACAATGTCAACTATTCAAAATTTGTGGAATTACGCAAGGAACGCCGTGAGCAACAAATCAGGGCTTATGAAAACCAGCAGAAAATGATTGCCGACACCGAGGAATTCATTGAGCGTTTCCGTTACAAGGCCACCAAGGCCGTACAGGTGCAAAGCCGCATCAAGCAGCTGGAAAAGGTCGAACGCATAGAAATTGATTTGGAAGATACCTCACGCCTGCACTTGAAATTTCCTCCTGCACCACGTTCCGGCGATTTTCCCATCATTATAGAAAACCTTCGGAAAGCCTACGGCGACCACCTCGTGTTCGACCATGTGGAGTTCACCATCAAACGGGGCGAAAAAGTCGCTTTTGTCGGTAAAAACGGTGAGGGTAAATCCACATTGGTGAAATGCATCATGGGCGAATTGACCGATTACACTGGAACGCTCAAAATAGGCCACAACGTAAAGATTGGCTATTTCGCACAAAATCAGGCTTCTTTGTTGGACGAGAACAAGACGGTGTTTGAAACCATCGATTATGTAGCCGTAGGCGACATCCGCACAAAAATACGCGACATACTGGGAGCATTCATGTTCGGCGGCGAGGCTTCCGACAAAAAGGTAAAGGTGCTCTCGGGTGGTGAACGTAGCCGCTTGGCCATGATACGCCTTTTGCTCGAACCCGTCAACCTGCTCATCCTGGACGAGCCCACCAATCACCTGGACATGCAGAGCAAGGATGTACTGAAAGAAGCCATCCGTGCATTCGACGGCACAGTCATACTGGTCAGTCACGACCGTGAATTCCTCGACGGGCTGGTTTCCAAAGTCTATGAATTCGGCAACCAACGTGTAAAGGAACATCTGGGAGGCATCTACGATTTCTTGCGCGAAAAAAACATCACCCAGCTCAACGAACTGGAACTGACACGACAGGAAAAGAAAAAAGAGGAAAAGACTGATTCCCAAAACAAGCTGTCATACGAAGCCCGCAAGGAATTGGCGCGTCAGTTGCGCAAGCAGGAACGACTGGTGGAAGAAGCCGAACAGACAGTAACTCGTCTGGAAAAAGAACTGGCCGAAATCGAACAGAAATTGTCACAACCGGAAACTCCCAGCACGGACTTGCTGGATACCTACCAAAACAAGAAACATCTGCTGGAACAGAAAATGTATGAATGGGAAATACTGGCCGAGCAGCTGGAACAGATGAAGTCACAACAATAAAGCCTGCTCTTATTGGCAGGCATGCTCATGACACTCGCAACCGGCCGCTTCCATCTCAAGCGTGGAATGCTTGATGCCCATCTGTTCAAGACGCTGTTTGATGTCATGTTTGGTGGCTTCCATTCTCGACAAATCTTTCAACACGACATGTGCAGTCAGTGCCACTTCTGTGGTACTGATGGCCCATATATGCAAATGATGTATTTCAGCCACATTCTCTATATGGCTCATCTGATGCTCCACCTCCTCAATATCAATGTAATCGGGCACCCCATCCATCGATAGCCGCAAACTCTCCGAAAGCAGTTTCCAGGTGGAAACCAGAATAATCACAACTATCACCAGACTCACAATCGGGTCCACGATGTTCCAACCGGTCAAGGAAATGACTACCCCCGACACAACCACACCAATCGAAACCAACGTATCAGCCGCCATATGCAGAAATGCGCCTCTCACATTCAAATCGTGTTTCTGGTTTTTCATGAGCAGCCATGCCGTAAGTCCGTTCACCACAATGCCTATACCCGCCGTCCACGATATGGCCCAACCGTTAATCGGTGCCGGATGAGCGATTTTCTCCACACTCTCCCATACAATGGCAATAACGGCCACTACCAGAATAATGGCATTGAGCAAAGAAATAAGTATGGTACTTTTCTTGTAACCATAGGTATACTTGCCCGTACGCGGCAATTTGGCCAAACGGAAAGCTATCAGTGCCAATAACAGACTGAACACATCACTCAAATTGTGTCCCGCATCCGACAACAAGCCCAAAGAATTATATATCAACCCCACAACCGCCTCTACACAAACAAAAGCGAGATTGAGAATGATGGAAATTACAAAAACCCCATTAAGCGATTGCAAGGCTGCAACATGGTGGTGATCATGTTCATGATGATGTTGGTGTGACATAAAACATTCATTTTAAGAATAACGCAGCAAAAATAGCAAAAGCCGAGAGGAGAAACAAATGGGAAACATAGTTTCACAATTTGGTTATCCCGAGGCGACATCTATTTTATTCAAAAATAGCGAAAGGCGAGTGCAGAAGCAAATTTAGTGCAAGCCGAATCCAAAACAGAGCTTGCTCTAGTTTTGGTAAGGCAACGCCAAAATTCAAGTATTAAATGGGAAACATAGTTTCACAATTTGGTTATCCCGAGGCGACATCTATTTTATCCAAAAATAGCAAAAGCCGAGAGGAGAAACAAATGGGAAACATAGTTTCACAATTTGGTTATCCCGAGGCGACATCTATTTTATTCAAAAATAGCAAAAGCCGAGAGGAGAAGCAAATAAAAACAAGTTTTTAAATTTTGTTATCCCGAGCCGACATCTATTTTATCCCCAAACAACATTTGGCATTTCGCTCACCATGCATTATCTTTGCGCTTACTATACTTAACCCAAATCAGTACCTCAAAATTTTTATGTGGATAACCCTATGAACAAAGTATTGACTATGATGGCAATAGCAGCCACACTAACCGCATGCAACGCTCCAAAGGAACAGGACGGTTCCATCATCGGCCGGAGCGAAATGAAAGTAGAAAACCGATTGATGACGCCGGAACTCTTGTGGTCATTTGGCCAATTGGGAGACGTACAGGTATCGCCTGACGGAAAAAGACTGTGCTATGGTGTTAAATATTGTGATATACCCAGTAATAAAAGTAATCGCGAATTGTTTGTCATGAATGTCGACGGAAGCGGCAACACACAAATCACAAAGACAGCACAAAGCGAATATGGTGCAAAATGGGTAAAAAACGGCGAACGCATCGCCTATATGTCTGCCGAAAGCGGCGAGATGCAGGTTTGGGAAATGAATCCTGACGGAACCGACCGCAAACAAATCACCTTCCACGAAGGCGGTATCAACGACTTCATGTATTCACCCGACGAGAAATACATTCTGGTCATTGCCAATGTAAAATACGGTGAAACAACAGCCGACCGCTATCCCGACCTGGACAAGGCCACCGGAAGAGTGATAACCGACCTGATGTACAAACATTGGGACGAATGGGTTACCTCCATCCCCCACCCTTTCCTTTATACGTTTGACGGAGAAAAAACAGGCGACTATGTCGATATCCTCAAGGGTGAACCTTATGAATGCCCCATGAAGCCTTTCGGAGGCATTGAACAATTGGCATTTTCGCCCGACTGCAAACAGATTGCCTACACCTGCCGCAAGAAAACAGGATTGGCCTATTCCATCTCTACCGATTCTGACATCTATCTGTATGACATCGAGAGCGGCACTACCCGCAATCTCTGCAAGGACAACATCCAGCCCAAAGACACTACAGCCGACCGCAACATGGGCTATGACATCAACCCGGCATTCAGTCCCGACGGAACACAGATTGCATGGCTGAGCATGCGTCAAGATGGATATGAAAGCGACAAAAACCGCCTTTACCTCATGGATTTGGCCACAGGTACCAAACGTGACTTGACGGCCGGATTCGACCAAAGCATCGGTTCGTTCAACTGGGCCAACGATGGCAAGAGCATCTATTTCATCAGCTGCTTCCACGCCACCACTCAAATTTACAACATGAACCTGGCTGATTTGAACATCCGCAAGATTACCAGCGGCTATCATGACTATGAAAGTGTAGCACAAGCCGAAAACACGCTGATTGGTGTACGCCACTCTTTGAGCATGCCTAATGAGATTTATGCCATCAACGAAGCAGACGGCGCTGAAACACAAATCAGTTTCGAAAACAAACACCTGCTAAGCCAGATTGATATGGGCCATGTGGAAGAACGTTGGCTCACTGCTACCGACGGCAAACCGTTGCACACATGGGTGGTCTATCCTCCTCATTTCGACAAGACCAAGAAATATCCAACCCTACTCTATTGCCAGGGTGGTCCTCAAAGCCCTGTAAGCCAATTCTGGAGCATTCGTTGGAACTTGCAGATGATGGCTGCCAACGGCTACATCGTTGTTGCTCCTAACCGCCGTGGTCTCGATGGCTTCGGCGAAGAATGGAACGCTGCCATCAGTGGCGATTACGGAGGCCAATGCATGCAAGACTTGTTCACTGCCATTGACGAGGTCAGCAAAGAACCCTTTGTCGACCGCGAACACCTCGGTTGCGTAGGCGCAAGCTTCGGCGGTTTCTCTGTTTACTGGATGGCCGGACATCACGAAAAACGTTTCAAGGCATTCATTGCCCACGATGGTATCTTCAACATGGAACAACAATACCTCGAAACCGAAGAAATGTGGTTTGCCAACTGGGACATGGGCGGTGCCTACTGGGATAAGGAAAACGAAATCGCACAACGCACCTTTGCCAACTCTCCACACAAATTCGTGGACAAATGGGACACTCCTATCCTGTGCATCCATGGCGAAAAGGACTACCGCATCCTCGCATCACAAGGCATGAGTGCCTTCAATGCAGCCAAATTGCGTGGCATTCCTGCCGAATTGTTAATCTTCCCCGACGAAAATCACTGGGTACTGCAAATCCAAAACGGCATTCTCTGGCAACGCACCTTCTTCGAATGGCTGGACAAATGGCTGAAATAAGCGGTATGATTTTTGATTGTTAAACAAGAAACTTATATCTTTGATTGAAATGAAGAAACTGTTTTATATCCTTTCTGTGGCATTGGCTGCCGTTTCCTGCGAAATCATTCCGGAAAACGACAGAATTGAAGAAGTGCCACAAGTGGAAAGCTCACAACGTGTATTGCTGACTGAATTCACCGGCTACAAATGCGTAAATTGTCCTGACGCTGCTGAAGTGGCCCATACATTGCTGGAAAGCTATCCCGACAATGTTGTAGTCATTGCCATGCACCCCGAAGGCAACTCATTTACCGACCCGGGCACTGACACAGCCAACGACTATCGTTGCCCGGCTGCACAAACCTATTACGCTGCTTTTGGAGGCACCACGGTTACCCCATTCCCTAAAGGGGTTATCAACTGGAAAAAGATGAACGGCATGTATATGAACGACTACACGCTCTGGACAGCAGCTGTAACCAAGGAGATGCAGGAAGAAAAAGGCTATGGAGTTTCCATCAAAAGCATAGGAGATGCAGCAGCCCAATCCACTTCCATTACCGTTACTGTAAACAATCTTGGAGGCGACATCACCAATCCCAACTTAGTGCTGTTGGTTACCGAAGATAACATCATTGGCAAACAATCCAGCCACGAAGGGGAAATTGAGGAATACGAACACAACCACGTATTGCGCACCACCATTACCGACGTTTGGGGCGACGCCCTTACCCTTGAAGACGGAGCTACTGTTGAAAAACAATACGCATTTGGCGGATTTGATGACAACGGTTGGGTAATGAACAACTGTAACATCGTAGCTGTCTTGATTGACCCGGACACAAAAGAAGTGCTCAACTGCGCCGAAGTGCCTGTCATCGACGAAACTTTGACCACGGTTGAATTTACATTGAAAGATGTTAATGGAAACATCATCAACGATGGCGACACATTAGTTGTAAGAGAACCATACGTTCCTGGTCAAAGCAAACAATTGGCTATTCATGGCAGTGTGGAATGCAGCGAGGCCATCTCAGTAAGCGTAGAATGCGGCGAAAATGCCATATTTGAAAATCAAAGCTTCTGTAGCGGCTTGCAATGTGTACCTGCCCGCGAAGAATACTCTCTGAATCCAGGCACATGGTATGCTGATTATATGGCAGATACAGAAGGCCGTTATATCATCAACTATACCTTCCACGACGGAACTTATACAAACGTGACAAAAATCACCTGTATTTTTGAATACCTGTCGGAAGAATAAGCTTACTATATCACAAATAAATCAGCCCATTGAAGCATGACTTCAATGGGCTGATTTATTTTACCTGTATTAACTTAAAGACATTCAGTAAATAGAATAAAATTAGCCAACTAATTCAAGCACAATTTCACCTGTCACCAACAGAAAGTGACAGGTGAAATTTGTAGTTTTATTTCTTCTTAAAGAGGTTTAAAATAGTATCTATAAAGCTGGCCGGTCCCTCTGCTGCTTCTCCGTCTGCATTTACCGTAGAGGTTGGGTCTAGCACTTCATTTGCAGCAATAGGATGGAAATTATGATATACGGCTGGTGTTCCGAGAATAGTAATTTGTGCGATGTCTTTACCATCTGCAGAATAGGTGTATTGGAAGTATTCATTGAGCAATACATCCGCCTTGTATTGGTTGAGAGCTTTGTTGCGTACTTTTACTTCCATAGATGAGCGGTTAAGCCCTTGCAACTCATCAGCATTACATGTTACGCTAATTTTTCCAGACAATGTTTTCAAGTCGCCAACTGTAGAATAGATTAGTTGCGGCTCTGTCGTCATATTAAAGATATTGTCTGCTACTACATATTTGCGATAGTTTTGATAAAAAGCAGGGAAAGCAGTAAAGGTAAAAGTCTCCATTACGCTATTTTTCACTGAAACTGTATAGTTTTCTGCGATTAAAAAGTCAGCATTTGTTGTTCTAATCAACTGTTCTTTCGCCTTTTTGAGAGCCGTTTTTTCATTTAGCCCAGTTAGTTCGTTGCCTTTAAGTGTTATAGTTGCTTTATCCCCTACTTTGACTTCTGCAACCATTTGCGTATTGCTAACTTTTGAAGTAACATAATTGGCATTGTTTTGAGTTTGATCATCTGTTTTGGCAACAGCAATTGCCTGCTTCATGTCGTTGGCTGTTGCAGAACGGAAAGAGCTGTATTTAGCAGGATAACCAAAGACTGTTAGTTTGGAAAGTTTTTTCTCCGCATCGTATTCCATTTCATAACGTGGTGCAACTAATACGTCAGCATTAGTGGTGCTTAAAGCTTTTGCGCTAACAGTAGTTTTGGCTTTACTTACATCTAGCCCCTCTAACTCATTTGCGTTGAGTGTGGCTGTTACATGTGTAGGTGTTACATCCAATTGCGCTAAAATAGGTTGAATCATTACATTCTTTCCCAAGTTAATGGTCTCAGAGGTCGCAGAATAGTAGTTGACAGTTGTTCCACATGCGCTGAGAAGGATAGCTAAAGCTATCAAAGTGTTACTCTTAAAAATAAATAGCTTCTTCATAAAAATATAATTATTGTGTCATGATAGGAATGACGGTTAATAATTGTTCGTATGCTGCCTATCTCAGCAAATCGTTAGAATCATAATTATTTAGGGATATTACTGAATGTTCTTACTTAAAGCCCTGCTTTCCTTTCGGCTATACGCTTGTTCGCTGCCTTTGCATCTGCTTCATTTGTATGCCGGTTTCCATCAGCATCTTCCCAATAGGTTACTGTCGTACTGCTACTTCCTCCACCGCTACTACCGGAATCGGAGCTCGACAAGAATGCTATGGCAAAAATGCAGCCGGCAATAGCAAGCAACCACATTAGCACAATAAGAATAAGCTTGACAATAATGACAGCAAGGAATATCAACGCAATCACCGCCCCTGCCGCATAGACAAAACTGAACAGCGTGAAAAAAAGCCCGTTTCTATTGCCCAATACTTTGCGGTTCTTGGCCAAGGCATACAGAAAACCTATCGCTAATGAAGCAAGAATCAGAATAGCAGAAACAACATCCTGCACAACAGGATTTTTCATGCCACATATTGCCAATATAACCAAAATAACGATTGCTATCGGAACGCCAGCTATACCAATAAAGATGGAACGCCACGACAATTTTACATCATACTTTTTCTCCTGATAACGCTTATACAACACACCCGAACCCAGCTGAATCACCAATGCCAACATAAAAGGCAACATCGTGATAAAAGCAGGCCAGAAACCTTGCCTGTCCACACTGCACCACCAAATGAAATCGTCACCCAACGTGAAATAACCAATCAATTCCAATAATGAAGCCGCAAAAAGTCCAATAGGTATCCACAGCAGTAATGTGGACTCTAAGGAGGCAAACTTTTTCACCATCTGCAATAGAAGCAACATAACTCCCACAGCTAGAAGTATAGCCAATATAATATAATAAGGAATTAAGGTATACCAGAAATGGCCTAATGCACTGTGCTGTCTCCTTTCTGAAACATCCTGCCAAGTGTTTTCTACTCCCGAAGGATTCTTCTTACTAAACTTCAGATACCCTGGATAAGTCACATAATAATTGCCCTCATACTCCACCAAAACACCAAAAGTCTCTACAGTTTCCTTTACATTGACCAATGTTCCATTAGCCAAAGTCAAGGCCTTTTCACCTCCATAGTATTCACCTTTTTCATTTTTCTCGGCTTTCTTCAAGTCAATTGAATCACCATACAAATTGTCAATCTCATACATCTGCGCATGAGAAACAAACGAAAAACATAACTCCTGCAAACAGAAGTACCATCATTTTAAACTTTACTGTCATAATCTCGCCATATTGAGTTAACTGATAATTACAATGCCATATACGAGCCTATTTGCATACATAGTTTTCTATTGACAAAGATAAAACAGTATATTAAATTTAGCAATATTCATTTACAATATTATAACCAATCGCGTCATAGAAATGTTTATTATTTTACATGATGACCTAAAAATTTACGCATTGACCCAAATTAGCATTGATTTTTTACGGAATGACCCTGTTAAATATACGCAATGACCTTCTTTGTGGTAATTTATATTCTAATTTTGAAGCAATACAATAAAACCATACAACATGAATAACAGTTTTTTCTTCAAAACATTTGCTCTATTGATGTTTTTCACATCAATAGGGCCATTATGCGCACAAACACCACAATCTGTTTGGAACGGAACAACGGCATCCGACTGGACAGGTACGGGAACAGAAAATGACCCTTATCTGATTACCACTGCAGAACAGCTGGCAGGACTTGCCGCCGCTGTCAATGCTGGCAATGATTTTGAGGGCGAGTACATCAAACTGAACAACGACCTCTACATGAGCGACCCCAATGCAGCTCACGAAGACAAACCGCAATGGACTCCGATTGGCGGTCCTAACGTGATAACGGGGAATGGTGCATGGGATTATAGGTTTGATACCACCTATTTCCGAGGCACGTTCGATGGAGCTGAACACACCATTTACCACCTCTACTACAACACTCTCCCTGACATGAGCGGCTGGGACGACCCGTTTGGAAGTGGAGCCATTGATTTCAACGGTTGGTACAAAGCACTGTTCGGTTGGCTGGACAGAGGCACCATCAAAAACCTAACGCTGGCCAACGACACCATTGTCGGTGCAACGGGCATAGCAGGTCTGCTTCTTATGAACAATGGTACCGTATCCAATTGCCACGTCTCAGGTTTTGTAGTGAATGGTGGCGATGGAACAGCAGGAGGACTTGTAGGCGAGAATCTGGAAGACGGCATTATAGAAAACTGCTCATCCAACGCCCACGTCAAGGCTCCGCGCGGTGCAGGTATTCTTGCTACAACCAATAGGGGAATTATCCGTAATTGTCATACTGACGGAAAAGCCCATTGTTCGCAATATTTTGTCGGAGGTCTGGTCGCCAGCAATACGGAGACGGGATATATCGTGAATTCTTCCGCTGCTGGCGAAGTAAGCCGCAGTTATTATTCATACGCCGTAGAGGATTGTGGAGGGTTTGTCGGCAACAACAGCGGCATCATTAAGGAATGTACATCATCGGCCGATGTTGTCAGCGACATGCATGGTGCCGGCTTTTGCGGCTCCAATTATGGCCGGATAGAGTCCTGCATTGCCACGGGTGATGTCACGATACACATGTTTGGCTGTAGTGCGGCTACCTTTGTGGGGGCAAACGGAAGGGCTCCGGGCAACATATACGATCCTGCCTCTGAAGGAATCTGCATCAATTGCTTTGCTACTGGTTCATGCACCAGCACAGACTCCGGAACCCTACACGGCTTCCTTTCTAATTTCAACGACAGAAACAACCGCAAAACAATCACTGCCTATTGCACTACAGATGCAAGCAACTATCCCTATAATGACTTAGGCGTAAATGCAGGTGGCACAGCTCCAGGCATACAAGGAGGCGGACTTCGACGTTCCACTATCGTTATGCAAAGCCAGGCATTTGTCGATACTCTTAACATGATGGCAGCTGTGGCTGGCACAAGTGCATGGCGTTACCAGGCAGGAGACTATCCAGTCCCGACAGGAGAAATGGCTCCAATCTCAACCTGCTTCTCGAGAGGCGGAAGCGGTACAAAAGAAGATCCATTCCGTATCGCCAATAAAGAAGAATTATTGCGTTTCTCACAACTTGTCAATCTCGGCTGGACTTTTGAAGGGCAATACCTGCTTCTCGAAGAGGATATCGACCTCAACGCTCCTTTTGAGGATTGGAGCACAACAACCCCTACACGCTGGATACCTATAGGTAGGCGCGTGACAGAATCCACCTACGCTGGAACCTTAACATTCGAATACGAATTCCGTGGCACATTCGACGGCGGTTTTCATTCGGTAAATAACATGTACCTGAATACGGTAATAGATGAAACACCCCAAGGCTTCTTCGGTATTATCAACGGTGCCACCATCAAAAATCTCAGTGTGAACGGTGCATGGATAAAGGCAGAAGGAGCCCCAGGCATTCTGGCTGGTTTATCCACACGCTACTGCATGCCAACCCGCATTCTGCAGTGCCATACCTCCGGCACAGTAGAAGGCTCCTGGTCGGCTGGAGGTATCCTCGGTTCCATCTCTCTCGAAGGTTCTACCAATGTGATCAACAGCTCCACATCCGCCACCCTTATCCCAGCTGCATCGGCTCACCCCGTAACCGGTGACCAGAATTATATAGGCGGAACATCATATAGCAACGATACAGTGGCAAACTTCTTCTTTACCGGCAACACAGGAGATTATGCTTTCACTTATTCTAAAGATATCGTCCACAACTGTTACTTTAACAACGAGATGACTAAAGGCGACTATTACTACGGTCGTACCACCGCTTATATGCAAAGTAAGGAGTTTGCCAATGAGCTGAACTGGTATGTAGCGCAATACAACGAACGTTATCCTGACGAGCCTTTGCGCTATTGGCAGGTCAATGAAAATGATTACCCGTCACTCAGCACCATTACACCTCCACATACGGTGACCTACAATTCCAATGGCGGCAACTATTACACACCGCAACCGGTTTTGGACGACAGTTATATCTTGCCTCCTCCCATCCCACAAAAGGAAGGGCATGTTTTTTATGGCTGGTTTGCCGATGAGGCACTTACCCAACCGTTTATTTTTGACACCACTGCCATAATTGAAGATCGGATACTTTATGCCAAATGGCAAACAGAACTGATTCCTGATTTCACTCCGTTTAATTCCAATCCTTTTGCTACTGTTTACACCATATATACTCCTGAACAGCTACTGGCGTTTGCACAGGTAATCGATGGTGTGGAAGAAGTGATTGACCCAATGGACTTCGAAGGAAAAACAGTAAAACTCGGTGCAGACATCATGTTCAACGACACGGCCAGCTGGAAGCTCTTTGGAAATAACTTCTACGGAAGAATCTGGAATGTAATAGGCGGTAATTGGTTGAACAACGTACTGTTCAGGGGTACATTCGACGGAGACGGTCATACCATTTTTGGACTGTACATGCATCCGACAGGTGCAGATGCTACCAATGAACGATTCGGGTTCTTCGGAACAATCGCTCCTGAAGCAACCGTCAAGAACGTAACCATAAAGGCATCCCGTTTCGTTATTGAACCTATATATGGTTGCGTAGGTCTGCTGGCAGGACTTAATAGAGGTATTGTGGATAACTGCCATGTCGAGGGTGAAATAGAAGCCGTTTGTTCTACAATGGGATTGCTTTTGGGAATCACAGGAAATGATGCCAACAGCATAGGACGTGTTGCCAACTGTAGTTCGAAAGGAGTAGTGATGAACACGAATGCTACATGGGAGGTTTCTCTGGGAGGCCTTGTGGGGTACTCCATTATATTAAATGACAGTATTGTCAATTGCTCTTCCAAGGCATCCGTCATCAATAAAGGCGCTTGGGATACCAAATTTGCAGGTGGTTTGATAGGATCATTGGAGGGAGGCGCCGTGCAAGGCTGTTACGCCGCTCCTGACTCTCTCTTTGCCGGACATACGGTGGGGGGTCTGATTGGTATGATTGATTATGGTGGATTCGGATCTGTAAGTGGTATCACCGACTGCCGTGTAGAAGGAGATATCATAGTGAATGTTACGGAAAACCTTGGAGGTATTGTCGGACGTATTGAAGGTGTAAGCTATGTGAAGGAAAACATGAAAAACTGCCATTATGAAGGAAACCTTGTTTCCACTGGAAAATACATAGGCGGCTTGGTTGGCTATATGCGTGATAGCATCATCGGTTGTTCGTTTCATGGCAGTGTGACAGGTGGTGATTTTGTAGGTGGATTGGCAGGTTATAACAATACTGCGATAATCAATTCTACGGCAGAAGGTTCTGTAAGCGGAATAAACAATGTAGGCGGACTTGCAGGCTATTCTTACAACGCAGTTTCATCACATTCCTCCTGTGTTGTCTCTGGCAACAACTATGTAGGAGGGCTGATTGGAGACTCAAGAGGAATAACCGATTGTTATGAGACGGGAAACGTTACCGGCAACCGTATAGTGGGTGGCTTAAGCGGTCGCACAATGGGTGATACCAGACGCAGCCATGCTTCAGGAAACGTGACAGGAGGCAGCATAGTAGGTGGCCTGAGCGGATATGCAAACCTTGTCGACAGCTGTTATGCTGAAGGTGATGTCATAGCTACCGGTGATTCAGTTGGTGGTATGATTGGACAACTGTCTTTAGGATATACAACTGCACAGAATAACCGCTCCAGCGGAAAAGTTTCAGGACGAAACTACGTAGGTGGTTTTGCAGGAGTGGCCTATATCAATGGAACGTTCAAGCAGGCAATGGCTTCCGGCGATGTGGATGGGAATGATTATGTAGGCGGATTCATCGGCAACATCGAACGTGGGGACATTGAACAGAGCTATGCAACTGGCAATGTCAGCGGCAAAAACTATGTAGGTGGATTCTCCGGCAATGGCGGCGGAAGAGACTGCTTTGCACGAGGCAATGTAACAGGCGAGGACTATGTGGGAGGCTATGCAGGTCGCTTATACAATACTGCCACAAGGTGCTTTTCTACGGGATTTGTATCTGGTACCGGCGAACATGTCAGCGGATTTGCTCCAAAATACAGTCAGAGTCAGTCCGCACCTAAGAACTCTTATTATGACAGCGAAACAAGCGGACAATCCGATTCCGAATCAGGAATTCCGTTCCTGACAAATTATATGAAAAACAAATGGACGTATGAAGACTGGGACTTTGAAACTACATGGGGGCGCAAAGATACCATCAACGATGGCTATCCCTATTTGCGTTGGACTTATGCCGAACATATAGAAGACGAAACAGACCAGGTATTGCCCACATTGGTGACTTCCATATCCTTGAATATGCAACAGACTTCCATCTACATCGGCAGGACGGCACAACTCAACGCTACCCTACAACCCGATGACGCTACCGACAAGACTGTCAACTGGTCCAGCGACAATATTTCTGTAGCCTCAGTTGATGCGGCTGGACTTGTAACCGGCATTGGAAAAGGCACTGCTATCATTACAGCCACAACTGCCGACGGACGGTTGTCTGCTTCCTGTCTGTTTACAGTGGACAGCTTGCATGTAACCGGCATATCCATCAATCCGACTTCACTGGAAATGGGAATAGAGGAAACACATACCCTCACTGTTGCTATCCAACCCACATATGCTACAGACAAACGCGTTTCCTGGACAAGCAACGACCCGACAATTGCCACGGTGGATGAATCTGGAAATGTAACAGGTGTAAGCCTTGGAACAACGACCATTACCGCCACAACCATCGACGGAAACTACTCGGCTTCCTGCACTGTCACGGTGAAGGAAATAAGTGTTACAGGCGTAAGCATTGACAACATAAGCGACAATATATATGTAGGACAAAGCGTACAACTGACGGCTACCATCTATCCGGCCAATGCTGCCAATAAAAATGTAACTTGGTCCTTGGACGGTGGAGAAGGATACCTGACCCTCACACCGGAAGGCTTGTTGACTGGAATCAGCGCCGGAACAGTCCGTAGATGTACATTTACAGTTACAACGGAAGACGGAGGTTACACTGATTCGGAATATTTCTTGCGCTTCTCTGTCAACGTACGTCCAGGCGCAGTTACAGGTGTAACACTTGACCTAGCAGCATGGATAGGAATGGTGGGCGAAACGCTGCAACTCCATGCCACCGTACAGCCTGACGATGCGGAAAACAAGGCTTTAATCTGGGAGACCGACAATCAATCAGTGGCCACTGTCGATGCCAACGGTCTGGTAACAACTGTAGGGGAAGGCACTGTACATATCACTGTCCGAACCGTTGACGGTAATTATACAGCCACCTGCGAATTGACTGTGATGCCTTCCGAAGAGGAGGATGTACTGCCTGCCTCGGTAACGCTTTCCGAATCCATGCTTACTTTGACTGAAGGACAGAGCACACAGCTCACAGCCACTGTACTCCCCGAAAACGCTACGGACAAAACTGTCACATGGTCAAGCAATGCAACTGCCGTGGCAACAGTGGATTCAGACGGTACAGTGACAGCAATTGGCGTAGGTACGGCTGTTGTGACGGCAACGACTACAAACGGTCGCTCTGCTTTCTGTATGGTGACCGTTGAGGAGCGTCCGGATGAGAACATTCCAGCTACTTCGGTAACGCTTTCCCAATCTATGCTTACTTTGACAGAAGGCCAGAGCACACAGCTCACAGCCACTGTACTCCCGGAAAACGCTACGGACAAGACCGTCACATGGACAAGCAATGCGACTACCGTGGCAACAGTGGATTCAGATGGTACAGTGACAGCAATTGGCGTGGGTACGGCTATAGTGACGGCAACAACTACAAACGGTTTCTCTGCTTTCTGCATGGTAACCGTTAATGAACGCCCCAATGAAAACATACCCGTTACTGGCGTAACACTTGATGTTGAAAACCTGACTCTTTCAGAAGGTGAAACCGCTCAACTCACAGCAACCGTCCTTCCTGACAATGCTACCAATCAGGCACTCACATGGCAAAGCAACAACAACGCTGTGGCTACAGTCGATGCTGATGGCATAGTGACTGCCGTGGCTATAGGAAATGCCGTAATAAGCGTTCACACAGTAGATGGCAACTTTACGGCACAGTGCACCATCAACGTAGAAGAAGAGACATGCACCGACATCAATTATACCGAATCATTTGCATCATCATTGGGCGAATTTACTGCCATCAACCTGACAGGAACAAATGATTGGTACTATTATGCCAATTACCAATGCGCTTATATAAACGGCTACAGTTCGGGCGACAATGACGACTGGCTCGTCTCTCCCGTGTTCGATTTACAAGGCATGGAATCTGCTACATTAAGTTTCACGCATGCCAATGCATTCGGCGAAGCTGCCACTTGGAATCAACATTGCAAAGTACTTGTTTCATCCAATTATACGGGCGATGTCAACACGGCCACATGGCATGAATTATCCGGCATAAGGTTCAGTTCCCAAAATTGGGAATGGGTCGATAATACGATTGATATTCCTATGGAATCGTTTGCCAACCAATCGATTGTCATTGCATTCCATTACAATGTATCCTCTTCTGACGCCATACCGGCATGGGAAGTAAAGAACTTCAACCTGCAGGCCACATGCTCTACTCAAGAAAGTGCGACACAGGTTGCCATGAAGTCTTCACTTTCTATATATCCGAATCCCGTATTTGATTATGTACGTATAGAAAGCGAATACGAAATCACTCAAATACGAATTACAGACTCTGCCGGTCATTTGATTATGTCATTTACGTCAAATTATAGTGAACTGGATTTGAGCAGATTACCGGCAGGAATCTATTTCATGCAGATAGAAACGACAAATGGTTATGAGGTCAGAAAAATAGTAAAGAACTAACCTTCAACAATAACAGCATATGATAAAAAACCCCGAAGGTTCAATGAGCCTTCGGGGTTTTTCTACCCATTTCTCCTAATCCGAAAGAGATAATATATACACAAACTTTCACAAACAACCTCCACACAAAAAAATTGCACTCCTGTTTTTTTCAATAAGCTACATACACCTCTACCGCTTCCGTCTGAAATAATAGGAAAAAGCCGCCGAACGGGCAGTCTTGTACTTAAAGTAATGGGCATAACGAGTCCACACACGCAATCGCTCCGGATTGCGTATCTCCTCACCGGCAAAGGCACATGCTTCAGCAAACAGTTTCCGCCGGAGCATCTGTTTTTCCGTAGCAGGGTCATACTTCTCACAGCGTTTCATCGTATATATCTCACCGAAACGTGTATTAAGTGTCAATCCATCGCGACGCAACTTGCAACGGATTTTCTTGTAAGACGCTTGTGGTGGCAATTTGTAACGTGACATATATCCTCCAATTAATTGTATTTCACAGACAAAGATAAGGTTTTGTAAAGCTTTTGTCAAATGTCAAAAGACTTGATTGACTGTTCAGACGTTTTTTCCTACCTTTGTATGCAACGATTCAATGTTGGGGACTCTTTCAACTGCTTCCCCGCACAAACAGAAAACAACCATAAGGAAACAAGGCAAGTATGAAATTGTTATTAGGCTCACAGTCACCCCGACGCAAGGAATTGCTGGCAGGTTTGGGATGTACATTTGAATGCAGGACAGCCGATACCGAAGAAACCTATCCCGATTCCTTGCAGGGAGAAGAAATACCCATCTATCTGTCCCGCCTCAAAGCGGATGCGCTGCGCAATACACTGCACGACAACGAACTGCTCATTACAGCCGATACCATCGTTTGGCACAAAGATGAGGTACTGGGCAAACCGCACGATGCGGAAGATGCCATACGGATGTTGCGTTCACTTTCGGGCGAAACCCACAAGGTAATAACGGGCGTCACACTGACCTCATGGCAAACACAAAGCTCTTTCGCCAGCATGACGGAAGTAAGGTTTAGCCAATTGACAGAAGAGGAAATCAATTATTACGTAAAGCGTTTTATGCCGCTCGACAAAGCAGGTGCCTATGGCATCCAGGAATGGATAGGATATATTGGGGTGGAACATATCAACGGTTCCTATTTCAATGTCATGGGCTTGCCCGTACAGCGACTTTATCAGGAGTTGAAGAAATGGGGCGTCCAACCGGGAACTTTTGAAAAATAATCCGTTCCTGCGATGGTCAATCAAGAGTTTTTTCTAACTTTGCGGAAAATGGAATTATCAACCTTTTAAAAACAAGAAATATCATGGAATCGAACGACATTCGCAATTTGCAGCCAAGCGGGCTTTGGCAACACTTTTATTCTATCACGCAGGTTCCCCGTCCTTCTGGCCAGAAAAAGGAAATCTGTGAATTTATGATGAACTTCGGCAAGTCATTAGGATTGGAAACGCTGCAAGACGAAATCGGCAATGTGCTGATTCGCAAACCGGCATCTCCGGGCTATGAAAACCACGAAGGCGTAATTCTGCAAGCCCATTTGGACATGGTTCCACAAAACAACAACGACACTCCGTTCGACTTTAGCAAAGACCCCATTCAAGCCTATATAGACGGCGAATGGGTAACAGCCAGAGGTACAACACTGGGAGCCGACAACGGAATTGGTGTCGCTGCCACTATGGCTGTCCTTGCCGACAAGAACATGGTTCACCCACCGCTGGAAGCCTTCTTCACAGTGGACGAAGAAACCGGCATGTATGGCGCATTCGGTCTGGAAGCCAACTTCCTCAAAGGAAAGATATTAATCAACACCGACTCGGAAGACGAAGGTGAACTGTATGTTGGTTGCGCCGGTGGCGTGGACGGCAACATCACGTTCCGCTATTTCGAAACCGAAGTGCCCGAAGGCGATGTAGCTGTAAAAATCACCTTGACCGGACTCAACGGTGGCCACTCTGGCTTGAACATCAACCTGCAACGTGCCAACGCCAACAAACTGATGTTCCGCTTCCTGAAAGAGGCAGTAAGAGACTACGAAGCACGCTTGGCTTCCATCAATGGCGGCAACATGCGTAATGCCATCCCACGCGAAGCAGTAGCTATTGTAACCGTTCCTGCCGATGGTGTGCAAGACCTGCTCGACTTGGTGGACGATTATGAAACGCTCTTTGTAAAGGAATATGCCGGTGTAGAAGAAAAACTGAGCTTCACAGCCGAAGAAACCGAATTGCCAAAAGGTTTGATACCGGAAGAAATGCAGGACGACCTTATCAATGCCATCACCGCTTGCCCTAACGGCCCGTTCCGTTACATTCAAGACATGCCTGATGTAATCGAAACATCCAACAACCTGTCTATTGTCAAATCGGATGGCGAAAAGATTATCGTTTCCTGCCTCACACGTAGCTCCGTGGAATCACGCAAGGAAGAACTCGCATCCATGATTGAAAGCGTATTTACCTTGGCAGGTGCCAAAGTGGAATTTACCGGTTCTTATCCGGGCTGGCAGCCCAACCTCAAATCACGCATCCTCAACACCATGGCTGCAGTCTATGAAAAAGAATTCGGCAAACGCCCCAAAATCATGACAGTACATGCCGGACTGGAATGCGGCATCTTGGGACGCAATTATCCTGAAATGGATATGATTTCCTTCGGACCTACCCTCCGCTATCCTCACTCACCGGATGAAAAAGTAGATATTGCCTCCGTACAGAAATTCTGGGACTTCCTGGTAGCTACATTGGCTGCTTTGTAGTCTTTTACATCCAGTTATACCAGAAGAGGCCGACCCAAAGTAATTTTGAGGTCGGCTTCTTGTCTTAGAACTTCTGTTGTATTTTTTATTTTGCGGCCATTTTCATTGTTATATGCGCCAGAGTTGCAGCCTGTTGAGTTCCATATCGCTTGTTTTGGACTCCATATAGCCATTTCTTCCTCCTATGCGGCACAGGTTGGATGTTGCTTTGTCGATATTCTTGAGATTATCGCCGAGTATTCCTGATGTTGTGCGCGAGTGCTACCAGACTGAATTCGACCTTCACTTTCCCGCCTGATTTCAGACGGAAACGTTTGAAGCCGTGGTTGAACTTGATATCCCCAAACACCGCTTCCGGTCCAATGGGACGGTTACTGCAGTGCATCATCCCCCGTTCACGGTAAGCCTTTCCCTGGCCTGTCTCCTGAACCCGTCTGCTTCTGTGGTTGACCTCGACTGTTCTCCTGTCGACACAGCCTTTGTAGCACATTCACCTGAGCGGACATCCATTGCAGTTGTCGGCCCTGTAGACGGCCACTTCCGACCTGTAACCGAGTTCCGATACCGGATATCGTGTGCCACACCTCTCCATGTGCTGCCCCATCGGACATACATAATAGTCCTTGCCGGAGTTGTAGTGCATGTTCCGGATGAGAAAGGCATTGTCGGCATACCTGCGTCCGGTCTCGGTCTGGAACATGTTATACTTGACATAGGCGTCTATCCCGTTGGCCTCCATGTACGCATAGTTCTCTTCATTGCCATAGCCGGAGTATGCCACCACCTCGTCGCTCTGTCTGCCGTATCTCTCTCTGATGGATTCCAGGAACGGTATCATCGTACCTCAGTCCGTAGGCCTCCAGTAGATGCCGTAGTTGGTTATGAACCGGTTCCCGGGGGCTATCTGCACGTTATATCCCGGCTTGGTCTGGCCGTTGTTCCTCGCGTCCTCCTTCATCCTCATGAAGGTGGCATCAGGGTCTGTCCTGCTGCAGCTGTTCCTCTCCCCCATGGTCTCCAGATGGCTGTCGTAAGACCCCAGTTGGGGAAATTGGCTATCTTTTTGTTTGGTACCTCAACGATAATAAACATTTACCATACAAACTATGGTTATCCTATTTATTTACAGGAGGATAACCGTAAAATTTTGTCCATAATCACATCAGAAGAAATAAAGACAAGGGTGACCCAAATGTCTATCATGTTGACTTTTGGATCACCCTCCAATGAGCTTTCTATTACATGAACATTACATCTTCACTTTAACTGCCTGTCCATTTACACGTACCAAAACAATTTTATCTGTACCTACATAATAGCTTGCATTAGCACCGGCGTCAACATCATTTACCAAAACGCGTCCAAGCATATCAATAACCTGAATATGAGCATTTGCTGTTTCAGTGTCTATATACAATGTTCCATCAATTCCATAAGCTTTTACAGGGTCTTCTTTGGCTTGCTTTAAAGCGCTGAATTGCCCTTCCTCCGCAACCAAAGCACCTGAATAGGTCAAGGTAACATTTTCTGCAAAACCGTCAATTGCCGTTGTTACTGTAATAGTGTAATCCTCTCCATTCTGCGCAATAGTCAAAGTTCCGCTCTCGATTACAATTGCTTGTACATTTTCATAATCCAACAACAAACCACCCAATTGTATACCATTATAATAATCATAAACACCACCTATTGCTGTTCCCGAAGTGAAATCTGTAAAATCATAATCTTCCGGAGCTGGAGTAAAGGTATAAGTTCCGACAGGAACTGTTAAACCAGTTCCAGCTGGTGCCAAAATATCAAATTGGGCATCATAAGTACCTTCTTCTCCGTCTGACAAATAAATAGTAAAGTTATCTGTCGTCTCATTAAAGAAGTCATAATAATTATATAAAGCTGCTGTTGTAAAATCATGGGTGAAATTTTCCATTGGGCGTTCATCTGCAATAGCAAGAGCACCTGTATAGGTCACATTCACCTCTTCTGTTGTTGTCGAACCGGTGGCTGTTGCTGTACCCGTCATCGTTATTGTATAAGTACCTTCATTCACAGCCACAACAACATTACCCTCTGTCACAAGCTTATAAACATAACTATACGCTTCCATATCAATACTCTCCAGCAAGCAACCAATCAGATAACCAGCCTCATCTTCTCCTGCTGCTAAAGCGGTATTTACTGCATAAGTATCAACAATAGGATAGGTACCTGCAGGTATAGCATCAACCCCAGTACCTATTGGTAAAAGCAACTCAATATACACAGTCTCGTATGTATCCTCATTGAATAAAGCAATAAGAAGATTCTCTGTCTCATCATTATAATACTTTCCATAATTAGCAGCTTGAGCTGAAGGGAACACAGTTTGGGCAAACCCCACTAAACAGAAGCAAAACGCAACCAAAAGAGATGTAATTCTTTTCATAATGATTAGATTTTTGTTGATTAAACATAAATTAGGCTGCGACAAATATAGTGTTTATACTTTCACTTAAATGTTAATTGCAAATATTTTTTGGTTGTTTAACTACTATACAACAATATAAACAAAAACTCCTAATAACAGAAGAAATCCTCTATCTTTTAGTAGCCCTCAACATCTCGCGTTTTCCTGGAGGCCCTGGCAGACGCTCCACTTCAAAACCAACCGATTGCAGATTTCTTCGCACATAACCTTTGGCACAATATGTAGTCAATATTCCTCCTATTCGCATTGAGTCATACAACCTTTTCATGGAGTCCTGCGTCCATAATTCCGGTTGTTTTTCCGGCGAGAAGGCATCCATATACACAATATCAAAAATAGAGGAAGACAAATCTACGGAGACAAAATCTGTATGCAACTTACATAAACTGAAATAGGGAGTCAGTGAGGCGGTAACACCAAAAGACAAAGAATGCATTTGCATAAAAATTTCTTTATCCTGATCATCGCATGCATAATTTAACTGACCAACCTCATTCATTGTCAATGGATACTTTTCTATTCCCGTATAACGAATAGTTAAATTATTTCTCTTGGCACAACGTAAAGTCAGCAAAGCATTGAGCCCCGACCCGAATCCAACCTCCAAAACAGACAACCGCTTTGAAGCATGATGCTCCAAAGCGGCTTTTATAAATATATGTTCCGACTCCTGTATAGCTCCGTGGGAAGAATGATAACATTCATCTATTTCACTTACATACAATGTACTGGAGCCATCTTCAGTTAGTACAATCTGTCGCTCCATGTAGATTAGAAATCGGCATTATTAGGTGTACGTGGAAACGGAATAACATCTCTAATATTCGCCATACCCGTTACAAAAAGCATCAGTCTTTCGAATCCCAAGCCGAAACCGGAATGTGGTGCTGTACCAAATCTACGTGTATCCAAATACCACCAGATATCTTTATCGGGTACTCCCATCTCCGTTGCACGTCTCTTCAACTTCTCGTAATCCTCTTCACGCTGCGAACCACCAATAATTTCTCCAATCTTAGGGAACAAGACATCCATAGCGCGCACAGTCTTTCCATCATCGTTCTGCTTCATATAGAACGATTTGATTTCCTTTGGATAATCAGTCAAGATGACAGGTTTCTTAAAATGCTCTTCCACCAAATAACGTTCGTGTTCTGACTGCAAGTCTGTACCCCAATCAACAGGGAACTCGAATTTCTTGCCATTAGCAACAGCCGCCTTCAATATTTCAATCCCTTCGGTATATGTCAAACGTTTAAAATCATTTTCCACAACGAATTTCAAGCGGTCCAACAATTCTTTGTCATACATTTGGCACAAGAAGTTCAAATCATCCTGACAATGTTCCAAAGCCCATCTAACGCAATATTGAATGAAATCCTGAGCCAATTCCATATTTTCCTCTATCTCATTAAATGCCACCTCGGGTTCAATCATCCAAAATTCAGACAAATGACGTGGTGTGTTGGAGTTTTCTGCCCTAAACGTTGGTCCAAATGTGTAGATTTTTCCTAAAGACAGCGCACCCAATTCGCCTTCCAATTGCCCTGATACAGTTAGGCTCGCCTGCTTTCCAAAAAAGTCTCTTGAATAATCAATCGAACCTTGTTCATTCTTCTTCAAATCATACAGATTGAGTGTTGTTACCTGAAACATCTGACCGGCTCCTTCACAATCGGAAGCTGTGATAAGTGGCGTATGAAAATAGAAAAATCCACGCTCATGAAAGTAAGTATGAATTGCTATCGCCATGTGGTGACGGATTCTGAACACAGCTCCAAAAGTATTGGTTCGCGGACGTAAATAAGCTATCTCACGCAAGAATTCCAAAGTATGGCCTTTTTTCTGAAGCGGATAACTGTCCGGATCCGCCGTACCATAAATTTCTATTGTCTCTGCCTGAATCTCTACATTCTGCCCTTTACCCATTGACTGTACCAATGTGCCACACACACTAATACAAGCGCCTGTCGTTATGGGTTTCAAAAAGTCCTCTCCAAACTTGGCGACATCTGCCACAACCTGTATATTATGAATGGTACTGCCATCATTAAGAGCAATAAAACTGACGTTTTTGTTACCTCTTCGGGTTCTCACCCATCCTTTCACATTTATGGATTCTCCAAAATTGGTGCATTGGAGCGCATCAATTATAACAGTTCTTTTCATATCAATATATCTAAGAAAATTAATTTCAGCATTTCAACATGCAAAGGTACTATGTTTAGCACGAACAAGCAAACGAAAATAGTACATGCCATCAGAGTTCCATGCATTATGAGCTATTTTGTGTCTGCTTCTCCTGTTTTTGTTTCATCCATAAACATCCGCAAATGCAATTCCAATTCTTCTCCATGCTGCAAATGCATTTTCTTCCTCATCCTATAGCGCAACATCTCTACCCCACGAATGGAAAGGTTCAATATCGGAGCTATTTCCTTGGTCTGCAAACCCATCTTTATATAGACACATAATCTGCGTTCATTAGAATTCATCCATGGATAGTGCTCACCCAAACGGCGCAAGTAATTATCATTGACCAGATCAAAATTCTCTGTAAATTTTTCCCAGTTTATTTCCTGTTCAATGCTTTGTGTCAATTTCGATTGCAATGCAACAAGTCTTTTAGAAGCACTTTTTGCGTCTTCATTCTTCAAATCCTGGCCTATTTTGGCCAAATCATGTTTTATGTCTTTCACCATTTCATTTTTGTTCAAATGATTGAGCAAAACATTTGACAATTCCTGGCTCTTATTTTTCAACTCAAAAGCAATCTGTTCATTTTTCAATCGCAAGATTTCCTTTTCCCGCTGATGGGCTTCATCTTTGTATTTTTGCTCCTGCTGTCTCATTTCTTCGTCTTTCATACGTTCCAAGGCCCTCTTACTTCTCTCCACCTTACGCATAAAATACCTATAAATGATAAACAGAACATAGGCAGCCAAGACCAACCAAATACAATATCCCCACCACGAACGATACCAAGGTGGCAATACATAAAATGTGACCTCCGCATTGCTCAATGTTGGATTCATATTATTACGTGCCTGAAGCTTGAACGTGTATTTTCCTTCTGGTAAGGATGTATATTCTTTCACGGTGTTTCTTGTCCATGCACTAAATCCATCATCATAACCTACCAACCTACACCGATATTCAATGACTTCATTAAAATTAGCAGCAGCCCCAAACTCCACCCGGATGGAATTATTCTTATATGCAATACGCACATCCTTATGCCGAATGGGGTATGATTGCCCATATACAACTGAATCCTTAGGAGAAGTTGAATAAATTCTCTTTATCAGTGCATATCTGCTTCGCTCCGAACTGATAGGCACATTATTTACATCTGCCATTGCAAAACCGCCCAAACATCCCATCATTAATTGACCGTTACCAATTGGATACAAATAGGCAAAACCATCAATAAAGAAGTGCTGCGAATTCCAAATTCTAATAGACGGTTGTTTATAGTGACCTTTTTTCCCGTCATATAAGCTAACATATAGAGCCTTATCGGATATAAACCAAATATTTTTGCGATCATCTTCCGTAACTACGACATAGTTTCCATATTCACCTACAAGCTGATTAAAGAATACACTATCACGAGAAAGATTATTGCTTTTGTCTGTCACAAAATTTCTGACTTCACCAGAAATGTTCCCTTCAAATTCATGTGCCAGATTTGAACTTACTATAATCCTGTCATCCAATTTTGACAAACTCAAGTATTCGTGGTCATGCAAGCGTGTCAACAAAAGCTCTGAAGAACATTCATTCATCTCGGCATTCAGCGTCAATCGTTCCAAGCCTTTGTCAGTTATCACCCATATCCGATTATTCGTATCAATCTCAAAAGATTTTGCCGTAAGAGACACATTTTTCAATTTTGCGTGCAATTTAAACTTTCCGTTTTCCTGCTTCAGCACATAAAATCCGCTATAACTTCCTGCAATCACAATCTTCTCATTCCCAGGCAACTGTCTTATACGCCAAAAGCCTTCACCATTAAGTAAAATTTTCAAGCGTCTATCTTCCAATGTAAAAAGTCCTCGATTGTGGCAACAAAATATGGTGCCGCCCACTATACTGACCTCCCAGACCTGTCCCATACTTCCTTCAACCAATTGCAAATCTGTTATATAGGAACTGTTACTGATTGGATAGTCCGTGTAATATAACCCTTGGTTAGTACCAACATACAATTTATGACCATCAATCAACGAACTATAACCAGCACCTTTTGAATTCAGACTATTATATAATTGACGAACAGATGAATTTACTATAACCTTATCAATACCTTGATCCAAGCCCATCCATAAATTGCCTCCTGCATCAAATGACATACTAAGTATTGTATTGTTCTGCAAACCGTTTTCAGTACTGAGATATTGACATTTCTTTCCACTCAAATCCATAATTACCAAACCTTTCAACACTGTTCCGATCGCAATGTACTTTTCATTTATCGCCATGGAATACAACTGGTTTGCTTTTATAAACGCATCCGCATCCGTCCTAAAAGGTTTTATTTCATTACCATTGAAAATAAACAAACCATTAAAATCAGTCCCGATTAAAATGCTATTATCACCCAATGGCTGCAGACTTCTGATTTCATAACCACGCAACTGTTCTGAACCTTGCAACGCATTCAACTGGTTTCCCGTTACCAAGAAGATGCCAGATGCTGTTGCTACAAACAAACCATCCCGAATCTTTGCACTACAATATATGCGGGATTTCGGTTCAATTACTTCATAAGAGCCTGAATTCAAATCTTTTTTAAAGATATAATTTCTGGATTGCAAATAAAGCGTATTATGAATCAAATGAATATTCCATATTTCGCCAAAATTTTTATATGGTTCCGGAACATCCAGTGATAAGGGTTCGTAAGACAAAGAACCAAAAGTATTACTTGTGAAGCGGCCAAATTCATTACTTCCTCCAACATATATTGAGCCATCCGGGGCTATCTCCACTGAACGGATAACCGTTGAATTCCATATTCCGTATAATGACCACTCATTTCCATCGAATTCCAATAGACCATAGTTATTGGCAAAATACATCCATCCGTTTTTCTGCTGGCGTACCTGCCAATTTTGCGTACCACCATTATAAACTGTAAAAGGGTAATTATATACAGGCAACTGCCATGCTGCAAAAGCACATACTGATGTTAACAGACAAGCAAATAAGATTATATTCCTAATATTTTTCATGGTTTGATTTTATATCTAGCGAAATACAACTCAAAATATTTGCTACAAAGATACATTTTTATTTTGAAAGAGAAATAAGCAAGACGACGTATTCCATGCGTATAAAATAAAAATATTACAACTTGATAATCAATTGAATATATTTTAAATAGTGAAATAATGAAGTATCAATATTCAATGAATGTAGAAATAATGTAGTTAAATTACTCCATTACATGTAAATATAAATGCTGACTTTTGCAGCACAACTCAAACGAACAGTTTTATATCTTATTGTTAAACTTAAATAACCAAACAACCATGAAAAGAAGATTACTTCTATTGGCTATGTCAGCAGGTATGTTGACTAGCGTTTCGGCCCAAGCACCTAATTTGGGTACGGCAAAAGCAGATGGTGTACAATTGTACGCACAATCAGATGACAAAGCAAATCTGGATGCACCCGTCAATGCACAACTGAATTATCGCGTTGTTGATGACGGGACCTATTTCTGGGCTCATTACACAATTGTTCCGACAAACGAAACTGAAACGACAATTGAAAATGCAGCCTGGGCAGCCCAGTTAAGAAATTGGGGACCAAATGGAGACAACAAGACTGAAATGGATCTCACCGTCAGAACTGAAGACCAAAAGACAGCTTATTCACACAGAGAAGGAAAAACAGATGTAAATTATTACGCGCTGACAAACAACAACGGAACTACCGCCAATTCAACTGTACAATTGCAAGCATTTCTTTCTCTACAGAATGGAATAGGTTGGTGTGTTACCGAACTTACCAATTATACAGTTGGCAGCATTAATAATGAAACGAACGACGAAACAGCACCAACAAATCTCACAGTAAGTCACACGCTGAATACTTCTAGCGATACTGTCACACTATCTCTCAGTGCAACAGATGACAGTGGAGACTTGTTCTACTACATATATGACACCAACAATCAAGTGGCACATGTATCATTTACCAACAGCATTAAATTCGCCTTGCAAAATACACGCACCTACAACATCTCTGTCATTGCATGCGATTATGATGGCAACAAAACCGAACCTCAAACCATTGTAATAACTACTCCTAGAGCTCCTTTCAATGCATCAAAAAACCTTGCATTAGGACAAAACGTTACAACAGGCGAAGGTGATGGCAGCATTTTGGTTGACGGTAATGACGGTAATGGCTGGCAAGTTGCATTGGAAAACTCATGGTTTGTGCTTGATTTAGGCACCAATTATGATTTGAGAGAATTGCAAATCCGTTGGGAAACCGCCTACGCTGATTCATTTAAAATCGAGACTTCTGCTAATGGAACGGAATATTCTGAACCTATCGTCTATAGCAGAAAACTCAACTTCACTGGTAACTACGAAGAAGTTTTACCATTTGTAAAAGCTAATGTACGCTATATCAAACTCACCAATCTAAGAAACGCAATCGATTACAATCCCAACATCCGTGAATTCCGTGTATATGGTATTAATTACACTCCGGAAAATACCGATGCCAGTGTAACAGAATTCAAGTTGTTTACCAATACTACTGAATTGATTCCTAACGAAGTTGTCAATGCATATATCGTACCTGTAAATGCAGAAGGAGGATTGGTAGAAGGACAAACTTATACTGTAACCGGCACTACCGGCATCACTGTTACAGCAGATGAAGATAATTATGGATATTATACCATCAGTGCAACGCAAAGCGGAACTGTAACAGCAACAATCAACAATATCACTTCTACCTTTAATTTTACTTGCAAAGCTGCACCAGAAGTTGCATCTATATCGCTAGCCATTGCAGATAATATACTTGATTTGGAAGCATCCAATGCATTTCCTGTAGGATATGAAATTCCACTCACTGTAACCTGCCTTGACCAATATGGACAGCCTATCACCGATGAATTGGTTTGGGATGCAACAAACGCTTCTGTGGCTAACAACAAAATCACACTCACAACCAAAGGCGAAGCAAAAGTGTCTGCTTCATTCAATGAAATAACCAGCAATGAACTTACTTTTAATGTCGTTACTGATGCTGAGAACGTCGCTCTCAATAAAACTGTTAGCGCCATTGAAGGTTCTTCCGATTCTGACAATGCTGTTGATGGAGATTTTGGTTCGGTATGGGTAATGAACGAACCAGAGGGGACAACAGACCATACATATAATGCATGGTTGAGCGTTGATTTGGGTGACATGTATGACATTGAACTTATCGAAGTAATCTGGGAAGGAGCTTCTTCTAAAGAATTTACATTCGAAATAGCTGGCAACGATGAAACATATGAAGTAGTAGGAAGTGTAACTGAAAATCCTAACATGGCTACCGTTTACAACCGTCTTGCCGTAACAGGAAAACAAGGACGCTATGTAAAAATCAATTCTACTGTTGCAGGCACACAATATGGTACTAAAATCCGCGAGCTTCGCGTATATGGCAAAGTGGTTGGCGGTACTAGCACTAACGCAGCTATCAATGTAATTAGCAGTAATGCCTATGCATCAGGCAACACATTATTCTTTATGGAATATGGAAACGCTGAGGTTTATAGCGTGGACGGTCGTCTCGTGTATGCTTCTACAGTTGACACAAATGAAACCATAAAACTATCTGAAGGCATTTATGTAGTACGCCTGAATGGTGTAATGCAGAAAATCATCATCAGATAGTCAGTTGATTAAGTATGTTGTTATTTAATTGTGCAGAAGGCTCCGCTGTGAAGCGGGGTCTTCTTTTTTATTCCCCAATAATCATTGTTACATTGACAACAAAAAGAGGACATATCAGAACCTTTGATACATCCTCTTTGCGAATTATCTGATAAACGACTATTCCTGATAATAGACCCTTTTCACACGACGTGAAACACTTGTAAGGATTTCATAACTGATTGAATCCAGTTTTTGTGCCAATTCATCAATAGGTAATTCGTCACCAAAAATAATGGCCACATCTCCTTCTTTAGCATCAACATGTGTCACATCAATCATGACAAGGTCCATACATACATTTCCAACAACCGGACAACGTTTTCCATTAATCAGTACTTCTCCTACTCCATTACCAAGCCTTCGGTCAAATCCGTCAGCATATCCTATTGGCAAAACTGCAATACGCTTATTCTCATTCAGCATTGCCTTGCGGGAATAGCCAACACTCTCACCCGCAGCCACATCTTTTATCTGCAAAATAACCGTCTTCAACGTACATACATTTCTCAATTGAACAGATGGAATAGCACTAAAACCATAATGGCCAATTCCCAAACGAACCATATCAAACTGATAATCGGTAAAACGTTCTATGCCTGCAGAATTCAAGATATGACGCATTATTGGATAAGGGAATGCCGCTGTCAAGGCATCCGCACACTTTGTGAAGCGTCTAATCTGTTCATACGTAAAATTATCAAAACGAGCTTCATCTGCACCAGCCAGATGTGAGAAAACTGACTGGACCGTCAATGTGTTATCCTCCTGTAAAGCCCGAATAAGTTCTTCCATATCAGGCCATTCAAAACCCAAACGGTGCATACCACTGTCAATCTTGATATGAACAGGATAATGTGAAAGTCCCTGCATGCGAACAGCATGGGCAAAAGCTTTCAGCATACGCATATTGTAAATTTCCGGCTCCAGTTCGTTATCAATAATTACATCAAGTGCATTTATTTCAGGGTCCATCACCACAATGGGTATGTGTATTCCTGCACGGCGTAACTCCGCCCCCTCGTCAGCCACAGCAACAGCCAAATAATCGCAACCGTGATGCTGTAAAGTACGTGCTACTTCCACTGCACCACTACCATATGCAAAGGCCTTCACCATACACATTATCTTGGTTCCGCGCTTCAATTTGCTTCTAAAATAGTTGAAATTTTCCACCAACGCCGATAGATTCACTTCCAACACCGTTTCGTGTGCAATCATCTCCAAATGTTTTGACACCTGTTCAAATGAAAACGAACGCGAACCTTTCAACAATACAACCGAATCTTTAATGGACCTATAATCCGTCGAGGCGATGTATTGCTCAGTTGTCGGATAAAACGAAACACTGGGAATTTCACGGAAACATTTTCTATAATGACTTATATTTTGCCCTATCGCCACCAATCGCTCCACTTTACGGCTCAACAACATGTCGGCAACTGTCTGATACAGTTCCTGTTCCTGCAAACCACTTTGCATAATATCAGACAGAAGTACCGTACGGCTCAACTTATTTGCCTCTGCCTGCCAATCCAAGAAATCCAATGCAATGGTGAGTGAAAGCAAGTCGTTGTTATAGGAATCATTTATCAACATATTCCCCCTTATGCCCTGCTTTACTTCAAGACGCATGGCAATCGGTTTCAGCTTTGCCATCAACTGCCTTATTTCCGTATGAGTATAACCAAGATAAAGCAACAAGGCCAAACAATGCAGGCTATTTTCAACAGCAGCCACATCATTGAATGGAATAACATAACGCCCTTCATGACCTTTATAGGCATAAATTATTTCCGTTTCGTTTTCATGACTGTTTTTCTCCACAATGCGGATATCAGCATCTTTGTCTAGTCCCCACGTCAAGAAAGGCAAGTTTTTCTCTTTTGCTACCTTGTCAATCAAAGACATATCCTTGGAATAGATTAACAAACCGACCTGTTCGAAAAGACGCATTTTTTCTCTACACTTCTGTTCCAAAGACGTAAAATTTTCCTGATGTGCATCACCTATATTGGTAAAGATACCTATTGTCGGGCGAATCACTCGCTGCAAACGTTCCATTTCACCAGGCATGGACATTCCTGCCTCAAAAAGTGCAATTTGTGTTTCCGCATTCATTTGCCATACAGACAAAGGAACACCTATTTGGGAATTATAACTACGAGGTGAACGGGTTACATTGTATTTAGGCAACAGCAATTGATATAACCACTCCTTCACAATCGTCTTACCATTACTACCCGTTATGCCTATAACCGGCACATCAAATTCCATTCTGTGCCATGCAGCTAATTGCTGCAATGCAAGTGTAGGATCATCCACTTTCAAGAAGGCGGCATCGCTCATACGCTCCGCTTCCGGTAAATCATGGGAAATGACAAAACACCTTACACCTCTTTCATATAATTCAGGAATATATTTGTGACCATCGTTTCGGGAGGTCTCTATAGCAAAAAAAGCGGAGGTCTCCGGCAATGACAATGAGCGGCTGTCGGTCAACAACCATTTAATCTCTCTACAATCCTTTTCATAACCCGGCACTCCTATAACTGAGGCCATTTGTTTGATTTCCATACCTTTATTTAATTATTTAATTGTAATCCAGCGGCAAAGACAACCAGAGTTCCGGCTCTCTCCCCACATAGCATTCATATATATAAACAACACCTTCCTTTATTACGTATTGCGTATATGCTGCTACCTCCTCATTTGTCCGACGTAAAGCACGATTGACAATACCGGGGATACCATCATAATCATACACCATATATCGGTGGTAATGTCCAGACAATACCAACAAAGTGTGATGCTTGCTGAGCCATTTAATGACAGAACGAGCATTACCACAATCCCCTTCCACCAATGGTTCATGAGTTACAACAATCATGGGCTTCACATTTAACTGATCCCCTAACATACTGTCAAGACAGGCCCACGTAATATCCGACAAACGCGGTTGGGATTCACCCTGTTGCCGATACAAGGAAAACCCCATAAAGGTCAATAGACTATCGGAAAAGCAAAATACATCCTGCTGAAAAACAAGGTGAAAGGTTGTGTCCGGCTTACCTTTGTAGGAACGGTCATGATTGCCTGCCACAACAAAATAGGGAATATCCAACTTATCCAAAGCTTCTTTGCATTGCCACATAGACATACTGTCGGGCTGTTGTACCAAATCGCCAGCCACAAACACATAATCAACGGAATCACAACGATTTATCTGTTCGACACAAGCCTTCAGGCCGGCTAATGCCTTCGGATCTTTCTGCTGAATATGCATATCTGTAATCAGAGCAAAACAGACTCTGTCATTGGGTAAGGCAACTGCTTTCCCCCCTAAATACCATACAAGAAAGAGTACTATTGCAAGATTTCTGATTGACATTATTCCAATTGAAGTTTGAAGGATTCCTTCAACAGACTGACAGCACTGTTTTTCTGCACAAAAAGTTTCATTTTATCTTCCGAAGTATAGGCGACGGGAGCTTTCTCTTGTGACTCCGCTATTCGGAAGCGCAATGTAAAATCATCATTTTCAATCTGGTCTCTGATAAACTGCACCAATTTGGTCTCTATCGTTTTCATATCAGATTCCTGCGAATTATTCTCCAACACGATTTCCGCCATATCAGCCGCAACCATTACAGGCTCCCTACGATACATAATGCTCTTCAGCCTATCATCTGCTTCAGCAACCTCATCAATACTATCAGCCCATGCTTTTCTAAGCTGTTCCTCATCAAACGGCTTATGCCGTTTTTCCCGACTGGCAGAATTATGAATATTGCCCACAGCAGTTTCCGCCTGTCCTACATAATTACCTACATTAATGGAGATGGAACGATGAAATGTCTGGGGAGAAGTTGCAGGTGCTTGTCTAACATTTTTTTTTACTTGCGAAACAGCCTCAGGAGCCTTCTCTGGTGCGGATGCAGAGTCTACGCTACGCTCTACCTGAGCCCTCTGGGGTGACGTTGCTGTTTCCTTATCAACTCCTTCATTTCCTCCAGCTGTCTTTTGTGGCGATTTTTGTGGCGATGAAGAAATGGGAGCAATAGGCTTCTGCTGCAAAGGCTCCACCTCAACCGGTCCCATAATCTGACAAAGTTTAATGAGCAGAATTTCAACAGTCAAACGTTTGTTTCTTGACAAACGATAGTTCAAACTGACATCACCCACCATCTGCAAAGCTTTATAAAGAAAAGGAAGTGGTGTTTTAGCTGCCTGTTCGGCATAGCGTTTCGCAACATTCTCCCCTTTTTCCAGCAAAGCTATCGTTGCAACATCTTTGCTGACCATTACATCTCTCAAATGACTGCCCAATCCATCCACAAAATGCTGACCTTCAAATCCTTTTGACAATACTTCATTGAAAAGCAACAAGGCGCCACTCACATCTGAAGCGAGAGCGCAATCTACCAAACGGAAATAATACTCATAATCGAGCACATTAAGAGTTGAGATAGCATCCTGATAAGATATGCTTGTGCCACAAAAATTCACCAACTGGTCAAAAATGGACAATGCATCACGCATACCTCCATCACTTTTCTGAGCAATGACATTCAGGGCCTCTACATCAATGTTTATCTGTTCCTTCTGCGCTATTTTCTGCAGATAACCCACCGTGTCTGGTATTGTGATGCGATTGAAGTCATATATCTGGCAACGCGAAAGGATTGTGGGCAATATTTTATGCTTTTCTGTTGTGGCCAAGATAAAGATAGCATGTGCAGGAGGCTCTTCCAATGTTTTCAGGAATGCATTGAATGCACCCTGCGAAAGCATATGCACCTCATCTACAATATAGACACTATACTTCCCTATCTGTGGTGGAATCCTCACTTGCTCTATCAAAGAACGGATGTCATCCACACTATTATTGGAAGCCGCATCCAGTTCATGTATATTATAGGAACGTTGTTCGTTGAACGCCTTGCACGATTCACATTCATTACAAGGTTCAAAATCATCCGTCAAATGTTGGCAATTGATGGTTTTGGCAAAAATACGTGCACAAGTGGTCTTCCCCACTCCACGCGGACCACAAAACAGATAGGCATGCGCCAGATGATTACTCTTTATTGCATTCTTAAGTGTCTGTGTCAGAGTATGCTGACCGACTACAGTCTCAAATGTAGACGGTCTGTATTTCCGGGCTGAAACCACAAAACTTTCCATATCGTTCCTTTATTTATTCACATGCAAAAATACGGCATTGAAGCATAAAAAACAAATGCATTACAAGATACGGTTTTCTATCAGAATTTGCACTGCCAATTCATTAGACACTTCACTTTTCTCATTACACACAACAAGCGAAATACCGATTTATAGGTACATTATCCATCCAGCTGTGACATATATTCAAAATACCCAATAATAGCGATTGCCAAATTCTCATTTTCATTGGAAATTTGCAGCACAAAATTTGGAAACTGTAAAATGAGAGCAACAAAAGAATTTCTACTACTGATTTCTTTACTTATAACATCAAATCTATTTGCCAACAAAATTACGGGAAGTATTTCCGGACAGGTTTTTTCAACAGATAAAGATACTGTCAGTTTTGCAACCGTATACATGAAAGGAACAAATTATGGAACAGCCAGTGATCTGAACGGATATTTCTCATTGGAAATACCGGAAGGGCACTACACTATGGTCATTTCTGCCATAGGCTACAAATCTCGGGAAGAAAAAGTGCATATCCAGAAAGGACACCCCATAAAAGGCACCTATTACCTGCAAACCGATCAGCAACAATTGGAGGAAGTGACAGTCGTATCTAAAGGGATTCATCGTGTACGCCGTTCAGCCTATAACGCCATTGCCATTGATATGGACGCTCTCCAAGGCAGTAGTTCCAATCTGAGCGAAGCGCTCAATAAAGCACCTGGCATCCGTTTACGTGAATCTGGCGGCATCGGTTCAGAAGACCAACTGACGCTGGATGGTTTTACAGGCAAACATGTTAAAGTCTTTATCGACGGAGTACCTCAGGAAGGGGTTGGCAGTTCATTCAATATCAATAATTTACCTATCAGTTTTGCAGAGCGCATCGAAGTCTATAAGGGAGTTGTACCTATAGGTTTTGGAACAGATGCCTTGGGAGGAGTAATCAACATCGTAACCAACAAAAAAAACGTCGTTGGTTTTTGGATTCTTCCTATAGTTATGGTTCTTTCAACACCCACAAATCACATGTCAACTTCGGTCAGACATTCAAAAACGGACTTACATATGAAATCAACGCATTTCAGAATTATTCTGACAATAGTTATTACGTGGATAACGCAGTGAAAGACTTCACAACCGGTGCCACCGACAACAGTATCATTGAACATGTCAAACGTTTTCATGACACCTATCACAATGAGGCTGTTATTGGAAAGTTTGGTTTCACAAATACCCAATGGGCAGACCGCTTTTTACTGACATTTACTTATTCCAATATGTACCAGGACATTCAGACAGGTGTAACCCAAGACATTGTGTTTGGAGGAAAATACCGTACTGGCTATTCCCTCATCCCTTCATTGGAATACCACAAGCGAGACCTCTTCACCAAAGGTCTTGATCTGACTTTTACAGCCAACTACAACCGAAACGTTGTTCATAATGTTGATACATCTTCCGTAGAATATAACTGGCGTGGTGAAACTCGCCCCATGAAAACACCCGGAGAACAATCCTATCAACATACCCGCTCCACCAACAACAATTGGAACGGAACCCTTACTGTAAATTACAGAATAGGAAAAGTTCATCTCATCAGTTTCAACCACGTAGCCAACTGGTTTCATCGCAATAACCAATCATTACTCACAGCTGATGTTCCTGCCAATGCCATACCCAAAGAAACACGCAAAAACATTTCGGGCCTTTCCTATCGTTTGATGTTATCAGAAAAATGGAATGTCTCTGCCTTCGGCAAATATTACAACCAATTTGTTGCCGGTCCAATAGCAACCAGTACGGCAGAAGATGAATATGTACGTACCACCAGAACCGTCGATGCATGGGGTTATGGCGCGGCAGGAACATATTTCATCACGAAAGGTTTGCAAGTCAAAGCTTCGTATGAAAAAGCCTATCGCCTGCCAACAAATGAAGAAATGTTTGGTGATGAAGATTTGGAAATGGGTGATATCGGCCTCAAGCCAGAGAACAGCACAATATCAATCTGAATATTTTCGTTGAGGTATCCGTGAAAAAGCTAGTGATACCTGTTGCCCATATATTACGTGGCAAGCTTTTGAATATCGTCTTCATAATTTCAAAAAAATCAGTAATTATTTTATCTCCACTAAGGCTCATGTTCCCAATTATGAGGGAAGCCTAATAAATGGGGACTTATTATGGGTATTTCGATAAAAGCTGCTTGAAATCTGCAACAAAAGTATTGCTGGAAGGAATAGAGTTGAGCCAGTACACTACATAGCACAATTGCGGATATAGTGTTTGTTCACAAAACGAGAAATCCGTAATCCATGAGTTTGGCATACGCATAGGAATCACTGGCTTGACAGGAAAGACCCGATTTAACAGTCTTGAATGATGGGGGCAACAATTACGAAGCACAGCAAGACATTCCAGCCAGCTTCTCAAAAATTTGTGATGATTCAATCCAAACTCTCTCACTACAGCGTGTTTCGCTGAAGCATCCGAAAAATTAAAATATAGTTTGAAACATGTACCCATTGGAATAAACTCCAATGTCTTCCATATAGGAGGCAGATCGGGTTCGCTATATTTACGAAAATGCTCGGTTATAAAGTCATCGTGTGAGCGTGAAACCTCTTTGCGCACAACAGCTAAATTTGCTGCGAGACGTGTTTCATTGGGGGCATAGCTTTCGTCCATAAACCAAAATGTACCAAATTCAAAAGCAAAGTGTTTGATTATTTTAGTACGGACAGAAACCCCTATCGTCTGGATAGCGATAAACAGTAGAACTCTAAGCTGTTTCTCAAAAGAATATTGAGATACAATATCAGAAAAACAACTACTTTTTTTGAATTGGTGGGGAGTCTGTGCTGTTTCAAAATGTCGCCAATAACCAGCATGACGAAAATAACTAATAATGTCAAGAACTTTAATAGCTTGCCTGACATCATCAATAAGCAAGCTCCTTTCTTTAAGAATATCTATTTGCAGTTCTGTGGTTATGGCTTGATGCATGGTAACCCCATAAATAAAAAATGTCCCGCTGGGTACGCTAATCTTACGGGAAGCGGGCGGGATTTGTTATTGCAAAGATAATCTATTGTGTTTAATTTGACAAGAAAAAGACAATAAATCCGATTTTACTTTTCAAGGTTTTAAAGACTTGCGAAGAGCCGACAATCGCTTTCTGATATGTCCAATGGCCATGGCAGTCGTTATGATACCTATTTTATAATGCCACAGCTCTAGTGGAGAGTTTGCTCCGTTTACTCCAAGTATTACGATACCTGTAACGGACAGCAATAAAAATACGATGGACAGGACTGCTGTAACCTTGTTTTTTCCTGCCTGTTCCATATTTATAATCCCTTTATACCATCCCAGTGCGTTGTCACATGGAATATCATGGCAATAAGGAACAATACACTACCTAAAACATGAAACACAGTCCAATTATGCCAGACTTCGTGGCTGTTCTCTTGTCCGACGACATGCAGACCAAATCCAGAAATGGCAGACACAATGAATACAACGATTAAAATTCAATCGACTACACAAATTCTTTTCATACATTTCAAAATTTAAAAGCACAAACATATAAGAAAATACACAAAACAAAAAAAAACAAAATCAGATATCAAATTACATTTTAAGACAGAACCAGAATTCCAACAATCAAAATGCCGTATCCATCCCTCCGTTACTAAATCTTGTCCTTTCAGCAATCATAAAATCCCTATCATCAGCACAACAAGAGGCCGACCCAAAAGTAATATATGAGGTCGGCTTCTTGTTTTTTTAATTCTCAATGATATTCAGTTGTATTATTCATTTTGCAACAATTTTCTTTTTGTATGCTTCAGAGATGCTGCCTGTTGAGCTCCATATCGTTTATTTATGACTCCATATAGCCATTTCTGTCTCCTATGCGGCACAGGTTGGATGTTGATATGTCGATTTTCTTGAGATTATTGCCGAGTTCTTCCTGATGTTGTGTGCGAGTACTACCAAACCGAACTCGACCTTCACTTTCCAGCCTGATTTCATACGGAAACGTTTGAAGCCGTGGTCGAACTTGATATCCCCAAACACCCTTACACCACGCAATTCCTGTTCTACATCTGTCCCATTTTCAATAAGAACTCTCGCGCCTCTGGATTTTCATTCAACTCATCTAATATAGAAAAATAAGATACTACTTCCAGCATGCGAAACGACAAAACAAACACCACAAGCAACAAAAGCAGATTATAATTCAATGAAGGTCTAGTTCGCACCCCATCTTCCCCCTCGCGCTTGTACTTACGCAACCTAAAATATACATAGATTAAATACATAGCAAACAACAAACTAGAAAGTTCTCCAAGAGAATTATTTGCCTTATACCACTCATTACTCCCTACTGCAAACCATCCCTGTGTTATAGCTCCCCATACAAGCACCGGTCCTACAGCAGCCACCACGATTATGGCTATAATCCAACTTAACTGTGCCCAACGGACCTCCTTAGGAAAATAGGACAGACGTGCAAACACAAAGAGCACAAAAAAAATGAAACCTGTTCCTAAGTCCCAGGTAATACCTTCCGGATTCAATTGCCCTAAAGCCGACCAGAACACGCTACTTGTTGTTGCGCTCACACAAAATTCCCAATAGAGCCACACACTCATCAAATCATGCACAATCAATAAATAGCGTGAGCGTTTATTAAATTCAGTTGCTATCATAACAAATAGATTTAAGATTCAACCGCAAACATACAAAAAAGAATCAACAAACAAAGCAAAACAACATAGAAGCGTATCAAAAACACAACATTTTAACACGAATCAAACAAAACCACCAACAAAAAGCGACAAAAACCAGTATATACGCCTCAAAATTATAATCAACGGGAAACGACAAACAGCCTACCATAACAACAACGCCCTTGCCAACAATATTGACAAGGGCGTTGTTGCAAAATCTCGCTCAAATATGAGAACGGAGCAATCACTATACCTTAAATGACATGCTCATTTTCAAAGCGTAATATGCGACCAGGAAAACGGTCTATCCATGTAAGGTTGTGTGTAGCCACCATAACCGTTGTACCTGACAGGCGAATGCTATAAAGCAGTTCCATCAGTTCCGCACCCGTTTCCGGGTCAAGATTACCGGTCGGTTCGTCTGCCAATATGATTTCCGGCGAATTGAGCAATGAACGGGCAATGACCACACGTTGCTGCTCTCCTCCTGAAAGCTGGTGTGGCATCTTATAGGCTTTCTTGTCCATTCCCACCTGATTCAACACTTCATGTATCATATCATCCATCGCTGCCTTACTGTTCCAGCCGGTAGCTTTCAACACAAAAAGAAGGTTTTCATATACGGTTCTGTCCATCAGCAACTGGAAATCCTGAAAAACGATACCTATCTTTCTGCGCAGGAAAGGCACTTCATTCCTCTTGATTTTCCGAAGGTCATAATCAAGAATTGTTGCGTCACCCGTCTTCACTGGCACCTCCGCATAAAAGGATTTGAGCAACGAACTCTTGCCGCTACCCACTTTCCCCAACAAATAGATAAATTCGCCTGAATTGACCTCCAAATTCACGTCGCGCAAAATGGTCAATTCCTGCTGACGTATCTCCACATCCTTATATTGAATCAGCTGTTTCATAACCTACAATTTCTTTGGGACAAAGATAGCGAAAGGCGAGTGGATTAGCAAATGGAAAACGAAGTTTTACGATTTGCTAATCCCAAGCCGCATCCTATTTTATTCAAATATAGCGAAACTCGCCCGATTTCGGATGGATTTAGGAAGAATAATGTAAACTATTGGGCTTTCAGGGAGATACGCAGCATTATTCCGCATTTGTAAATGTGTGCTTTGAAGCCGTTTTTTGAATAGTTAAGCGAAAAA